>CALWYM010000047.1 GCA_944385775.1 uncultured Oscillospiraceae bacterium | reverse complement strand
TTAAATTCTTTACCTGTCCGTCATGTCACACGAAGCTGAGAGTGCCAATAGGTAAGGGTAAAATAATAATGACTTGCCGGAAGTGTGGCAATAGATTTGAGGGAAAAAGCTAAATTGATTGTGGAGGGGCGCAAATGGAAGATCCTTATAAGACTTTAGGAGTAGAACCGGGATCCTCGGAAGAGGAAATTAAATCAGCATACAGGGCAATGGCTAAAAAATATCACCCGGACCTTCATCCAGGTGATGAGTATGCTGCGAAAAAAATGAATGAAATTAATGAGGCATACGATAAAATTAAAAATCCCCAGAGCTATACTAACCAACGCACAAGTTATTCAGATCCATTTAGCCAGTATGGAGGTCAGGATCCGTTCCGGTCCTATTGGAACGGAAACCAGCAATCCGGAGGTGGATATTCTACTGCAAACGGATTTCAGCAAGGTAATTTTTCATTTCACACCTATACCATAAATCCCGGCAAGATTTTTTTGAGGTTTATTCTAATATATATAATTGTTAACCTTATAATAAATCTGTTTTTTGGATTTGGCGCTTCAAGGAAACTGGATAGAGGCGGCACGGAGGACGCACCCTACACTCAGGAAGAGGAAGTATTGCGGGAGGATTATCCGTATTATTATTACTGGGGAAATGAAAATGATTTATATGAGCACGGCAGACATTGGAGATGAGTTTATCTTCATATTTGGAAGGTAGCTGCTTAAGAGCAGATAGCTAACAGAAAATGGACCGCAGGTTTTTCCTGCGGTCCATTTATAGATTTTACTGTCCATTTTAATTATCAGCAGGTTCATCAGTGCTCTCACTGTCAGAATCAAACTTTTGATTTTCCGGAACATCATCGCTGTTCTTTAAATTTTCAGCCTGTTCAGCTTCACGCTCACGGCGCTCAAGCTCTGCGTATAGCTGAGCTTTACGTTTAAGGACCATTTCTTTTATTGCTCTGTACATTATAATACAGCATATGACAAGTAGCAGAACGCCAAATATCATATTGGTGGTAAAATATCCATGACCTTTGTTCTTTTGAAGCAGGTCATATGCGATGGCAAATAAAAACGAACAGAGGAAAATGCTTGAAATATAGTCAAGCTTGTACTGTGTTCTTTGCTTTTTTTGTTTCTTGTCTTTTTTACTCATATTCAGTATCGTCAGGCTTTAAGCTTAACCATGTATGAATCATAAAGGTCAAGTATGTTTTGCGGCAGGTTCAAAAATACCTCACAACGTGATAGCACTTCTTCACTGGGGAACATAATCTCTGCAAGAGATTCGTCCAGATCCTCTGCGTAAATATCGCAGGCTTCAGTATTGGGGCTAGCATAGCCTGTACTTTCCATGTTTGCAAGGGTCACGTCAGTCTGGCACATATAGTTTATGAAAAGCTCAGCTGCTTCCTTGTTTTCACATGAATTAGGAATACAGAACGCATCTACATACCAATTGGAGCCCTCATCGGGAACTACAAATTTAAGGCTAGGATTGTTTTCCAGCATACAAATGTAATCTCCGGCGTAGTATGCTCCTAAAAGGGCTTCTCCGCTTTCCAGTTTATCATACATCTGATCCTGGAAATAACCCTGAACAAGGGGCTTCTGTTGGACAAGAAGCTCGTAGGCCTCCTCAATTTCAGCCTCATCTGTTGTATTAAGGGAGTATCCCAGATAGGAAAGAGCAACGCCGAAGGCGTCACGGGGAGAATCAAACATCAAAATATTGCCGGAATACTTTTCGTCAAAAAGGGCACCCCAGCTTGTAATCTCCTCGTCAATCTCCTCTCTATTGTAGATAAGACCCACAGTACCCCACATATAGGGAACAGAATACAGTTCCTCAGGGTCGTACTCAAGCTTTTTATATTTATCGTCAATCAGCTCGTAGTTAGGAATATTGTCCCAATCAAGCTCCATGAGCATACCCTCATTTGCCATACGTCCTATCATATAGTCAGAGGTTATGAGAACATCATAATCTGCTCCGCCAAGCTTAAGAACGGAGTAAAGAGACTCACAGGTTTCGTAGGTTGTGTAGTTAACCTTTATATTGTACTCTTCCTCAAAATCCTTATAGGTCTGCTCATCTATATACTCGCCAAAGTTATAGACATTTATTTCACCGTCATACTCCTTGCCACAGGATGACAAACTCAGCATCATCATAACAGCGGCAAGGACAAGTACAATTGAGACAATTTTTCTTTTCATTTTAATATTCCTTTCTTTTGTTTTGCGTCATTGTTTTTTGACTGACGCAGTGAACGAATGTTGACGATAATTAAAAGTACAAGTACAGTTGTAAATAAAATGGTAGAAATTGCGTTAATCTTAGGCGTTACGCGTTTTTTTGTCATGGAGTAGATAGCCATAGCCAGTGTCTGTGTTTTTGAACCGGCTGTAAAATAGCTTATGACAAAGTCGTCAATAGACATGGTAAAGGCAATAAGTGCTCCGTTTACTATGCCGGGCATTATTTCTGGTAAAACGACTTTCCATATGGCGGAAATCGGCGTACATCCAAGATCCAGCGCTGCGTCCATAAGGTTACGGTCGGACTGATGAAGTTTCGGCATAACAGACAGTATCACATATGGTACATTAAATGTTATGTGAGCAATAAGCAATGTACCAAACCCTAAATCAAAGGACACGGGCAGGTGAGTACCGAGAAAACCGTTGATAGCGCCGAACGCTCGACCGAGGGCGAAAAAAGCGGCTACAAAAAGAAGTCGCAGGGAAACACCTGTAACAATATCAGCGTTCATAAGCGGAATATTGTTAACATTCAGAAGGTGGGTTCTCATTTTCCCACGCATATTGAAAAAGCCAATGGCGGCAGCGGTTCCGAAAACAGTAGCAATGAGCGCGGAGATAAAAGACACAAGCAGCGTTGTGTATACCGACGACATAATCACCGAATCTCTAAACAGTTCGCCGTACCATTCAAGGGAAAACCCGCTCCAGATAGTCCTGCTGTTTGAGCTGTTAAACGAGAACACTATCAAAACAAAGATTGGCAGATACAAAAAAAAATATATGAGAAACGTGTACACCCTGCCAAGAACAGACAGCTTAGTTTTCAAAACATCACCACCTGTTCATCGTCAGAACCGAACCGATTCATGACAAACATGCAGACCATTACGACCACCATCATAACAAGCGCAATGGCGCTTCCAAGATGAGGATTGTAAGAGCCGCCTAAGAACTGCATTTCAATGAGGTCTCCCAGGAGCATGGTTTTGTTTCCGCCCAAAAGCTTTGATATGGCAAAGGTACTGACGGCAGGCACGAAAACCATGGTTATTCCGGATAGAACACCTGAAAGACTAAGGGGGAAGATCACTCTTGTGAAAACCGTGGAGGGTTTAGCTCCAAGGTCCTGAGCGGCTTCAAGCAAAGATTTGTCAATCTTAACTATCACGGAGTAAATTGGAAGGACCATAAACGGAAGGTAATTATAAACCATTCCCAGCACCACTGCAAAGGGGGTGTTAATCATGTTCAGAGGCGCTATGCCAAAAAGACCGAGAAAACGGTTAATTAAACCCGTTTTTTCCAAAAGACTCATCCAAGCATAGGTTCTGAGAAGGAAATTCATCCACATAGGGAGCATAATCAGCATAAGCATGATACCCTGTGCTCTTGGACCCTCATGAGCCAGCGCATATGCCAGAGGGTAACCGAGGAGGAGACAGGTAATGGTGGCGATAAGTGCCAGCCCAAAGCTTCTTCCAAACACGGAAAGATAGAGCTCCATGTTTGAAAAGTTATCTAACGTAAAGGAGCCGTCCGACGCCGAGAAAGCGTAGACGACTATAATGATAATCGGCGCTACCACAAATAACGCCATCCAAAGAACGTACGGATAAGCAAATGCCCTAGACTTCATCGGCTTCGTCCTCCAAAGAAGATTCCTCATACTCCACATCGCCGATTTCATCATACTCAGCGCTGTATGAGCTGTAATCACCAAACATACCGGAGTATTCACTCTTCTTCATTACATGGAACCCGTCAGGATCAATCTTAATCCCTATTCTCGACCCTTCGGGACAAAAATCCGTAGTTTCTATAAGCCACTTGAATCCCTTGAAATCCACAATTATATCGTAGTGCATTCCCTTAAATGTCACGCTCGTAACAGTGCCTGTCAGGGCGCCGTCTTTTACATCGACTATATCAACATCTTCAGGGCGAATTACTACGTCCACAGGTTCATCGGGAGCAAAGCCTTTGTCAAGACATCTAAATTTACGACCGAAAATCTCTACAACATTATCCTCACGCATTATACCGTCAACAATATTGGATTCACCGATAAAGTCAGCGACAAAAGCGTTTTTGGGTTCATTGTAAATATCTTCGGGAGTGCCGATTTGCTGAATTTTACCGGCATTCATAACAACAACCGTATCACTCATAGAAAGGGCTTCTTCCTGATCGTGAGTGACATATATAAATGTTATGCCCATTTGCTTTTGTATTCGCTTGAGTTCCTGCTGCATATCCTTCCTAAGACGCATATCCAGTGCACCAAGCGGCTCATCAAGAAGAAGCACCTTAGGCTGGTTAACAAGTGCCCGGGCTATGGCAACACGCTGCTGCTGACCTCCGGACAGGGAAGAGACGGAACGGTGTTCAAAGCCCTTCAGCGAAACGATTTCCAGCATCTCGGTCACTCTGCTTTTAATTTCTGTCTCTGACAGCTTCTTTTTCCTTTTCTTTCCGCCGCTTGCTTCTGACAAAGCAACTGAGCTGACATCCTCATAAGGCTTCGGTATGCGCAGACCAAAGGCTACGTTATCATACACATTCAGGTGCGGGAACAGAGCATATCTCTGAAACACCGTATTGACCTGACGCTTATGGGGAGGAATGTCATTAATTCTTACACCGTCAAAGATCACGTCGCCACTGGTAGGCGTCAGGAACCCGCCGATTATTCGCAGCGTAGTAGTTTTGCCGCAGCCGCTGGGACCAAGAAGTGTAAGAAATTCTTTGTCATTAAAATAAATGTTCATGTTGTCTAAAATGGTCTCGCCATCAAAGGTCATAGACACATCTTTTAGACGTATAAGTTCTTTGGACATTATCATCCCCCTCGTTTCACAGGTGCACATAACACCTACGCAGAATTACAAGAATAATATACACATGAGCATAGTAAAAGTCAATAAAATATTTGTGCTTAAAAAAGAATTTTGACGAAGTCTGGCGTGGGTACCTGGAAGGTTTTCCCGTCAAGATATGACAGTATTCCGGAATCAGTTTTGAATCTGAAAGAGAGCTTGTAGGAGCACAGTGCCTGACCTTGCAGCCTAAGCTGTGAGCCTTTATATGGGGTGCCGTATTTTCCGTCACCCAGAAGGGGGTGACCTGCAGAGGCAAACTGAGCTCTTATCTGATGAGTTCGCCCTGTCAAAAGCTCACATTCCACAAGAGACAGACCATTTTTGACCTTAACCGTTTTATATTCTGTTATGGCTGTTTTAGCGCCTTTTTCCTGCTTTGCTCTAACGTAAACACGATTAGTTTTTGCGTCCTTGAATATATACCCCTGAAGAGTGCCGTCTCTGGGCTCCATGACTCCGTGGACAGCGGCAAGATAGATTTTTTCAATCTCGCGAAGCCTTATTTTTTCATCCATTATTCTTAAACTTTCCGCGTTTTTGGCAGCAATTACTATGCCGGCTGTATTTCTATCAATCCTGTTGCAAAGAGCAGGTGCGAAGGAGTTTTCTTCTTTTGGCTTCCACTGCCCGTTTTGATACAGGTAGGCCTTTATGTTGGATATAAGTGTGTTATAGTCCCATTCTCCAGAGGAGTGACATAAAACACCCGCCGGTTTATTGGAAAGAATAATGTTGTCATCCTCATAGACAATATCAAACTTTGGAGTGGATATTTTAAGGTAGGCGTTATCCTCTGTCGGTTTTTCAAAAAATTCGTCGTTTATGTACATTTGAATAACATCGCCGAAATTGAGACGGGTGTCCCTTTTTGACCCTTTGCCGTTAAGCTTAATACGTTTGATTCTTATGTATTTTTGAAGGAGTGATTCAGGAAGAAGGGGTACGGTTTTTCCTACAAACCTATCCAGCCTCTGACCGGCATCATTAGATCCTATGGTAAATTCCTTCATAAGCTCCCTCCCGCAAGTTTTCTGTTTTGTTAAAGATGATTATTGCAAAAAAATTAAAATTAACTATACTTTTACTAGCACAGGCATTATACCACATTTGTTGCGAGACATAAATATATTTTTGAGGTGTTAAGAAAAACCCTTGACAGATTTGGGGTATTCATGTATAATACTTAGAGCGTGATTGTGGTAAGTATTGCTTAGAGGTGAGTTATGAAGATAAACCTGGGAGAAATAATCAATTATCCGGGGGAGTCAGTGGAGTTTTCTTATCCGCTTGATGTTTCTGACCTTAAGTTCAGCGCTGTCGAAAGCTTTAATAAACCGGTTATGGTTACCGGTATGGTTGAAAACAGAGCTGGAGTACTTACAGTGACCGGCAAGCTTGATACTGAGATAACCTGTTTGTGCGCAAGATGTCTTAAGCGCTTTACAAAGCCTATCGAGTTCGCTATAAATGCCTATCTTGCCGAGGAGCTTCAGGACGAAGACAGTGAGGATATATATCTGCTGGATGGCGATTTTGTTGATATGGACGAGATTGCGACTACTGTGCTTGTCCTCGGTATGGATCAGCGTTTTTTATGCAAGGAAGACTGCAAGGGGCTGTGCCCCAAATGCGGTAAAAACCTTAATGATGGTCCCTGCGACTGCAGGGAAGACCAAGACCCCAGGCTGGCTGTCCTCAGACAGCTCCTGGAGAACAATGATTAACAGGAGGTGTCATTATGGCAGTACCAAAGGGGAAAGTATCCAAGGCAAGGAGAGATAAGAGACGTGGCTCCAACTGGAAGCTTAGCGTTCCGGGTCTTGTTGCCTGCCCAAAGTGCGGCGAGCTTCATCTGCCTCACAGAGCTTGCAGCGCTTGCGGTTACTACAATGGCCGTGAAGTAGTTGCAGTGGAAAGCAAGTAAAATTGAGCTCAAAAGCGGCGGGGTTTTACCCGCCGCTTTTTGTTTATGATAAAAACCATAGGATAAAGTTAGGAGAATTTTCAGATGCAGAATCGTATAAGCTCTGTTGAAAGAGGTTCAGCCGCCCAAAGAGCTGGTATTGTACCTGGCGACAGGCTTTTAAAAATTGATGGAAATGTAATCCATGATGTGTTGGACTATATGTACTACGCCTATGATAGTGACGCTATTTTTACAGTTGAGCATGAGGACGGCTCTGTGTCTGACCATGAGGTAATCAAGGATGTAGGGGAAAACGCAGGAATTGATTTTGAAACATATTTAATGGACAATATGCGTTCCTGCGCTAATAACTGCATTTTTTGTTTTGTTGACCAGATGCCTGAGGGAATGAGGGATACTCTTTACTTTAAGGATGATGACGTCCGGCTGTCTTTTTTGACAGGCAGCTACGTTACCCTTACCAATATGTCCGACAGAGAGATACAGCGAATCATAGACCTTAAAATCAGTCCCATAAACGTTTCTGTTCACACCATGAATAAGGAGCTAAGGTGCCTTATGTTGGGAAATAGAAATGCCGGAAAGGGCGTTGACATTATAAAAAGACTTGGCAAAGCCGGAATTGAGATGAACTGCCAGATTGTATGCTGCCCCGGTATAAATGACGGAGATGAGCTTATTTATACCATGAAAGAACTTTCTGATTTATACCCTGCCGTTAACAGTTGCTCTGTCATACCGGTGGGTTTGACTAAGTTCAGAAAGGGGCTTCATAAGATTACTCCCTTTAATGAAGAATCTGCCGCCGCCGTAATTGATTTGGTTGAGAGTTACGCGGATCAGTGCTTGGATAAATACGGCAGCAGAATTTTTTTCTGCTCAGATGAAATGTACCTTAAGGCAAAGCGAGACATTCATGAGGACGAGTATTATGAGGGGTATCCTCAGCTCGAAAACGGTGTTGGTCTTATCCGGCTTCTTATAGCGGAGTTTAAGGACGCTCTTGACTATTGTGAGGAAAAGCCGAAGGGTACGCCATTTTCCATTGCAACGGGCGTGTCGGCGTCTTACACGCTGAATCTTCTTCTCAACATGGCAAAGGAGAAGTACCCGGAAATTAACGGAACGGTTTATCCAATTTTAAATGATTTTTTTGGTCATTCCATAGATGTTGCCGGGCTTATAACAGGTAAGGATTTAATAGCCCAGCTTAATGGTAAAGAACTGGGTAAAAGGCTTTATGTTACAAATAGAATGCTTCGCGACGAGGGCGATGTATTTCTTGACGATATTACGGTAGATGAGGTTTCTGAAAAATTGGGAGTTCCGGTGGTACCTGTTGGTTCCAGCGGAGATGAGCTTTTAAAAGTGGTGTTAAGTTAAAGGAAGGGGAGAGGGATATGTCTAAACCGCTTGTTGCCATAGTTGGCAGACCTAACGTTGGAAAGAGTATGCTGTTTAACAGACTGGTTGGAAAAAGACTTTCGATAGTTGAAGACACTCCGGGTGTTACAAGGGACAGACTTTACGCCGAGTGTGAATGGGCTGGCAGAACCTTTGATGTAGTTGATACCGGAGGAATCGAACCTAATACAGATAATGAAATATTGACATTTATGCGGGCACAGGCCATGCTTGCCATTGATACAGCCAATGTGATAATTTTTGTTGCGGATATTTCCACGGGAGTGACTGCGGCTGACAAGGAAGTTGCAAATATGCTGCTGCGTTCAAAGAAGCCTGTTGTGCTCGCGGTAAATAAAATGGACAGTGTTGGAACTGTCGACCCAGAGATATACGAGTTTTATTCTCTGGGATTGGGAGACCCAATAGCGACATCAGCTGTGCACGGTCACGGTACCGGCGATATTCTAGATGAATGTTTAAAATATTTTCCTCCGGAGGAGGATACAGAGCAGGATTCTGACGTAATTAAAATAGCCGTTATTGGAAAACCGAATGTTGGAAAATCTTCGATTATAAACAAGATTTTAGGTGAGGAGAGGGTAATTGTCTCTGATGTTGCGGGTACTACAAGAGACGCAGTTGATACGCCATTTGAGAATAAATACGGAAAATATATTCTCATAGACACTGCCGGTATCCGGAGGCAATCCAAGGTTTATGACAAAATAGAAAAATATTCTGTTATGAGAGCTCAGGCGGCAATCGAAAGAAGTGATGTGTGTCTTATTATGATTGACGCAAGAGACGGAGTTACGGAACAGGATACCAAGATTGCCGGCATGGCTCACGAAGCCGGAAAAGCCAGCATTATAGTTGTAAACAAGTGGGACCTTGTTGAAAAAGATGGAAAAACCATGGATAAAATGAGAGAGGGCGTTATGCATGATCTTTCTTTCATGTCCTATGCTCCGGTTTTGTTTGTTTCCGCGAAAACAGGGCAGAGGTTGGATAGAATATTTGAAAATGTCAACTTTGTTTTCGAACAGAGCAATATGCGTATAACTACCGGCATGCTTAATAACGTCCTTGCCGATGCTCAGACAAGGGTTCAGCCTCCAACGGACAAGGGCAGAAGACTGAAAATATATTACATGACGCAGACCGGTGTAAAGCCGCCCCACTTTGTTATATTCTGCAACAGCGCGGAGCTTTTCCATTTTTCCTATCAAAGATATATTGAAAATCAAATAAGAGCCACCTTTGGTCTTGAGGGTACGCCAATACGTATGACCATAAGACAACGGGGTGACAAAGATGAATGATTTTGTAGGCTATGTGCTGTATTTGCTTTCGAGAGCTTTTTCCGTTGGAATATATGCCATTTTGGCTTTTGCGGTTTTAATTCTGGCATTGTTTTGCGTTTTTAAGATTAAGTATAAAAATGAGAGGAAATTTCCCTGGATCAGAGCGATTTTAGGCGGGGGTCTGGTGGCGTATATCGCAGCCCTATTTTTCCTTACGCTGTATCGTTTTTCAGGGGGTATTGAAATTAACCTTCACCTTTTTAGGGCGTGGAGGGAAGCGTGGAACGGAGCAGCCCTTAAGCTTTGGCTCAACGTTATTTTAAATGTATTTATGTTTGCGCCAATGGGAGTTTTACTGCCATTGGTGTTTCAAAGGTTTAGGAAATGGTATCTTACTGTCGGTGCGGGATTTGCTGTATCCATTGGCATAGAGGTATTGCAGCTTATCCTAAGGCGTGGTATATGTGATGTGGACGACCTTTTCTGCAATACCCTTGGCACGGCATTGGGGTACTGTGTTGTGATGGGCATATCTTCTGCTTTCAAGAAACAGGGGAAGAAAGCTATTTTCCTTTACTTTTTGACTCCTGCTGCTTTTGTACTGACGCTTGCCGGATTTTTTGGAGTGTATAATCTTAAGGAATATGGAAATATAGGCTCCGCACCGGCTTTTACGATTAATACTGAAGGTGTAACCTGGGATGTTCTTTGTTCCATAGATGACGCACAGACAAATGTGCCGGTATTTAGGACAACGCCATATTCAAAAGAAAGAGCAGAGGCTTTTGGACATGAGTTTTTTGACAAGATAGGCGTGGAACTTGAGGACATTTACTATTATGACAAGGAAACCTACTTTGCAAATCACGGTACCGGCGACTTTTTATATTATTATCACGATGACGGAAGCTATGAATATAAGGCATCACGCAGATCTACAAACTGGTCAACTCAGTGGGCTTCGACTGATGAATCAAATCTGAGAGAAATACTTTATGGATACGGTATTAAGATTCCGGAAAACGCTCAGTTTTCGGAAGATGAGAATGGCTGGTATTCCTTTGACGTTGACCGCCTGATAGAGGATAATTCCATGATTGACGGTCAGCTGCGATGCCGCCTTGGCGCTGACGGTAAAGTGTCGGAAATAGAAAACGGAATAGTTGAATTTGAATTTTATAAAAATGAGGATATTATTTCCCAAAGTGAAGCCTGCGATTTGCTTATGAACGGCTATTTTACGGGCAACTATGCTTTTGAACACTATGAACCAGAACGAGTGGAAGTTCGCTCCTGTCAGCTTGATTATGTGACTGACTCAAAGGGCTTCTATCAGCCTGTTTATGTGTTTAATATAGCCTCTACTGATACTGTTTATGAGGCTACGGTCATGGTGCCGGCTTTTAAGTAATAAAAAATCTGAAGGGAGTGCAATCTATGGCGTTTTCAAGCATAACTGTGTTGGCGTTTTTTCTGCCGGCAGTGCTTGCGGTCTATTACGCTGTTCCCTCAGTGATGAGAAAAACACGCAACTTTGTTTTGTTTGGAGCAGGATTTGTTTTCTATGCTTTGGGCGGAGTACGTTTTGTTGTTTTGCTGGCGGTTTCAATTGTGATAAACTATGCCGGCGGATTGGCTGTATCAAGGAGTAAGCACAGAAAAATGTGGCTTATCTTTGATATTCTTTTTAATGTGTTTCTTTTAGGATATTTTAAATACGTCGGATTTTTTGTATCCACATTAAATTGCCTTGGGTTAGGTCTTGCGGTGCATAAAATAGCATTGCCTATTGGAATTTCCTTTTTTACGTTCCAGGGAATAAGCTATGTGGTCGATGTATATAAGGGAGTTTCAAAGCCTCAAAAGAATTTAATTGACGCGGGGCTGTACCTTTCCTTTTTCCCTCAGCTTATGAGCGGACCAATAGTCAGGTATAATATGGTTTCAGAAAGCCTGGATGCAAAGAGGGAAAGTCTTGATGGATTTTCTGCTGGACTTGTGCGCTTCCTCATAGGTCTCGGAAAGAAAATGATACTTACAAATCCGATGGAGGATCTGGCAAATGCAGTGTTTTCTAAAAGTGCGGGGGAGCTGAGCGTTTCCCTGGCATGGCTGGGAATTATCGCCTATACGCTTCAGATTTACCTGGATTTTTCCTCATATTCCGATATGGCTATCGGAATTGCCAAGATGTTTGGGTTTAAGTTTCCTGAGAACTTTAATTATCCATACGTATCCAAATCTGTAACGGAATTTTGGAGAAGATGGCATATAACTCTTTCAAGCTGGTTCAGAGATTATGTCTATTTCCCGATGGGCGGTAGCCGCTGTTCCCGGGGACGGAATATCCTTAACCTGGCTGTGGTATGGAGCCTTACCGGACTTTGGCACGGTGCCAACTTTACCTTTGTGCTTTGGGGGCTTTGGTTTCTTTTGCTTCTTATAATCGAGAAATTCTTACTTAAAAATATACTTAATAAGCTTCCCGGCTTTTTGACGCACATTTATACAATGGTTGGCGTAATGCTTGGATGGGTTCTTTTCCGTTCTGAAAATCTGTCAAGCGCTGTGGGCTATATAGGAGCAATGTTTGGCTTTGGTAACGGTGAATTTTTATCAAACGAAGCCATTTATTACTTGAGACTGTACCTTCCTGTAATCGTAATATCTATTATTGCTTCTCTTCCTATTAAGGAAAAGCTTGAGAAATATCTTATCGAGTGTGATACTAAGGCGTCGAGGTTTGCTCTTTGCTGGCTGCCAAAGGCTTTTGCTTTACTGCTGCTTGCTGTTTCCTATGTGGAACTAGTGACCGGAAGCTTTAGGGCTTTCATCTATTTTCAGTTCTAGGGAGGCGATAGTGTGAAAGGTAAAAGAATTTCAGAGATAATGTTTATAGCTTTTGCAGGGCTTTTTATTGCTGCGGTAGTTATTATAACCCTGGCAACGCCTCAGGGGGGATTTTCATATTTTGAAAACCGCAGTCTTCAAAATATGCCCGAGATGGAAAAGGATTCATTACTGGACGGAAGCTACTTTACCACAATGGAAAAGTTTCTTACCGATAACGGTGCAGGGCGAACAACCCTTCTCAAGCTTAAAACTGCCTATAAACTTTTTATCAATATAAAGCTTCTTAATTGCCCTGTTGTCAATGATGTTGTGGTTTTGCCTGACGTGCTGTTGCCATTTAACCCTTATGAAACAATAAATATGGAGACAATAGAGTCTCAAAGTCAGTCTATGGCGGAAAATCTTTCTGAGATTACAGACCTGACGGAAAGCTATGGCGGAAAGTTTATGTATGTTACAGTTCCGTGCCAGTACGTTTCATATGAAAGCAGGTATCCGTGGTATTTGAACAGCCGCAGGGAATATACAGAAGCTTCAAGAGAGGCTCTTTATAACGCTCTGGAGGGATCCGGAGTTACGGTAGTGGATATGTACGATACCCTGACAGACGCAGAAATCCGGAATACTGTAAATTCCACTGTTGACAATCATTATAGTATCTATGGAGCATACCTTACGTATCTTGCCGTTATGGAGAAGATAAATGAGACTGAGAGGGTTCATATTCTCACGGAAGATGAATTTACGATAACTCCATTGCCTAACCACTATGTAGGTTCACGTTCACGAAAGCTTTTTGACATAAGTGATGTTTATGATACGATTGATATTCTAACTCCAAAGGTTGAGATACCTTTTTCTAGATACGATAACGGAAAGCAGGTAGCGCCCACGGTATATTCAATGCCGTCAAACCAGTATGAGGGAGTTTTGTATTCCCTTTATATGGGAGGAGACATCGGGGAAACTGTTATCGATACTGGAAGGGAGGAGCTTCCGAAAATATTAATCTATGGCGACAGCTTTACAAATGCGTTTGAATCAATTGCGTATTACAGCTTTGGTGAAATGCGTTCACTTGATTTTCGCCACTACACCGAGATGACTCTGGGGCAATATATAGAGATGTATAAGCCCGATTATGTGGTCTGTATCAGAGACTATGAGCAGCTTATCTCCACATCAGCAAACGGCTGCGGAATTGACTAAAAAAAGAATTACCCAAAATCCCTGTACGCTTTACGGCGCACAGGGATTTTATTGTATATTAATTCCTATTGACAGACAACCGTACTACTGATATAATACAGTTAGAGAACTGTATTACTCGCATAACACAGTGAAAGTGAGGTGACAGAGTGGTATCCTTTGATAGTTTTAAGCCAACAGACGGAGCAGGACCAATTTATGTTCAGATTGTGCGTCATATTAAATCAGAGATTGCGGCTGGCAGAACAGAAAACGGCGATGAGCTTCCCAGCAGGAGGGTGCTCTCCGCGCTGCTTGGGATAAATCCAAATACAATTCAGAAAGCGTACAGAATACTTGAGGACGAGGGAATTATAAATTCCCATGCAGGAGCAAAAAGCTATGTTACTGTTAGTCCGGAATTAATGGAGGCTTTAAAGGCGGAGCTTGCTGAGAGTGAGCTTTTAAGCTCTGTTACCGCTCTGAAGAAAGTCGGACTTACAAAAGCTGAGGCTATGGAGCTTTTTGAGAAATTATGGGAAAGGAGATAGGGCAGATGAAAAAATATATATCCGTGTTTGAAGTGTGCTCTCGAGTAATGTTTTATAAGCTTTTGGCAATAGTAGTTTTAATGACGGTATCTCAATGGGCGGCCGGTATTTTGAGTTTAAAAAGGACTTTGGCAGAGACAGCAAGTCAATCCGTAAGCTATGAACAATATACGCTTCTAGGAACAGGAGAGCTGGAAAAATGGATTTCTCTTATTTTTATTGTTGCCGCAGCGATTTTTGTACTTCTGGCAATGATGAATGGGAGCCGATCTATGCAGCTGAATACCCTTAAAAGACTTCGTATTTCAGAGGGAGCAGTTACATTTTTGTGGGGAGTTTACTATGTGCTGGGTCTTTTGATTCTGTACCTTGTTCAGGGGTTAAACATAACGCTTCTATTAAGATACTATGAGGCAAATCAGCCTTATCTTGTGCCAAACGAACAGATTTTGACGGTTGAGTTATATACGGGGAATTTTTTTCACTTCTTTATGCCGCTTGCTGATACGTACATTTACACCGATGCAGCTATTCTGATGGTCTCTCTGGGGCTTTATACAGCATATAGCTCATGGTTATTGCGGAGAGGAAAAAAGCCGGCGATGGTTTTTGCGGTTTTTTCCACAGCATATGTAGTAATCAAAACAAGCACAAATATAGGCTTTGGAACATTGATGCTTCTTGTTTTGATAGGAGTTGGTGCTGTCTTGAATGTCATGTATAAGTTATGGCGGGGTGACGAAGATGAAGCTTAAAACGGATTATCTTGTTCCTGTGGGCGGAAACTTTACAAATAGTTTGTCCTTTTTTCTTATAACACTTTTAATACCAATTCACGGCGGAGTTACCTATGCCGCAAGGTTTAATGAGATGGTTACAAGATTTGAGAAGTATAACTATATCCAAGAGGTATATCTTCGGGACCTCACTGAAAGCTGTTTTATAATGGGTATACTTTCGCTGCTCTTTTTTCTGGGAATAGCGTTGGCAAATTATATGATTAGCTATCGAATGGGAGACTCGAAGCCCATATACACATATAAGAGAATTTCTAATCCTTGGGAAATGCACATAAGATGTTTGTTTATTCCCGCAGCAGGGATACTTTTAACGGTGGTTCAGATAATAATACTGTCCATAATCTACTATCTAGTTTACGCAAAGTGCTTGCCCGCTGAGCTTTTTCCGCATACGCTTCATGGGCAGTATATAAACGGTTTAATATGGGGGTTTAGATAATATGCTGGAAATTATTGATTTAACTAAAAGATACGGAGGAAGAGAGGCAATTACAAAAATAAACCTTACCATCGGTAAGGGAGAGATTGTAGGACTTTTTGGAGAAAACGGAGCGGGCAAGACAACCCTTATGAAAAGCGTTTTGGGACTTATACCAAGCAGAGGCACAGTAATGTTGGACGGAGAGAAGGTTTCAAGAAAGAATATCCACCGTCTTTCCTTTGCCACCGGTGAACACTCGTTTTTTCCAAATATTTCAGCCGCTTCACACCGTGATTTTTACAGAGAACATTTTATCAATTTCAGAAATGACAGATTTTCTACTCTTATGGACTTTTTTAGCCTTCCTATGCACAAGAATATTTCATCTTTCTCAACGGGACAGAAAAATCAGTTTGAAGTGATTTTATCCTTGTGCCAGGGAGCGGAATATATATTTATGGACGAACCATTTGTTGGCAATGACATATTTAACAGGGAAGATTTTTATAAAGTTCTTCTTGGAATTTTAGAGGATAGGGAGACATTAGTGCTTTCTACTCACCTTATAGAGGAGGTAGAGAACTTCATCTCACGGGCGGTGCTTCTTCACAAAGGTCGTATTGCTGGTGATTTCACAACAGATGAGCTGGAGGAAAATGGGGAAACGCTTATTGATGTTATAAAGAAAACATTAGGTTATCAACCGGACAGAGTTAAAAAGGCTATTGATTTCTCAAAGGGGGGTGATAATACTTGAAAAAGACTGTGATTTTCACTTTCCTAATTTGTTTTGCGCTGACAGGTGCTTTGACAGTCATTTACACAGGTTTAAGAGGCATAGAAAACAATGTTTATATAGAAAGAACCGACTCTAATGGGAATAAATCCTTTGCTGAGGGTATAGAAATTAATGCGTCTGTGATTTATGCGAGCGAGATCGGTTGGGATACTGTGTATTATCCCTATGATGAAAGCAAACAGTCAAGCAAGTTTAATTTAAAACCCGACCGGAATGCTCCATTTGAGTACTTTACTTATTATAGCGATGGCATAGACGGAATTTGGAGCGGTTATTCTATTAGCGCAGGTGGTGAGCTTATAGACAGTCTGGGAGGTTTTGGGTCTATGGTAAATGAAATACTTCCCTCTGTCCCGAATGGCAGCTTTTATGAGGTTACTTTAAATCTGAAGGATTATTACGATTATTACCCACTGGGTGCGCTTATGGACCACGAAGGTTTTGAAAAGAATATTTATAAATTTCTTCAGATACCGGTTTTGTCAGACAGGGAAGTTAACTTGAAAATTAATAAGAATGATAAGGGAGAAATAACACGCTTTGAATTTGGATTGCCTAGTACTGGTATAACCATACCTATACTTGAGACGGAACAGGGAATATACTTTTCCGTGATAGGGCTTACACAAGAGGAAATGCTGGCACTGCCTTTTGGATACGGCATATATTATATGCCATCTTCAAGGGATTCTGATAATAACAAGGTATATGAAAAAATGCCATACACTGTTCTTGAGCTTGACCCGGAAGCTGTTAGTTTTGAGACATTTTTTCTTTCCCCAGACAAGAAGACGATCCATGTGTTGACAAAAGAAGATAGTCAGTGGATAGCATATATGTATGATTCAGAGGATTTTTCTCTGAAAGACAGATTTGAAATGTGTCCTATAAGCGGTGATGATAATTATTTCCCCATCGGAAAATCAGAAACAAATAATGTACTTTACTTTGTAGACGGATATATGATCTATTTTACGGAGAATGACGGCCGGTATGATCTAAAAATAAAAGTGGAGTTATCAGAGAAAATGGCTAATGATTTACTTGATTTTGCATGGGATGGGGAAAGGCTTGCGGTGATTTCCTATGAGAATAACGGAACTCGCCTGAATGTTGTAACTGCGGACGGAATTGTGTATTCTGAAACGCTTGTTCACAGTATGAAAAATATTACAGCAAATAGTTTTAATTGGAACTGGAAAATAGATCTTAAATAAGTAAATACCCACACTGTTTAAAATAGTGTGGGTATTTACTTTTTATCATAAAACACCATAGCTATATAAGTTAATACCTATACTATGTTATATTTCTATACAAAATATGTAGCAAATTTCTTTGATTTTTCAAATAGTGTACATGCACGATATAAAAAAACCTTCTTATTTTAAATAAAAAATAAGAAAACTGATTTACAAAATATAAAGGCAGAGTTATAATGAAAAAAATGTTCATTATTTTTAGGAGTATATAGGTTTTACTTAACTTGATTTTTGAATATTCTGCCAGATAATACATTTTTTGATGTGGTAATCGCGTCTATTTAATGGGGAAGGGAAAAGAAATGGCTACAATAAAGCAGATTGCAGCACTTGCGGGGGTATCCAGAGGAACAGTTGACCGCGTTTTAAATAATCGAGGGGGAGTTAATAAGGAAACGGCAGACAGAATATGCGAGATTGCTCAGTCATTGGGGTATGTTCCGAACAAGGTGGCACGTTCACTTTCAATTAGAAAAAAGGAAGTTAAATTGGGATATGTGTTGTTTCCGCCCAGTAAAAACCCTTTTTTCGCTCAAGTGGAGGAAGGAATTAATCAGAAAATAAGCGATCTTGCTGAGTATGGCGTTGAAGTGCTGGTCAGATATGGAGATTATAATGATGTCACCTACCAGATTCAGCTTATGGATGAGCTTGTAAAAGCAGGAGTGAGTGGACTCGCCTTTTGCGGCTTTAATACTCCTGAAATTGTCAGTAAAATTGATGAACTCAGCAATATTGGAATACCTGTTGTCACTGCAAATACAGATATTCCAGAGTCAAAAAGGATTGCCTATGTTGGCAGCGATTATGAAAAGTCCGGCAAGGTTGCTGGAAGTCTTATGAGCATGGTAACCGGGGGAACAGCTAATGTGGCAGCTTTTCTTGGTTCAAGAAATATTCTATGCCACACCATGAGATTAAACGGGTTTCGTTCATATATTGCACAGCATGGGTATAATATCAAGCTTACAAATGTTGTTGAAAATAATGATGATGATTTTCTGACGTTTTCTCTTGTAAGAGAGCTTCTTACAAATAAAAATAATCCACAAGTTGACGCCATTTTCCTGGCTGCTGCCGGTACTTTTGGCGCTTGCAGGGCTGTGGAGATGCTGCCAGAGCAGGATAGACCTAAGGTCATTTGCTATGACTGTCTACCTCAGGTTGAGCATATGCTTAAAAATGGTCTTATTTCTGCGGCAATCTGTCAGCAACCTGTCTACCAGGGATCTAAGCCGCTTGATATTCTCTTCAATAAAATATGCCTTGAGATTAAGCCGGAAAAGGAATTTTATTATACGAATATAGAAATTCTTGTAGATGAAAGCCTTTGAGAGAAATCTTTTTGGGCAAATTAAATATATTACATATTTGGCTTAAAAATAGCTTGCAATTCTGTTGCAAGCTATTTTTTTATAGTATTTACCTGTATTTGTTCACGTGCACGAAATATACCTATTTAAAAAACGTTAAATTGTCAAAAATATTTAATTCCATTGACATTTGATACAAGATTGACTATACTTAAACCATAGTGCATGAGCACGTAAACTAAATTGATGAGTTCTATATGCACAAAAATTAGAAAAGGAAGGTATGAAGTATGACAATCTATGTTAATTGCCAAGCTCCCAAAGACGGAAACGGTAGCAAAGAATCACCCTTCAAGCGCATAAATGATGCTGCACAGGTTGCTCGTCCTGGTGACGAGGTTGTGGTGGCTCCCGGAATTTATCGTGAGTATGTTAACCCGCGGTATGCCGGTACAGAGGACGCTCGCATAACATATAGAAGTGAGGTTCCTCTCGGAGCGGTTATTACCGGTGGCGAAGAGGTCAAAACATGGAAGCCGTATGAGGGTACAACCTGGGTATGCCGTGTTAACAATAGTGTGTTTGGCAGCTATAATCCATACACCACCCGTATTTATGGTGACTGGTATTTCGGAACTGTCGTTGTTCACACCGGCGCTGTATACCTTAATGATCGTCATATGTATGAGACTGAGACCCTTGATGAATGCTTGAAGGGTGAGGTCTATGCACCTTCCTGGGATCCTGAATTCTCTGTATACAAGTGGTATAGCGAGCAGGATGGAGACGAAACT
This sequence comes from uncultured Oscillospiraceae bacterium, assembly GCA_944385775.1. GTDB lineage: Bacteria > Bacillota > Clostridia > Oscillospirales > Oscillospiraceae > RUG626. The sequence goes on along the minus strand of CALWYM010000047.1, from coordinate 11,293 downwards.
GTTATCTATGCAAACTTCCAGGGCGCAAACCCCAATGAGGAGAACGTAGAGATTAATGTTCGTCGTAATTGCTTTATGCCTTCAGAGACAGGTGTTGGATACATAACTGTTAGTGGATTCACAATCACAAAGGCTGCTACAACATGGGCTCCTCCTGCTGCGTATCAGGACGGCGCTATTGGTCCCCATTGGTCCAAGGGCTGGATTATTGAGGATTGCGAAGTCAGCAACTGTGCTTGCTGTGGTATTTCTCTTGGAAAGTACTACGATGAGGAGAACGATCATTACTTCACCAATAAGTACGTCAAGAGCCCGACTCAGATGGAGAGAGACGCTGTTTGCCGTGGACAGTATCATGGTTGGCTTAAGGAGAAAGTCGGAAGCCATATCGTAAGGCGCTGCAATATTCATCATTGCGAGCAGACCGGTATTGTTGGTCGTATGGGCTGCGTATTCAGCATTGTTGAGGATAACAATATCCATCATATGAATAATATGAAGCAGGTTGGCGGCGCTGAGATTGCCGGCATTAAGTTCCATGCTGCTATCGATGTTACTATTCGCCGTAACCATATCCATCATAATACCATGGGTGTATGGCTTGACTGGCAGGCTCAGGGTGCTCGTGTTACCCAGAACCTTATGCATGACAATAATCCTCCTGCATGCATTGATACCTCCAAGGTGGCGGGAAGCTCCAAGGGTCAGGACGTCTTTATTGAAGTTGGTCATGGTCCAACGCTCGTTGATAACAATGTCATGCTGTCCAAGAATGCTATTCGTTGGGCAACTGAGGGCGTGGCCGCTGTTCACAACCTTATTTGCGGTCCGTTCACCGCTGTTGGCAGTGGTACCGCTATGATGGTCAATGGTATTCCTCAGGAGCGTTATACTCCTTATCATATTCGTCATCGTACCGAGGTTGCGGGCTTTATGACAATTCTCCACGGTGATGACAGAGTTTACAACAACATCTTCATTCAGACCACTCCTGTTACTGAGGTTAAGTCCGGTGAGGATATGGGCTTTGCCGTATCTGATAACCAGACAGTTGGTACCAGTGTCTTTGACGATTATCCAACCTATGATGAGTGGATTGCAAAGTTTGAGATGGACAAGCCTGCCGATATGAGAAAGCTTATGCCTCAGCATTTTGCAAAGCTGCCTGTATGGGTTGACGGTAATGCGTACTTTAATGGCGCTAAGGCTTGCAAGAACGAGAAAAATAATCTTGTTGATACTGACAACGAGGTTACTGTTGAGCTTGTTGAGATGGACGGAAAGTATTCCATCAAGACTAACGTATATGAGTTCCTTAAGGATTTCACTGGCTATACCATTACCAGTGATGTACTCGGCAAGGCGTTTGAGCCTGAGCAGAGATTTGAGAATCCTGACGGAAGCGCCATTACATTTGATGTTGACTATCTTGGTGAGCATCGTGGTCTTGAGGTAATTCCTGGACCATTTGCTTCTGCTAAGGAAGCTTCCAGCCAGCTCTGGTAATTTCAAGCTGCTACTTTATATGTAATATCTTGGTTTAATGATTTGCGAGGGCTTTATTCAATGATATAAAGCCCTCGCAAAATAACTATATGTCAGATAAGGAAGGAAGAAACGATGAAGAATATGAGTGAGACATCTCTTGAACTGCTGGCAGCAAAGGGAAGAAAATTGGCTATGGAAACCGTTTACAACGCTGCCTCCGGACATATTGGCGGTTCATTGTCATGCATGGATGCACTGGTAGAGCTTTATTTTAAAGAGATGAATATCGATCCGCAAAATCCGTCTGACGAAAATAGGGACAGGTTTGTTTTGTCGAAAGGTCATTGCACGCCTGCGCTTTATTCTGTTCTCGCGATGAGAGGTTATTTCCCGATAGAGGATTTAAAGCTTTTCCGCTCAATTAAGGGGCATTATTCGGGACATCCCGATATGCGCCACGTTCCCGGAGTTGATATGTCAACCGGTTCGTTGGGACAGGGACTGTCTGCTGCTGTCGGAATGGCAATGGCAGGAAAACTTATGGGAAAATCATACCGTGTATATGCACTATGCGGTGATGGTGAAATTGACGAAGGTCAGATTTGGGAGGCTGCTATGTCTGCAGCGAAGTACAGACTTGATAATCTCTGCCTGCTGGTTGATGTTAATAAGCTTCAGCTTGACGGACCTACACATCAGGTAATGCCCTCAGAGCCGTTAGATATGAAGTTTAATTCCTTTAATTGGAACGTAACTCGCGTGGACGGGCACAGCTTTTCAGAGATAGAAAAGGGTCTTACTTATGCGCGCCATACAAAGGGAATGCCATCCTGCGTGCTTTTGGATACTATTAAGGGAAAAGGCGTTTCCTACATGGAAAATAATTTTAATTGGCACGGTAAGGTTCCGGATGCTGAGCTTTATGAAAAGGCTATTATAGAGTTAGAGGATAGCATTAGCAGATTGGAGGAGAAAGTCAATGGGTGAGAAGATTGCGACCAGAGCGGCGTACGGACAGGAGCTTGTGAATATAGCGGAGCAATACCCTGAGCTTGTTGTGCTGGATGCGGATTTATCAGGCGCAACAATGACCGGCAGCTTTGCCAAAGCCTATCCTGACAGGTTTTTTGATATTGGAATCGCAGAGAACAATATGATAGGCATTTCAGCAGGCATGGCAACATGCGGGTTAAAACCATTTGCCAATTCTTTTGCAATGTTTTCTGCGGGGAGAAGCTGGGAGCAGGTGCGAAACAGTGTTGGATATCCTCATCTGAATGTTAAAATAGTCGGTTCTCATGGTGGACTGTCTGTGGGAGAAGACGGTGCTACTCATCAGTGCTGTGAGGATTTTGCGCTTATGAGAGTTATTCCCGGCATGAAGGTTATTTGCCCATGTGACGGAAACGAAATGCGTCAGGCTGTTCGAGCATTGGTGGAATACGAAGGTCCTGCCTATTTGAGACTTGGAAGGTTAGCGGTTGACACTGTAACTGATTCAATAGAGGGATATACATTTGAGCTTGACAAAGGTGTGCAGCTTCGCCAAGGCTCTGATGTCACTGTAATTGCAACCGGACTAATGGTTCAGATGGCGCTTCAGGCTTCCGAGACCATGTCAAAAGAGGGTATTAGTGTTCGTGTTATAGATATGCACACAATAAAACCTCTGGATAGGGAAATTACATTGAAGGCAGCCCGTGAAACCGGTGCAATAGTCACTGCAGAGGAACACAGTGTTATTGGCGGGCTTGGATCTGCTGTAAGTGAGTATTTATCGGAAAATTACCCTGTACCTGTTGTTAAATGCGGCGTACAGGACATGTTTGGAAGGAGCGGCAAAGCACCGCTTGTTCTTGAGGAGTACGGTCTGTCTCCTGAGGGGATTATTGAAAAAATCCGTGAGGCTTTAATAAAAAAGAAATAATTGTCTTATTGTGTAATTAAATGGGAAATTTAAAGTGCACGAGCAAATTACCTCAAAAAGAATAAACTGCTAATTTCATCGTCAATGTGCAATAAATTAAATATTCAATAATGTGCATATAGACAAAAATACCAAATTTAAAGTGTTTTATGTTGACATTTTAGTGAAGATGAGAGTATAGTAAACATAAAGAAATTTTGTGCACGAGCACGATTCTTACAAGGAGGTTCTGATTTATGAGCGACTTTTTTAAAGGTATAGAACAGGTAAAATATGAAGGTCCGAAGAGTACAAATCCTATGGCCTTTAAGTACTATAATGCCGATGAAGTTGTGATGGGCAAGAAGATGAAGGAACACCTTCCTTTTGCAATGGCATGGTGGCATAATCTTGGCGCGAATGGTGTTGATATGTTTGGTAGCGGAAGCGCTGACAAGAGCTTTGGTCAGATTGTTGGCACGATGGAGCACGCAAAGGCGAAGGTTGATGTTGGTTTTGAATTTATGAAGAAGCTCGGAATTGAATATTTCTGCTTCCATGATATTGACCTTGTTCCTGAGGCTGATGATATTAACGAGACAAATAGAAGGCTTGATGAACTGTCCGATTATATCCTTGAAAAGATGAAGGGCACAAATATTAAGTGCCTGTGGGGTACCGCAAATATGTTTGGTAATCCTCGCTATATGAACGGTGCCGGAAGCACAAACTCTCCCGATGTATACGCTTTTGCGGCGGCTCAGGTAAAGAAGGCTCTTGATATTACCGTTAAGCTTGGTGGTAGGGGCTATGTATTCTGGGGCGGCAGAGAGGGTTATGAGACTCTTCTCAACACTGATGTAAAATTTGAGCAGGAGAACATTGCTTCTCTTATGAAAATGGCTGTTGAGTACGGTAGAAGCATTGGCTTTACCGGAGATTTCTACATAGAGCCGAAGCCGAAGGAGCCTATGAAGCATCAGTATGACTTTGACGCAGCTACTGCGATAGGTTTCCTCAGACAGTACGGTCTTGATAAGGACTTTAAGCTTAACATAGAGGCTAACCACGCAACGCTTGCAGGTCATACCTTCCAGCATGATCTTCGAATCAGTGCTATTAACGGTATGCTTGGTTCCATTGATGCTAACCAGGGCGATATGCTCCTTGGCTGGGATACAGATGAGTTCCCGTTTAATATTTATGATACTACCATGTGCATGTATGAAGTGCTTAAGGCTGGCGGAATTACCGGAGGATTTAACTTTGACGCAAAGAACAGACGCCCGAGTAACACCCCTGAGGATATGTTCTACGGTTATATTCTTGGTATGGATAGCTTTGCCCTTGGTCTTAAGAAGGCTGCACAGATTATCGAGGATGGCAGAGTTGATGCTTTCGTTAAGGAGCGTTACTCCGGATTTGAGTCTGGAATTGGTAAGAAGGTAAGAGAAGGCACCACTTCTCTTGTAGAGCTTGCTGAGTATGCTGCACAGCTTAAGAAGCCTCAGAGCCCAGGTTCCGGCAGACAGGAATATCTTGAGAGTATAGTTAACAGCATTCTTTTTGAGTAATACTTAATTTTATTCCATCAGATTGTGAGGGGACATGTATGAGATACGTACTGGGAGTTGATTTGGGAACATCCAGCACTAAAACTGCGATGTTTGACGAGTGCGGTAGACTTATCGCTGACGCAAGCTATGATTATGAGCTTTTGCAGCCAAGGAACGGCTGGGCGGAGCAGCGCCCCTCAGACTGGTGGGATGCGGCGGTAAGTACCATTTCTGCTACCATTAAAAAAAGCGGAGTTTCAGCCGATGATATAGTTGGAGTTGGATTCTCCGGTCAAATGCATTGGCTTGTTATGGTTGACCAGGATGGTAATGTAATAAGACCTGCAATTCTTTGGTGTGATGGAAGAACGGGCGAAGAGTGTAAGGAAATTGAGGAAGCGGTAGGGAAGAAACGCTTGATTGAAATTTGCGGAAATCCCGCCCTTACAGGTTTTACAGCCGGCAAGATTCTTTGGGTAAAGAAGAATGAACCTGAGAACTATGCTAGGTGTAAGAAGATGATGCTTCCCAAAGATTATGTCAGGTATATGCTTACCGGCGAGTTTGCGATTGATGCTGGCGACGCTTCCGGGACAAATCTTCTGGATATAACGACCAGAGATTGGAGCGATGAGATTCTCTCAGCTTTGAAGATTGACAGAGGTCTTTTACCCAATGTTTATAACAGCTGTGATGTTGTTGGAAAAATAACACCAAAAGCTGCAGAACTGACAGGACTTAAAGTGGGAACAGCTGTTGTTTGTGGCTGTGGCGATAATGCTTCGGCAGCTGTTGGTTCAGGAGTAGTTACTGAGGGACTTGCATTTACGACTCTTGGAACTTCTGGTGTAGTTTATGCCTCATCAAAGGAGCCTCTTGTTGATCCTATGGGTCGCATACATACTTTCTGTTCGGCAGTTCCTGGAGAATATGCTCTTATGAGCTGCACGCTGGCCGCAGGGTTGAGTCTTAAGTGGTTTAAGAATACTTTCTGTGACGAGGAAGCAGCGGAGGCTGCAAAAAAGGGAATTGACGTATACGCATACCTTGATTCCATAGCTGCCAATGTTCCCGTAGGAGCCAATAAACTTATTTATCTTCCCTATATAATGGGAGAGAGAAGCCCGCTTCTTGATGAAAAGGCAAGAGGAGTTTTCTTTGGACTGTCAGGCATACATACAAAAGCTGATTTGCTTAGAGCGGTCCTTGAAGGAGTGGTTTATTCTCAGAGGCAATGTTTTGATATTTTTGCTGAGTTGGGTGTACATCCCGAACAGATGATCGCCTTGGGCGGCGGCGGTACGAGTAAGCTCTGGAGACAGATGCTCGCTGATAACTACAGGTGTAACATAAGTACTGTTGTTAACAAGGAGGGACCTGCTCTTGGCGCAGCTCTTATGGCAGCAGTCGGAGCTGGAATTTATTCCAGTCTTCCGGAAGCCTGCAGTGCGGTTGTCAAGTTTAAGGATATTCAGGAACCTGTAAGCGAAAATATTGATGAGTATACCGAAATTTTTAATATTTACAAATCCCTTTATCCGGCGCTTAAAGATTCATTTTTAAAGTTATCGTATATTCAGTATTAAGGTTATTTGTTAAATTTAGATTTTTAGATTTGTTGTATACGATGTAGGTTTTAAACGTGTAAATATACTGATTCATTCAGTATAAATAATTAAATTTTAGGAGGAAAAAATGAACAATCTATCTAGGCGTGATTTCCTTAAATACGCAGGAATCGGATTAGCCGCGACATCTGCGTCAGCAGTGTTAGTTTCATGCGGTCCAAAAGAAACCGGCGAAAACACGAACGATACCCCGGATAATACTCCCAACGACGGTACTCCGGCAGGTACAGGCTCCACAGAGGCAACTGGTGAGGTAGACAATACTGACACGGTAGAGACTGCAGTTCTTCCTCATATGAATGTTTCTACCGGTATTGCAAGCTTTGCTTCAATGACTCCATTTAGAGCTGTTTCCGGTCAGTTCGGATATAACATTAGATGGCTGTATGACAGACTTCTTTATGTTTCACCAAGCGGAGAGCGTATTAAACAGTGCCTCAAAGATTATAGCGTCCAGGAAGACGGTAAGACCTGGGATATGGAGATTTGGGATTTTATCACTGACTCTGAGGGAAACCATATTACTGCTGCTGATATAGTTTGGTTCATTGAGACCTATATGGCAACTCCCCAGAAGCCTTGCTTTGGTAATATTGAGTCAGTTACGCAGACCGGTGATTACACTCTTCAGATGGTTATGAAGATGGATATGGTGGATATTCCTGAGATTATCATGATTTCTACTTATGTTTGCGCTCAGAAGGCTTTTGAGGCAAGTGCTGACGGATTTGCATCTAGTGTTGTATCTACATCTCCGTATAAGGTAACTGCTTTTACTCCCCAGGCTTCAGGAACACTTGAGAGAAGAGACGACTATTGGGCATTTGGTACTGAAGCTGAAAACGAGAACTACAATGCTACTATTCAGACCATTGACTGCGTCAATATTACTGAGGCTTCCCAGATGGTTATTGCCCTTCAGACAGGTACCGTTGATGCCATTCCTGGTATTAATGCAGCCGTTGCGCAGCAGTTTGTTGATGATAGCGAGAATTATTTCACTTGCACCGCTCCTTCTAACGAGCAGTTCTTCCTTTGCTTTACTGGTTCTCAGAATAGACCTGTAGTTGCAAATGATCTTTGGCTTCGTCGTGCTATTTGCCATGCAATTGACGTTCAGGGAATTATTGATGGTGTTCAGTATGGCTTTGCCGAGGCTCCTCATGATTTCCTTGGTAGAACCTGTCCTAACTACGATCCTTCATGGAATGATCGTGATTATTTCCCGTACGATATTGACTATGCAAAGGAGTGCCTTGAGAAGTCTAACTATAATGGCGAAGCACTTGAGTACCTTGTTTCCTCTACTAATAAGACCCTTGGAGAAGTTATTCAGGGTTATTGTGCCGCTGTTGGAATTAATATAACACTTAAGGCTCTTGATGCGGCTTTGTGGGCAACCTCTTGGTACGATGGAGATAACTACGATATGTTTGTTATCTGCTCCGGAAATGGTATTGCAAACGTATGGTCTCAGTTCCTTGACGGTGATGCATATCCGAAGGGAGACTGCATGGCAAGAAAGGACGAAGTCCTTACTGAAATGATTCACGATACCTGGAAGAATGCTAACTACACTCAGGAAAATATTACTGCTGTTCAGGATTATGTCTGGGAGAATGCATACATTCGTGGTCTTTATCTGAGTCACTCTGTAACTGTTGTTAACAAGAATATAGAGGTTGTTAAGACAGTTTATAACTGCATGGGTCCTCTTGATCTTGCTAATACTCTTTACGCAAAGCAATAATCTGCAATGTACATATTTTAAAATAGCGCATATGCCAGCAGATTCGTCTAACGGATCTGCTGGTAAGATAAAGAGGGATTATTGGCAAAATGTAGGCAGTAATTATTTTAGTCACTGATAGTTTTTTATTTTAGTGGCGTTCAGGTAGGAGATGAATACATGCTTAGATATTTTATTAAACGAATTTTACTTCTTATTCCAATTATTGTTGCCGTAACAATAGTTGTATTTACTCTTATGTATCTGGTACCGGGTGATCCGGCAGAAATTCTTTTGAGTGGTACTGCTACTCCTGAAGATGTGGAATTACTTCGTGAGACAATGGGGCTCAACGATCCGTATTTTGTTAGACTTGGAAGATTTTTGAGTGATACATACATTCACTTTGATTTTGGAACATCATATTCAACTAACCAAGACATATGGACAAGTATAAAAGATAGGCTTCCTAGAACAATGAAGCTGTCGCTTGCCACAATGGCGCTTTCTGCGCTGTTTGGTATTCCATTAGGAATATATGCGGCAATTAAGCAGGGCAGGCTAGGAGATAATATTTGTATGTTGCTTGCCCTTGTTGGCGTTTCAATACCGAACTTCTGGCTTGCATTACTTTTAATACTTTTATTCTCAGTAAATCTTGGCTGGCTTCCTGCTTTGGGTATCGGAGGAATTAAGTATTATGTTCTTCCGGCGCTTTCCGGATGTGTTGGAGGTATTGCGACAGAGGCCAGACAGACCCGTTCCAGTATGCTGGAGGTTATAAGGTCTGACTATATTATTACTGCTAGATCCAAAGGCGTTAGTGAGTTTGATGTTATAATGAAGCATGCTCTTAAGAATGCGATGATACCTATTATTACTCTTATAGGTTCCCAGTTTGGATTTATAGTTGGAGGTTCAATGATAACCGAGACTATTTTTTCTATACCGGGTATGGGTTCATTCATTATAAACGGAGTAAACAGCAGAGATTACCCGGTTGTACAGGCAGGTTCAATCTTTATTGCCGCTTTCTTCAGCTTTGGTATGGTACTTGTTGATATACTCTATGCTGCCGTTGATCCAAGAATTAAAGCGCAGTATACCAAAAAGAAAAGGAGGTAACAGGAATGGCTGATACTGTATACGAAAGGGCGAAGAATCCCGAAAAAATAAAAAAGGACACGGAATTTCGTCGTGTTGTAAAGCAGCTTAGTTATAATAAGCTTGCGACATTTGGTATTATTCTTTTTGTAGTCTTGCTTGTTATTTGCCTTATGGCTCCGATTATTGCCCCATATGATTACCAGGCTATTGATTTGAGAAATAAAAGTCAGACACCGAATGCTGAACATTTATTTGGCACGGATAACCTTGGACGTGATATTTTATCCCGTGTTTTGTATGGCGGAAGATATTCTATAACAATGGGTATTTTTAGTCTTATGGTTTCCCTTGTTTTAGGTACTATATTGGGTTCTATTGCGGGATATTTTGGTGACTGGGTTGATAATATTATCATGCGAGCTCTTGATATTATTCAGTCACTTCCTGGAATGCTTCTTACAATTGTTTTGTCAGCAGTACTTGGTTCAGGCTATATTAATACTATTCTGGCCCTTTCCATTAACGGAATTCCTGGTGAAGCTCGTATGCTTCGTGGACAGATTTTGAAGGTTCGTGGTAATGAGTATGTTGAGGCTGCTCAGGCTATTAACTGCTCGAAAACAAGAATTATTACACAGCACATTCTCCCGAATTCATTCTCACCGATGATTGTTCAGGCATCCATGGGTATTGCGTCACGTATAATGACAGCTTCTAGCTTGAGCTTTATTGGACTTGGCGTTCAGCCGCCGGCTCCTGAATGGGGTGCAATGCTCTCAGACGCTCGTGTTTATATCAGAGAGTATCCTCATATGATTCTTTTCCCGGGTATTGCAATTGCTCTTACTGTTCTTTCACTTAACCTCTTCGGCGATGGTCTTCGTGATGCACTTGACCCGAAGCTTAAACGATAAGAAAGGAGCGTGTTATTATGGAAGAGAAAAAAGTTCCCTTTCTTGAGATTGATGACCTTTATGTAGAGTACTTCAACAAGGAGTCTGTTACCAAAGCCGTTAACGGCGTTAGTCTAAAGCTTGAAAAGGGCAAGACCCTAGGTCTCGTTGGTGAGACCGGTGCAGGAAAGACAACTGTTGCAAAGTCAATACTTCGTATTTTGCCAGACGTAGGTGCAAGGATAGTAAGTGGAAAGATTAGTGTCGATGGTGTTGACCTTTTGGGTCTTAGTGAGCATCAGATGCGAGAGATTCGTGGCAAAAAGATTTCTATGATTTTCCAGGATCCAATGACAGCTCTTAACCCTGTTATGACTGTCGGCGATCAGATAACAGAAGTTGTATCCCTTCACTCTGAAGGATCGAGGGAAGATCATAAGCGCCATGCTGAGGAAATGCTTGAGATGGTTGGTATTCCGAAGGAAAGATATCCAGAATATCCACATCAGTTCTCCGGCGGAATGAAGCAGCGTGTCGTCATTGCAATAGCTCTTGCATGCAATCCTGAGCTGCTTTTGGCTGATGAGCCTACTACCGCACTTGACGTTACAATTCAGGCGCAGGTTCTTAAGCTCATAGGTGAGCTTCGTGAACAGCTTGGTACGTCGATGATACTTATTACCCATGATATGGGTATTGTTGCGACTCATTGCGATGAAGTTGCGGTTATGTATGCAGGATCAATAATTGAATATGGTACAAAGGAGCAGATATTTGATCATCCTTCTCATCCATATACAATTGGTCTTTTTGCCGCAATTCCCAATATGAACGTTGATGAGGAGTGGCTGCACCCGATTGATGGACTTCCACCAGATCCTACAAACCTTCCTGAAGGTTGTCCTTTTGCACCCAGGTGTTCCTATGCAACAGACGAGTGCCGTAAGCAGAAGATAGGTGTTTATAAAACTCCTGACGGTCATGAT
>CALWYM010000046.1 GCA_944385775.1 uncultured Oscillospiraceae bacterium | reverse complement strand
CGTCTCCACAGAGAAGAATATAAACAAAGTATATAAAACCGCCTCCTTTCAAATGATTTAAAAAGGCGCAGAGGAAAACTCTGCGCCGTAAATATTAAGCTTAATACGCCTGACCCCAGAAAATAGTTGTACTGGACGGCTTTCCGCATATGGGGCAAACACCGGTGCGATTTTCCTGAACAAACGGGATACAGCGGCTTGATACGCCTGCCTTTTCCTTCATCGCCAGCTCGCACTCCACATCGCCGCACCAGAAAGTTTTTATAAATCCGCCGCCACGGTTATTCACAATGTCCTTAACCTCGTCGATGGTTTCGGCAAAATATGTGTGCTCCTCAAGGTTATTCTTTGCCTTTTCATAAAGACCGTCACGAACAGCCTGAAGAAGCTCGGGGATTTTAGTTTCAAGCTCATCAAGGGAGACTGTGACCTTTTCACCGTTATCACGGCGTACTATTACGCACTGATTTGCCTCAATATCACGGGGACCAAGCTCAAGACGGAGGGGGACACCCTTCATTTCATACTCGGCATACTTCCAGCCGGGGGTGTTGTCACTGAAATCACCCTTAACACGGATACCCATAGCCTTTACCCTTTCAAGGACCTCCTGTGCTTTTTCAGTAACGCCGGGCTTGTGCATGGCAACAGGAATAATAATAACCTGAATCGGTGCAATAGACGGTGGAAGCACAAGACCGTTATTGTCTCCGTGAGTCATAATAATCGCGCCTATAAGACGGGTAGAAACACCCCAGGATGACTGGAATGGGTACTGAAGTTTATTATCCCTGCCGGTAAAGGTGACGTCGTACGCGCGGCTGAACTTGTCGCCGAAGTAATGGGAGGTTCCGGATTGAAGAGCCTTGTGGTCCTTCATCATGGCTTCAATGGTATAGGTAGCTTCAGCGCCGGCAAATTTTTCCTTGTCTGTTTTTCTGCCCTTAACAACCGGGATTGCCAAATCATTCTCGCAGAAATCAGCATAGCAGTTAAGCTGCTGCTCTGTCTCCGCCTTGGCTTCCTCGGCGGTTTCGTGGATTGTGTGACCTTCCTGCCACCAGAATTCCCTGGAGCGGAGGAAAGGACGGGTAGTTTTTTCCCAGCGGATTACGCTGCACCACTGGTTATACAGCATTGGAAGCTGGCGATAACTCTGAAGAACGCTGGACCAGTGGTCACAGAACATGGTCTCACTGGTGGGACGGAAAGCAAGACGCTCCTCCAGTTCCTCACTGCCACCCTGAGTAACCCATGCCACCTCAGGGGCAAAGCCGTTTACAAGCTCACCCTCTTTTTTAAGAAGGCTTTCAGGGATAAGTACCGGCATTGCAACATTTTCGTGACCGGTTGCCTTAAATCTGCTGTCCAAATTGTGCTGAATATTCTCCCATATGGCGTAGCCATAGGGACGGAGAATGGTAAAGCCCTTTACGCTGGAATACTCAACAAGCTCAGCCTTGCGGCATACGTCGGTGTACCACTGGGCAAAATCCACATCCATATCGGTTATCTGTTCAACCTTCTTATCCTTAGCCATATATAAAAGACTCCTAAATCTTATAATAATGTTAAAATATTTTAATCTATCAAGGAAAAAATGTCAAGGGCGGCTTTACTTGACAAAGCCCGTAATGACGTATATAAGCGCTGTTGCGGCAACCAGTGTAAGTGCGTATCTGACTAGAGTTTTAAATACGTATTTTATCATAAATCACTCCTGCCTCCATGCCCTTATGTGTTTCGCTATTTTGCTGCCAAACACGGATTTGTAAAAATTCTCATATTCTTCTGGAGTGATTAAAATTCCATTCGACAGGACCTCCATACGAACACCGTAAAGGTCTGCGGAAACGCCTGTTTCCGTAAAACCGTTTTTAAGATAGAAATGCTTACGGCGTTGACGCTCCCCATAATTTGAAGCGGACTGCGAAACCTCCTCAATCTCAAGAAAAATCCCTTTTCCCGGAAGCTTTACCGACAGGTCAGCCAGAGCTTTTGAACCTATTCCGCCGCCACGAATTGTAGGTAATATGGCAAGATAGTTTAAAAGCACAAGGTCATCTTTCTGAGCGGTAATCAAAATCCCGGAAAATTCACCTGCCGTAACAATGGAGTAAGCAGTCATTAACCCGGTTTTGATTTTTCGGCGTATCATAAAAAATGGTTTCCGTTCAGCCGGCGGAAACGCGCTTTTGTAGAGTTTTTTAACTTTGCCAAATTCACGCTTTTCCGTTTTTACGAGCATTATATCCTCTCCTGAATAAAAATTATTACGCTCTGAGTCTAACATATTTATTTCATTGTGTCAATTTTTAAACATTCTTTTTCCTTTTTGGTTAAAAATCCGTCAATTTTATCAAACAGCATGGTTAACCTGAAAACAGGCGTGACACGAGTCAGGCATGATTATAAAAAAGTTTAAAAAATGTGTGAGATTTGAGTTTAGAAGTTGTGTATATAGGTAGGAGAGTAAAAATGAAAGTGAGGTGAAAACTGATGGACGATGCAAAGATAGTCCAACTATATTGGGATAGAGATGAGCGGGCAATTTCCGCTACATCTGACAAATACGGAACCTACTGCGCCTCGATTGCCAAAAACATATTGGGTAACAAAGAAGATACTGAGGAATGTGTCAATGATACATACCTAAACGCATGGAACTCCATGCCACCACACAGACCAAGCATTCTGTCTGTATTCCTTGGAAAAATCGTCCGAAACCTATCGTTTAACCGGTATAAATACAATACCGCAGACAAACGAGGCGGTGGAGAGCTGAACGTGGTTCTGGAGGAACTTTCAGATCTGGTATCTGGTAAAGACGATGTTGAACAGGAAGTTGACTGCAAAGCACTAGTCAAGGCCATTGACGATTTTCTGGAGACCCTTACTGCGAAGAAACGAAGTATCTTTATCAGCCGATACTGGTATGCCGACAGCATTTCGGAAATCTCAGCTCGACATGGCATGAAAGCTGGAGCTGTATCAATGACGCTTAACCGTCTCCGTCTGAAACTGCATAACTACCTTTTAGAAAGGGGCTTTGAAAAAAAAAAAAAAAAAAACTGTATGAAGTCCTCGGCGACATTAATGAAAAGTATGTCAAAGAGGCAAGAGAGTACTGCGGGGTTAAGAGACCGGCATGGTTTAAATGGTGGGCTATGGCAGCTTGTCTGTTCCTCATTGTTGCAGGTGTACTGTATGCAAAACATAGTGGGACAAGCGTTATACAGCCAGAAGCTGACAACGAAATAGCGCAGTCTGGGAAAGAAAATATGATTAATGTAAATGAAGTCGAAAATATTATGACAACAGATATGGATGTGCAATTCTCTCACTATGATAGGCTTTCTGAAATCGAGAGAGAGGTTATGCTAAAACAGTTTGAAACCGCAACAGGTATAAGCTACGACGATTTTATATCAAAAATCTCTGACGCCTATGTAAGTAAGTCTTTCTATTCTGTGGATATTCCAAGTAATGATGCAAGAATAGAATATGTCCCGCATGATTACGTCTTTGAGTACCAAACTGAAAATGGCGGAGAAGCAAGAATTGCAATTTGTTCTGCTGAAGAACCCTTGAGAGATTATTTTATCAAGTGTGATGACAAAGAACAATCTGAAATCAACGGTATTTCCGTGATGATTTATGGTTATCAGGATATTTTTATTGTAGAGTTCTCCCACGAGAATATCAATTATGACATTGAAACAAATAATATCACATTGGAAGAATTAGAAGAACTGTTGACTGCCATATTGGAGTAAAACTCACGTTAGGGCTCTAAAATCTGTCCCTTTTTGTGTACGGATCTGAATTAGGTCATACTCTGGGAACATAGTATGGAATTGGGAGAACAAAAATTAACTATACACGCTAAAACATGGAAATCAATACCTTTCTTGAACTGGGAGACGTTCTTTATGAGTCGAAGCGATTTTACTAACTAAATTGATATGCTGTTTTTGAAAAATAATATTCTAATACAGTCAATTTACCTATATAAAGCTGTATTCACGCAAAATTAATTTGACACATTAGATAAAAAATGGTAATATTATAATAGTTAGAGATGGACTGAATAGTTTAAAGGAAGGAGTGAAAACATGAATTGGTCATGGACAGGGTGGGATATTATGCTGCTCGTTAAGGATAAGGCTACGGATACCTACGATATTATTTCCAGAAATTCGGTAGGAGGGTCATCGCCGAGAATCAAGAGAAAGACTGGGTACGTCCGTTTCCTCATTAACGGAAAGTATCAGGATATTTACACCGGATATTATATCAAATATGCTGAAAGCGAAGAAAAAGCAAGGAAATTAAAGATTGTTGAGACAGTTTTAATGCTGTTTGCTATCGTATTTCCAGTTGCAATTTTTTTAGCCGGAGCACCGGTGTATAAAGATACGCTTGTTCTGATGGGATTTCTTGTGTGCTTCCTTTTTATTCTTGCGGAGACTATTGCCCTTGCGTATATGTTAAGCCTGCCGCCGCTTATGACCTATTTTCAGTTTGATACAAGGTCATATAAGCTGGGCGTATGTTCTGCGGCTTTGGCTGTTGTGCTTATGATAGAGGCTGTGCTTATGTTCTTTAGCTGCGCTGCGGTTTATGAGTTTGAGACAATAAATATTGCTGCAATGGCAATCTTCGCAGTTTCTGCTCTTTGTGGCCTTTTTGTGTTTTTGATTGAGAGAAAGCGTCAGCCGGACAAGGTTGATAACGATGTGAAAATTCCGGAAGGAGCGGTAAAGAAGAAGGTTTTAGGGTAAAATAAGCTCTTGACAAGCTGCTTTATTGTGTGATAGGATAACCTGTGTATAATAGTTTAAAGGCTGTGAAGGGAAGAAGTAGCCGGTAAAGCCGATTTCAGAGAGGGACCATATGGTGAGAGGTCCTATGAGGCGCTGGTGAAAGGTCGTCCCGGAGCACTGGGGGTGAAGCAAAGTAGTCCCCGGCGGAGGCTTCCGTTAAAGAGCAGTTGAGTGTGCTGTATTTTTACGGCAAACTCAGGTGGTACCACGCGTTTTCGCGCCCTGAGATATTTTTCTCGGGGCGCTTTTATTTTTTATAAGCGATTTAATTTGTCCAAATTCCAGGGAGAATAATTTCGTTTATTTATTAAGATAAGGAGGTTAATATGGAAGAATTACCGAAGATATACGACCCGAAAACAGTAGAAAAGAAAATATACGACATGTGGATGGAGAAGGGATATTTTCACGCCAAGCGCGATCCAAAGAAAAAGCCCTTTACCATTGTAATTCCACCACCAAACGTAACGGGACAGCTTCATCTTGGTCACGCTCTTGATGAGACTATTCAGGACATTCTTATCCGTTACAAGAGAATGAAGGGATATGCTGCTCTTTGGGTGCCCGGCTATGACCATGCCGGAATCGCAACCCAGATTAAGGTTGAGGAGATCCTTCGTGAGCAGGAGGGTAAGACAAGGTTTGACCTGGGCAGAGAAAAATTTCTGGAAAGAGTTTGGGACTGGAAGAACAAGTACGGCGACAGAATCGTGACACAGCTTAAAACCTTAGGTTCTTCCTGCGACTGGGACAGACAGAGATTTACCATGGACGAGGGCTGCTCAAAGGCAGTCCGTGAGGTTTTCTGTTCACTATATGAAAAGGGTCTTATATATAGGGGCAAGAGAATAATAAACTGGTGTCCTCATTGCACAACGGCCCTATCTGACGCGGAGGTTGAGTACGTGGAAAAGCCGGGGCATCTCTGGCACCTGCGTTATCCTCTTTCCGATGGTTCGGGAGAGGTTGTTGTAGCCACTACCCGTCCTGAGACAATGCTGGGTGATACCGGCGTTGCCGTAAATCCCAATGATGAGCGTTATACCAATATTGTAGGCAAGACCTGTATTCTTCCCCTTGTAGGAAGAGAAATACCAATAGTTGCAGACGACTATGTGGATATGGAGTTTGGTACCGGCTGCGTTAAGATGACGCCATGTCACGACCCTAATGACTTTGAGGTTGGTCTGAGACACAACCTTGAGCAGGTTCTCGTTATTGACGGAGAGGGCAAGATTATAAACGGCGGAAAGTATAACGGTATGGATCGTTATGAGGCAAGAGCCGCTATTCTTAAAGACCTTGAGGAGCAGGGCTATCTTGTAAAGGTCGAGGATCTTTCCCACAATGTGGGCACCTGCTACCGCTGCCACTCCGATGTGGAGCCTGTGGCGTCTGACCAGTGGTTTGTTAAGATGGCTCCTTTGGCAAAGGAAGCTATCCGTGTGGTTGAGGACGGCGAGATTAAGTTCGTTCCGGACAGATTTTCAAAAGTCTATCTCAACTGGATGAATAATGTCCGTGACTGGTGTATTTCCCGTCAGCTCTGGTGGGGTCATCAGATACCTGCATGGTACTGTCAGGATTGCGGTCACATTACTGTTTCAAGAGAGGATCCCACAGAGTGTGAGCATTGTCACTCAAAGAATATTAAGAGAGACCCTGACGTGCTTGATACGTGGTTCTCCTCTGCACTGTGGCCCTTCTCCGCATTGGGCTGGCCGGACAAGACCGAGGATCTTGATTACTTCTATCCAACAGATGTTCTTGTAACCGGATATGACATTATCTTCTTCTGGGTTGCTAGAATGATTTTCTCCGGCATGGAGCATATGAAGGAAAAGCCCTTCAGTACGGTACTTCTCCATGGACTGGTACGCGACCCCCAGGGAAAGAAAATGAGCAAATCTGCCGGAAATGGCGTTGATCCCATTGAGATTATTGAAAAATACGGCGCAGACGCTCTCCGATTTAATCTTATTACCGGTAACTCACCGGGAAATGACACACGTTTTTATGTTGAGCGCTGCGAGGCAATGAGAAATTTTGCCAACAAGATTTGGAACGCCTCACGATTTGTTATGATGAATCTCACCATAACTGAAAATAAGCTTCCGGATAAGCTGGAGCTTCCTGACAAGTGGGTGCTCAGCAAGCTCAATACACTGGCAAAAGAGGTCAACGAGAACATTGACAGCTATGAAATTGGCGTTGCCGCACAGAAAATATATGACTTTATCTGGGATACCTTCTGCGACTGGTATATTGAGCTTTCAAAGCCCAGGCTGTCCGAGGGCGACGAAAATGCGCAGCACGTTCTACTCTATGTCCTTACGGAGATTTTAAAGCTGCTTCACCCCTTTATGCCATTTATCACCGAGGAAATTTACGATGCAATTCCTCACAGCGGCGAAGCCCTTATTGTAGAGAATTATCCTGAATATGACGATAAACTTGACTTCACACAGCAGGAGCGCGACTTCGAGATTGTTATGGATGCTATTGGCGCGCTTCGTTCAAGAAGGGCGGATATGAACGTTCCACCTAGCCGTAAGGCCAAGGTTATTGTCCTTACCGACAAACAGGAGATTTTCAAAAACAGCCAGATTTATATTATGCGCCTTGCCGGCGCCAGTGAGGTTGCGGTGGACAGCTTCGACAGCTCACATGATACCGATGGTATGGTAACTGTTATTACGCCGTCAGCAAAGCTTATGATGCCTATGGCGGAGCTTGTTGACCTTGCCAAGGAGCGGGAGCGTATTGAAAAGGAGCTTAGCAAGAATAGAGGATTCCTTGCCTCCCAGGAAAAGAAGCTTTCTAACGAGAACTTTGTTTCAAGAGCACCGGAGGCAGTTGTAAATGCCGAGAGGGAAAAGGCGGAGAAGCTCCGCGCCCTTATTTCAAATCTTGAGGAAACCTTGGCTAATCTCAAATAATTATCCTTACGGCGACAGGCTGCGACAGAAAATGTAATTATGTTAATATAGAATGCTCATATGGATATAATTTCCATATGAGCATTTTTTTGCAGAGAGATAGGTGCGGTAAATGAAGGTCACATGGCAAAAGAAAAAGAACAAGCTATATATCTATTTAAACGGGGAGCTTGACCACCATGAGGCAGGGGAAACTGTCAAAAGGATAGAGGAGCTTATAGAGAGGGAAACACCCAGGGACTGTGTTATAGATTTAGAGAACCTGGGTTTTATGGATTCTTCCGGAATAGCGGTAATACTGAAAGCTTACAGACAGATAAGCGCCATGGGCGGAAGGCTGTGTATAGAAAATGTCCAGCAGCAGCCCATGAGGGTACTGGACGCGTCGGGAATAGAGCGGATAATCGGATTTACGGCATTAAAATAGGTGGTGAATACAAATGAAAGAGAAGAACGTGTTAAAGATGGAGTTTCCGTCCCTTTCCGCCAATGAGGGGCTTTCAAGGGGCGTCGTTTCGGTCTTTGCCTCACAGCTTGACCCAACATTGTCCGAACTGGGGGACATAAAGACTGCCGTAAGCGAGGCGGTGACAAACTGTATCGTCCACGCATACCCGGACTGTATCGGTATGATATATCTCAGGTGCAGGATACTGGAGGGTGATGAGCTGGAGATAACTGTAAAGGACAAGGGACGGGGCATAAAGGACGTTAAAAAAGCCAGGGAGCCACTGTTTACAACAGGAGGCAGCGACAGAAGCGGAATGGGATTCACCATTATGGAGAGCTTCATGGATTACATACGGGTGCGTTCAAAGGAAAATGTCGGTACCACCGTTACAATGCGGCGGAAAATTGAAAAGCGGGCAAGCGTAAAATGACGGGGCAACTCAGCTCCTGCATAGCCCTTGCCAAAAACGGTGACCGGGAGGCAATGGACAGAATAGTTTCCGAAAACACAGGGCTAATATGGAGCGTTGTGCGCCGTTTTATGGGCAGGGGAGTTGACACTGACGATCTTTTTCAGCTGGGAAGCGTGGGACTTATAAAGGCTGTAAAGGGCTATGATCCCAGCTTTGGAACAGAGTTTTCCACCTATGCCGTGCCGAAAATATCAGGAGAGATACGGCGATTTCTCCGGGATGACGGATTAATTAAGGTGAGTCGCAGCATTAAAGAGAGGGCTAACTCAATTCGCCTTGCGCGCCGTGAACTGGAGCAAAGGCTGGGACGTGAGCCCTCAGTTATAGAGCTGTCAGACTATATGAAGCTGGCGGTGGAGGATATAGCTTCCTGTGAACTTGCAGTCATGCCGTCTGATTCACTTCAGCGTGAAACAGGGGAGGACGGCTTTACCCTCGAGCAGGTAATAGGGGATGAGCAGGGGGAGGAACGGCTTATTGAGCATTTCTCCTTGCGGCAGGCCATTGAGGAGCTTGGCGATAGGGAGAGAAAAGTAATAGTCCTGCGGTTTTACCGTGGCATGACCCAAACGGCAGCGGCAAGAATACTTGGTATTTCCCAGGTACAGGTATCACGAACTGAAAAAAAGGCTTTGCAGCACCTGAGGGAAGCCCTTAGTTAGGACTTGCGTAAATAGAAAGAATAGTGTAGAATGACCTCAAATCATGGAGAATTGAGGCAAAACAATGAGAAGAAAAATAATTCATATAGACAAAGAAAAATGCAACGGTTGCGGACTTTGTACCAATGTCTGCCATGAGGGCGCAATTGAGATGATTGATGGCAAAGCCACCCTTATCCGTGAGGACTATTGTGACGGAATGGGTGATTGTCTGCCGGCTTGCCCTGTGGGGGCGATAAGCTTTACTGAGCGGGAAGCTGCCACATATGACGAGCAGGCTGTAAAAAAGCACCTTGAAGAGCGAAATAAGCCTGCGCCAAAGCCGGTAGGCTGTCCCGGGACGGTTGTACGTGAAATGAAAAGGGAAGTCGAGCCGCCAATACCTGTCCCGGGGAAAAGTCAGCTTATGCAGTGGCCCTGCCAGCTGAAGCTTGTACCTGTCAGGGCTCCTTTTTTCCAGGGGGCAAAACTTCTTGTTGCTGCTGACTGTTCAGCCTTTGCTTTTGGGGATTTCCATAACAGGTTTATGCGTAATCACGTCACTGTTATAGGCTGCCCCAAGCTTGACGGCGTGGACTATTCGGAAAAGCTTATGCATATTATCAGGGACAACGACATAAAGAGTGTTACTGTGGTGCGTATGGAGGTACCATGTTGCGGTGGTTTGGAAAACAGTGTGAAAAAAGCGCTTCAGGAAAGCGGAAAGTTTATTCCGTGGCAGGTAGTGACTATTTCCACAGACGGAAGGATACTTGACTGATATGGAGAGGACAGCAGACAGGGACAGGCTCTGGGGTGCTCTGGTGGGACTTGCGAGGGCAACGGACAGCCATGAAGGAGAGCTGACGGACAATACGTTTCCTCTGTTTTTAGAAGCGATAAGGCTTTTGGATTCACCGGTCAGCGAATGTAGTATTGATGAAATGACTTTTACCATTCATCAGGAGAAGGCAGCCGTTACTCCTGGGTGTGCCGCCTGTAAATACCCATGCGGAAGAACTGATGATTTTGATATGGAGGAGCTTTACAGTGCAAGTGTACCTGTCAGGGAATCGAAAATTCGGCTGATGGAGGGAATTTTATCATTCAGCCGGAGCGTTTCAAATCCTGATGATAGGGAGTATAAGCTTCTTGCAAAGGCGGTTTTCTACCTTGGAGAGTATCTGTCACCGGAGCAGATTGACGCTGTTACGACGGAGCTTAGGGAGTAAGAATAATGGCATGACGTGGTTTGACGTCATGCCATTTGCCTGTTATTTGTTATAATTTAGTTTCATTTCATTAGCTAAACATCCAATCGCCATATGGTAGCTTTCGCGCTGATTAACCAAATTGTTGGAAAAGCCTCCGTCGTACTGTATCGAAAAGAAACCGTGCATCAGACTTCTCAGCATTCTCTGAAAGTGAAAGCTCATGTCGCCGTCAATTCCGTAACTTTTTATTACAGTGAAAATTGGGTCGGCAATTTTGGAAACGGCTGATTCCAGCAACGGAATATTCATTGTGTGAACACCCATTATAATTCTGTACAGCTCGCTGTGAGCGCAGGCGAAGGAGAGATATACATCGGCCAAGGCAAAGAGAGCGCTATCCTCAGAAACACCGGAAATAGCGGTGGATTCAAGCTCTGTAAGCATATCAACGGCTCTCAGACCGACTTCCATAAGAAGTTCGTTTTGGCTTTTAATGTGGTTATAAAGAGAGGATACGCGGATACCCAGCCTTCCGGAAAGTTCCCTTAAAGTAAAATTTGAAAGACCACGTTCTTCTATAAGAGCCATTGCTGAGTTAATAATTATTTCCTTTGTTATGCCTTTCTGCGCCATTGCTATCACCTTAACGAACACTAATAGTTGTAATAATCTATAATATAATTAATATAATACCTTAATGGTTGAGCTGTCAACAGAAAAAACTTTTGACAAATTATTTATAATAGTGTAATATAAAATGGATTGCGAAGAAAGGGCTGCGTGAAACTTTATTTTGCTGTCCAAATCTTTGCACGAATCTTGGAGCGGTATCGAAGTGGTC
>CALWYM010000045.1 GCA_944385775.1 uncultured Oscillospiraceae bacterium | reverse complement strand
ACTTCCAGCCCTTTTCACGATAAACCTCAGGAGGAATAATCATTGCCAGGTTGGTCTTGCCGCAAGCGGACGGGAACGCGCCGCAGATGTAACGAACCTCACCCTGTGGATTCTGAACGCCAAGTATGAGCATATGCTCAGCCATCCAGCCCTCGTCACGACCGAGGCAAGAAGCTATACGGAGAGCAAAGCACTTCTTACCGAGAAGAACGTTTCCGCCATAACCGGAATTAACGGACATAATGGTGTTCTCCTGGGGGAAGTGAACGATATAACGCTTCTCAGCGTCAAGGTCTGCCTTGGCGTGAAGACCCTTTATAAAGTCAGTGCTATCGCCAAGAGCATCATAAACATCAAGACCAACACGGGTCATTATTGCCATGCTTACTACAACATAAATGGAGTCAGTAAGCTCAATACCGTATTTAGCAAATGGAGAACCAACGATACTCATGGAATAAGGAATAACATACATGGTACGACCGATCATGCTTCCGTCATAGATTCCATAAAGCATTTCCTTCATCTCAGCAGGATCTTTCCAGTTATTGGTCGGACCCGCGTCCTCCTGCTTCTCGCAGCAGATAAAGGTTCTGTCCTCAACTCTCGCAACATCGTTAACAGCGCTGCGATGGTATACGCAACCAGGGAGCTCCTCCTGATTCAGCTTAATAAGCTCGCCTGTCTTGTATGCCTGCTGACGGAGGGACTCAAGCTGCTCCTCAGAGCCATCAATCCAGACAATATTGTCCGGCTTACACAGTGCAGCCATGTCGTATATCCAGCCGACAACAGCCTTATTCTTAGTGTACATTGTTATAAACCTCCTTTAAAATTCATAGTCTTATCGCATCTTGACTACGCTATAACTTATTTTAAAGAATTGATAAAAAATTGTCAATAGAAAATGTGAAATTTTAAACTAAAAAAAACAAAATTTTTTAGTCTATTTTGACATCAACAGTACAATATTATTCCCTACCGCAGCAAAGTCACTTAAAGAAAGCCTCTCTCCCCTAACTGTAGGGTCAATACCTGAGTTTAAAATAATGCTTTCCAGTTCTTCCTTTGTCAAATCGGTAAAGGCTGCGTACAAAGCGTTAAGGAGCGTTTTTCTTCTCTGATTAAAGGCTGCCCGAATAACCTTAAAAAGTATTTCCCTGTCACATTCCACAGGTCTCTCATTTCTTTTTGTAATGCGCACAACAGAGCTTGTAACCTTGGGTCTTGGCTCAAAGCAGGTGTTTGGCACATCAAAAAGGAGCTCCGGCTCCCCATAGTATTGCACAAACAGTGAAAAAGCGCCGTAATCCTCCTGTCCCGGTCCGGCGCATATTCTTTTTGCAACCTCTTTTTGTATCATAACCGTTATGGAGTCGAAACATTCAGCCTCAAGAAGCTTTGTCAAAACAGGCGATGTAATATTATAGGGCAGATTGGCGCAGACAATAGGGGAAAGTCCGCCAAAGCGGTTTTCAACAAAACGGTCAATTTGTATTTTCATAATGTCATCAAAGACAATCTCCACATTTTTTCTGTCCCTGAGGGTAATTTTAAGTACCGGTTCAAGGCGCCTGTCAAGCTCCACAGCCACAACCTTGCCGCTTCTCATGCTCAGCTGCTCCGTAAGGCAACCGATACCAGGACCTATCTCCAGAACGCAGGTATCAGGACCGCATCCGCACTCCTCTGCAATCCGCTCCGGGACCCATTTTGCCATCAGAAAATTCTGTCCCATAGATTTTGAAAATTTAAAGCCGTGCTCACCCAATAACGCACGTATATCATTTATATTACAAAGCTCCATATACTTCTCCTGTAATGGTTTTATGGATAGATTTTATAGCATTTTTTTCAATAATACAAGAGAAAACTCCGGCTGGCGCCGGAGTTTTCATGCTTATTCCTCAATAACGTACACAAGAGCGTCCCTCACTCCGAACTCTATACATTCCTCTCTTGTTTCCATAAACAGATCAAGTATATCGGAGCCGGGTTTATCCCCTACAACGCTTATTCCATATTCCCAGTTGCCATAAGGTGACACGATATAAACCCTTGTTCCCTGTGGCAAAGTACTCGGAAGAGCTGCCACAATGCCTACCTGTACCGGTACACCGCTGGAAGTAATGTTGGCTCCGGAGTTGTATGTATAGGCAGTCGCCGTCATAGTAATCACCTTGGAATACTCAAGTACCTCACCCTCCGACGTTGTAAGCGTCATATTTTCAGGGTCCACTATTACCTCCGGATTTTCCGGATACGTAATTTCCTTAGTCCCCCTGGCTACCACCTCATTTTCAGGCTCCTCCACAACCGATATGTCACAGGGACTGCGACGATAAAACTCCCCGTCCACATACATTGTCTCGTATGTAATTTCGCTTTTTCCCGGAACGCCCTCCGTAATTACTGACATTGTACCTAAAAATTCCTCCTCAGTATCCACATATTCAGTTTCATACGGAGTCACTATTTCTTCCGTATCGTACTCATACGTAATATCCTCGACCGAAATTTTCATTCCGTCGTAAACCCAAATATCCGATGACGGAGTAACAAGCTTATTTTCTGTAATTTCATACCCTAACCTTTCAAGAGTATCGCCCACAGTGCCGTTATTAACTACCGCTGTCAGCTCCACTTCTCCGGAGACAATGGTGACGACAGGCTTCCGACTTATAGTGACAGCTGTATAATCGCCTCTGTCCTCTACTGTGTATCTGGCGTTAATCATATTGATTCCGTTTTCGTCCAGCATCGTATCAATCATCTGTGTGGCAGAGCGGATATGCGTGGTAGTATTTCCGTCAAATACAATGTAGTCAGTAATACTTGTATCTGCTACCGCGGCAAACATTACCCCAAGAGCCGAAGCTACAATAAGAATAAGGGAAAGGAGCAGCTTTAATCCTTCGACCTTCAGGCTTGACCCTATATCTGTCTTTCTCATAGTACCCTCCTGTTCGGTTCCTTGTCTTAAAACCAAAAAAAATTACAAAGGGTTACAATTTGTAACCGATGGCATTATAACATCTCTCACCACTTTTGTCAATTTATTAGGCAATATTTTGTTCCAGTCCCCCACATTGCTCTTTTCGGCAAAACAGCCACCAAGAGGTTGTTACTTTTGCTATCAATTTTGTAACCATTACACCATATGTTGTACCCAAGAAAATATTCGAAAAAATAAAATTAGGTCTTGAAAAAAAATTTTTGTTGTGCTATTATATCTTAGTCAACCGGGTGTGGCGCAGTTGGTAGCGCGCTTGACTGGGGGTCAAGAGGTCGTGAGTTCAAGTCTCGTCACTCGGACCATTTACGGTAAATCCGAACTTTTTTGTCTTTTGGGATAAAAAAGCTCGGATTTTTTTATTTATGTGATCTTAATCTCCTTTATGCTTCATTTTCACAATTTAATTAATGTATTTTATTTTAAGGATTTATTTTTTAATGATAAACATTAAAAAATTATTGACATACTTATATTTAGCACCTATAATATTTGTGAGGTGATTAAATATGAGGATATTAAAAAAACTTCTTAATCCGTCCGTAGCGAAACCGATCTCACTATTTCTGAAATATGTCTGTTATTTTGTTATCGCCTTTTACATACTATGCCTAATTCTGTCCTTTATGGGAAGGCTGAGCTTTTTTCTTCACACCGATAAAGGCTCGTACGAGTACGCCATTTTCTCCGAGGAGAACCATGGTCGTCATTCCCGGACAATGACTATAAGCACAAAGGACAATATTCACGTGTGGACAGATGAAAATGGCAAAATCGACTTTGTGACTCACATAGGTCTTTCCCTGATGTACGCAGTCCAGCTTATCCCGTTAATATTGGGATACTGGTTTTTAAGCCTTGTTTTTTCAAATATAAGCAGGGGTAAAATTTTCGTTGAGCAAAACGCGCTGTATTTGCTCTATTTTGGTCTTATCCAGTTATTTGTCTCTGTTATTGTCCCCTTCTGCAAGCTCCTGATATGCCACGTCACAAATCTCCTCTCAGACAGCCTTATCAGAATATCCACAGGACAGAATTTTCTAAGCGGCATTGGACCTGGCATTGCATTTATTGTAGCAGCGTACATTATTCACTACGGAATATACTTACAGGATGAGGTTGACCACACTATATGATTATTATTAGGCTTGACAGAGTTTTGGCTGACAGGAAAATGCGTCTTAACGACCTGGCAGCCCAGGTGGGAATTTCAAACGTTAACCTTTCATACCTGAAAACAGGAAAGGTCAAGGCAATTCGTTTCAGTACCCTGGACGCCATATGCAAGGCTCTGAACTGTCAGCCGGGTGACATTCTGGAATACGCAGAGGATTAAGTAGTGAAAGAAAGCGCGCTTTGCTAAAAACCAAGCGCGCTTTACTCTGAAAATAAGCAGCACATAGATCCGGAG
>CALWYM010000044.1 GCA_944385775.1 uncultured Oscillospiraceae bacterium | reverse complement strand
CCCTCCCCGAATATGAGGGGGTATTTATTGACCCGCAAGAAGCGATTTTGCAGGTAAATGCGTCAAGTCTTCTAGTTATAGTTGACACAAACAGACCTGAAACGGTGGAAAGTGAGTCTTTGCTTTTAAGCTGCAATAAGGTTGCTCTTATTGACCACCATAGACGGGCTGCCACCTATATTCAAAACGCCGCTCTGTCTCTTCACGAGCCTTATGCGTCCTCCACTTGCGAGCTTGTGACAGAGCTTCTTCAATATATGGTTGAGCAGTCGGATATTTTACGGTACGAGGCGGAAGCCCTTTTGTCCGGAATAGTTCTCGATACGAAAAACTTTACCATACGCACAGGTAGCCGTACCTTTGATGCAGCGGCATTTTTGCGCCGCGCCGGAGCCGATACCTACGAAGTCAAGGAACTGTTCAAGACAGACCTTAAAAGTACTACTGCACGATATTCCATTATTCAAAGGGCAAAAATATACCGTGCCGGCATTGCCATTGCCGCCCCTGACACAGGCGAGAACAGAATTATCGCCTCCCAGGCGGCTGACGAGCTTTTGAATATACAGGGGGTAAACGCGTCCTTTGTCGTTTTCCCGACAGCGAGCACTATTGATATATCTGCAAGAAGCCTTGGAGAAATTAATGTACAGGTAATTCTGGAAAAGCTTGGCGGTGGCGGAAACAGTACTCAGGCAGGCGCTCAGATAAGTGGAAAAACTCAAAAGGACGTTGTGCGTGATCTCCTTATAGCAATAGATCACTATCTTGACGATAATACTCCGTCAGAAGTCAGAAAATAAAGGGATAATTATTGAAAGGAACGTTTAAAATGAAAGTTATACTTCAAAAAGATGTTAGAGACCATGGTAAAAAGGGACAGATGGTAGAGGTTTCCGACGGCTACGCCAGAAACTTCCTTTTTCCAAAAGGTCTTGCCGTGCAGGCAACTGCCGATAATATAAACATAATGCAGCAGCAGGAGAAAGCCCGTCAGCGCAAGGAAGAACAGGAAATTGCCGAGGCTAACGAGATTAAAAAGAAGCTTGGAAGCTGCACCGTAAAGGTTCCTGCCAGCGCCGGAAAGGGCGGAAAACTTTTTGGTTCTGTCACATCTAAAGAGGTTTCAGAGGCTCTTGCCGATCAGTACGGTATCGTAATTGAGAAAAACCGTATAATTATGGAGCCAATTAAAACCTTTGGAACATTTACTGTTAAGTGCAAGCTTGGTCACGAAATAAGCGGCAGCTTTACCGTTGTTACTACCGAAAAGGAACAATAAATTTACTCCGAAAAGAGAATGGCTATGGACGAGCTTTTTGTTAAGCAAATGCCCCACAGCACCGAGGCGGAACAGGCTGTTCTGGGAGCAATGCTCATGGACTCTAAGTGCATAGCTGACGTAATTACCGTCCTAAGCGCTGACGATTTCTATGTAGACATAAATAAACATATATATGAGACTATATATTCCATGTTTAACTATTCAAAAACCGTTGACCCTGTCATGGTGCTTAACAGCATGGTTTCCATGGGATATGCCAATGAACAGACCTATGATTACCTCTATCATCTGATGGAGCTGACCCCAACTGTTGCAAATGTTATGGAATATGTTGGCATAATCAAGGACCGTTCTATTTTAAGGCAAATAGCCGAAGTGGGAAATGAAATTTCCGCCATTGCTAAGGATCCATCCAGTGAAGCTCCCCGAGTCCTTGACATTGCGGAGCAAAAGATTTTTTCTATACGTCAGGGGCGTTCCGCAAAGGGACTTGAGCCTATATCTCGTGTTCTGGTTGAGGTTTACACTCATCTTTCCGAAGCAGCTAAAAACGGAAGTAAGCTCCCGGGTCTGTCCTCCGGTCTTACAGATCTGGATAATGCCATAATGGGTCTTAACAAATCAGATCTTATAATTATTGCTTCCCGTCCCGGTATGGGAAAAACGAGTATTGCGCTTAATATGGCACTTCATGTTGCCAAAACCTCCAGCAAGGCTGTGGTTATGTTTTCTCTGGAAATGAGCAAGGAGCAGCTGTGTCTGCGCCTTTTGTCCAGCGAGAGCTTTGTGGATTTCAGAAAGCTTCAGACCGGAGCGCTGTCCGATGATGATTGGCGCAAGGTTGCAAACGCCAGCGCCACCATAGGCGCGACAGACATTCATTTTGATGACAACCCTATGCTGTCTGTTGCTGACATGAACGCAGCCTGCCGGAGAATTAAGGATTTGGGACTTGTGGTCATAGACTACCTGCAGCTTATGCAGTCCGCCGGAAGTCCAGGAGGGCACGCCGGCGAAAACAGAACCCAGGTTGTTTCCGACATAAGCCGTATGCTTAAAATAATGGCAAAGGACCTTAATGTTCCTGTGATCTGTCTTGCTCAGCTTTCCCGTGCCAATGAATCAAGAACAAATAAGCGCCCCATGCTTTCTGATCTGAGAGAGTCGGGATCTATTGAGCAGGACGCCGATATAGTTATCGGTCTGTACAGAGACGACTATTATAACCAGGAAACTGAAACACCGAATATTGCAGAGTGCATAATCTTGAAAAACAGGCGTGGAGAAACAAGAACTGTAAACCTGAGATGGCTTCCGGAATTTACGTCTTTCTCTACCCTTGACACAGTGCACGAAGAGGGATAAATGAGCTTTCAAGACAAGATTTTGGAAAACATTCAAAAATATAATATGCTGCCGTCAGGCACCTCCGTATTGGTCGGCGTATCTGGCGGCGCTGACTCAATGTGTCTTTTGCATTTTCTGTGGAATATAAAAGATTTTCTTTCTGTCAGAATATATGGGGCTCATTTTAACCATAAGCTTCGTGGAGAGGAATCCGATGGTGACCAGCAGTTTCTTGCAGACTGGTGCAAAAATGCCGGTATTCCCCTTTTTGTCGGGTCAGACGATATTAAAAAAGCAGCCTCCATTATGGGAAAAGGCATTGAGGAAACGGCAAGAGAACTGCGGTACGACTTTTTTCAGCAGACTGCCCGGGACAATTTGATTGACTTCATCGCCACCGCACATAATGCGGACGATAACCTTGAGACCGTCCTTTTCCGCCTATGCCGCGGAACCGGACTTGCCGGGCTTTGTGGGATCCCGCCAAAACGTGATAATATAATCCGTCCCCTCCTTTCCGTAACACGGTCCGAAATTGAGGATTACCTTAAAAAGAATAATATTCCATACAGAACTGACTCCTCTAATCTTTCCGATGATTATTCCAGGAATCTTATTCGCCATCACATCACTCCAGTAATGAGAAAAATCAATAAAGAGGTTTCTTCTCTGACGTATTCAATGACTGAGCAGCTTCGGAGTGATAACGCATACATGGAGGATCTGGCGCATGTTTTTTTTAAGGAAAACTTTAAAGACGGACGAATTCCTGTCTCCTCTCTCCTTTCAGCTCCTCGCTCGGTTTCTTCAAGAGCTCTGCGCAGTATTTTAGGGAGCGGACTTAGCCATAATCATATAGAAAAGGTTTTTGAGCTTTGCAAAAACAGCTCACCGTCTGCGGTTTTAAATCTTCCTGGTGTTTCGGTAAGAAGAGAATACGGATTTCTCGCGGTGGGTCAGCCTGAACACCTTACCTTTTCTCCCGTAGAACTTAATACGGACGGAGAAACTGTTTTAGACGAAATTGGGGTAAGGATTTACTGTGAAAAAAATGTTTTCAATGGTACTATTCACAAATCTTTTACGTCTTTCCTATTCAAAACTGAAAACGTTTGTGGTAAGATATTAGTCAGACCACGTGTGCTAGGTGATAAAATCGTTCTATCTGAGAAATCAGGCACAAAAAGCCTTAAGAAACTCTTTATAGAAAGGAAAATTCCTGCGCATACGCGGGACGCGATACCTGTTTTCGCCGACGAGCTTGGTCCCATTGCTATTGCCGGAATCGGCAGCAGCGTCAGGGTTCGACCGGAAATCGGTGACAGTGTATTGAATGTAATTATTGAGGAGATTTAGGATATGAGTGAGATTCAAAATGATATTGAGCGCATATTTTTCTCAGCAGAAGAGGTGAATGCTAAAGTTAAGGAGCTCGGCGCAAAAATAACTGAGGACTATAAGGACAAAAACCCCCTCATTGTTGGCGTGCTAAAGGGCTCATTTGTGTTTATGGCAGATCTTGCACGCTGTATTGACGCATACTGTGATATAGACTTTATGGTGGTTTCTTCCTACGAGAACGGTACTACCACCACAGGAGCGGTAAAAATTAGAAAGGATCTTAGCTACTCCGTTGAGGGTCGCCATGTGATTATCATTGAAGATATTCTTGATTCCGGTGTTACTCTCTCTTTTCTTAAGAATTATATCCAGCAGCGCAAGCCCGCCTCCGTTGCCATATGTACCCTTCTTGATAAACCTGCCAGAAGAAAAGCTGACATTACCGCAGATTATGTCGGTTTTCTCTGTCCTGATGAGTTTATCGTAGGATACGGTCTTGACTATGCTGAGCGCTACCGAAATCTTCCCTACATAGGTGTTCTCAAGCCAGAGATTTACGCCTGATTAACCTATTACGAACACCCCCATTAGAAAGAAGTGATAGTTTGGACAACAAGAACAAAATTAGAAAACCTGATATCGGCTTTTATGTTTTTATCCTTATTATTTTAGTAGCCGTTGTCTATCTTCTCTCCGACACTAACGTCAGCTATACAGGTGTTAGCTACGCCGAAATGTATAAGCAGTTTGAGCAGGAGAATGTTGATTACTTTGCAGTAGAAAATGATACTGTTTACATGACTTTGAAGGAACCCTATAACGGAAGTACCGAAATAAGTCACGCTCTGATGAATATAAGCATTTTCTATAATGACCTTTCAGAGCTTATTAACGAACAGTACGAGGCAGGCATTATCTCGGATTACACCTATGCGCAGGATTGGAACCCGTGGTGGATCTCATTTGTGCCATACCTTGTAATCATAATGATAATGTGCGCCCTCTGGTTTGTGATGATTAACAAAGCCAGCGGAGGCGCTGGCGGAGCCGGAGGCGTTGGGCGCTTTGGCAAGGCTCGTACAAGGCTTGGCAGTGAGGAAAAACGCCGTGTAACCTTCCAAGACGTGGCAGGAGCCGATGAGGAGAAAGCGGAACTTGAGGAAATAGTTGACTTCCTTAAAAATCCGCAAAAATATACTGCGTTGGGCGCAAGGATTCCTAAGGGCATACTGCTCATAGGTCCTCCTGGTACCGGTAAAACTCTTCTTGCAAAAGCTGTTGCCGGCGAAGCAAACGTGCAGTTTCTCTCAATTTCAGGTTCAGACTTCGTTGAGCTTTATGTAGGCGTTGGTGCCTCCCGTGTTCGTGACCTGTTTGATCAGGCTAAAAAGCTTGCCCCTGCAATTATTTTCATAGACGAAATCGATGCTGTTGGTCGTCAGCGCGGAAGTGGTCTTGGCGGCGGTCACGATGAGCGTGAGCAGACCCTGAACCAGCTTCTCGTTGAGATGGATGGTTTCTCTAATAATGAGGGCGTCATTGTAATGGCGGCTACAAACCGTGCGGATATTTTGGACTCCGCACTGCT
>CALWYM010000043.1 GCA_944385775.1 uncultured Oscillospiraceae bacterium | reverse complement strand
CTTGCAAGTGGTTGGGCTCACATAGTGGTTCCCATTGTACTGTCCAGTGCTCTTGCTGCTTTGACAGTGATTTTCCTGGCAAACATAAAAAGACGGCGGGGAAATATCATAAGCCTTTTGGGTCTTTTGCTTATTTCTCTTATAATTTCCTCAATCTGTCTTTTAAAAAACGTTGGCTCGCTTCCAGCTAACATTGTGCTTTGCGCCATATCAGCAGCACTGCTCATTTCATCCGCATTAGCATGTGGCAGAGCGTTGCCAACAGAAATTAAAAAGTACTTTCACAGAAGGTGATTTGGTGAAATATGAAAAAATCCTGCCGGGCACCTTTATAAGCCGACCTAACAGATTTATAGCAAACGTTATAATTGACGGTCAGCAGCAGATAGCTCATGTAAAGAACACAGGTCGCTGCAAGGAACTTCTTGTTCCCGGCGCCAAGATATATGTGAAAGACTGCCGCGGCAGAGGGCGTAAAACAAACTACGACCTTATCGCAGTGTATAAAAATTCAAGACTTATTAATATGGACTCCATGGCGCCAAACAAGGTTTTCGGGGAGTTTGCGGCAGCCGGCGGCTTTCTCCCCGGCATAAACTACATTAAGCCTGAGTTTGCCTACGGTGATTCACGGTTTGACTTTTACATAGAATCAAAAGGCAAAAAGCACCTTGTAGAAGTCAAGGGCGTTACTTTGGAAAAGAACGACATTGCCTCCTTTCCCGACGCTCCCACAAAGCGCGGCGTGAAGCATATAAAGGAGCTGACAGAAAGTATTTCCCACGGATTTATACCCCATGTGGTTTTTGTCGTGCAGATGACGGGTATAAAATATGTAACACCCAACTGGGAAACTCACAGGGAATTTGGAGAAGCCCTTCAAAACGCCGCTGTTGCCGGAGTTCATATCTGCGCTTTTCAGTGTGCCGTTACTCCCGACTCTCTGCTTATTGATTCTGCTGTTCCTGTTATTATATCTGAGAATTAAACAACAAAAAACCCGGAGGATTTGTATATCCTCCGGGTTTTTGTCACTTATCGGTAGAGCAAATCTGATTTATACTTAAATCAGCTCTGAGCGTTCTGGCTCCAGCTCTCCTCAAATGCCTCGTAATCCTCGGTAGTATAGCCCTCAGAGTTGGTCTCCCAGTTCTGATAGCTCTGACCCTTAAGGCTCTTGGAGAAGTCATTAATGTTGGTGAGCTCCCAGTTTGCATTTACATACATAGGCATAGCAAGGTTGTGGCTAATCATAAATGCCTCTGCCTCAGCGTAGACCTTATAACGCTCGTTAAGGTCGTCATTAATGTTTCTTGCGGTGTTGCAAAGCTCAGTGAACTCTACAAACAGGTCATAAGCCGGACCCTCAGTGAGCTTGAGCGCCTGTGAATACTCCAGATAGGCGTTGGACTCTATAGTCATGGAGCACTGCTCAATGGTGTTGGAAGGATCGCTGTAGTCAGCAGTCCAGGAAGAAATTACAAAGTTGTGATAGCAGGGGCTAATAATTTCCTTTGTAAGGCTTGATACATAAGTTCCGTTTTCAAAAGTGATGTACTCGCCGAACGCATTATCAAAAGCTGTCTTAAGGAGAATAGCCTGGTCAAGAGAGCCCTGGTTACCTGCCTTAATGTAGTTTGTAATCTTTATCGGGAAGGTTACGCCATCTGCGGTAAGCTCCTCAACAGCCTTATCCATGTACTCCTGAGCAAGCTCCGGGTCATAACGGCTGTACTTGTCATTGCTCTTCTCAAGTCCGAGGAGGCTAATAACATAGTCCTGATAATCCATACCGTCAACATTTACAAAGCTGTTCTGTGTCATGGTATATCCAGCAACGGAGAAAGGCGATACAGGATCCTTGTAGCTGAAGTAGCCCTCAAGATCAAGACCCCAGTAAAGAGCCATACGGAAATTCTCGTTAGCAATGACCTTATTCCAGTTAGTATCAAGCTCGCCGGTCTCGGGATCGACCTTCTGATAATTGAAATGCATTACAAAGGTAGCTGTAGTTGCATGAGCCTTAACAACATTGTCGTTAAACTCATTGGACGGGTCATTAAGGATATTTACAACATTGGACTGGCTGAGAACAATATAGTCAATCTCTCCGTTGAGGTAGAGCTGGAATCCAACGTCGGTGGACTCAATCATTCTGGAAGTAATGGTATCAAACAAAGTAACGTTATCATAGTTCCAGTACTTGGTGTTCTTTGAAAGAACGATCTGGTTACCGGCAATAAAGTCAGTGATTACATATGCACCGGAATACCAGAGCTGATCCCATCTGATAGCTGCCATATTCTCAACGCCAACCTCACTTATAAGGTCAGGTGACAGAGGGCTTGTGCACTTATGATAGCCAAGGCTCCAGAAATAAGGAGTAGGAGCAGAGCAGGTATATGTAACGGTGTTTGCCTCGGTGTCAGCAGTTATACCAACCATATCGGCAAAGTCATCCTCATAGGTAAGAGCATATGCCTCCTCAGCTGTAAGACCCTTAGTATAATCATAATACTCCTGAGCACCCTTTACATTTGTAGTAAGCATTGAGGCATTGTAGCCACCATTCTTATGGTAGTTAAGAATGAACTCAGCACCTACAAGGAAGTCTGTTACAGTAAGGTCCGCCTTCTCATTAAGGTCCTTATCAACCCACTTGACTCCGTCACGGAGTGTAAAGGTCCATACAGAGCTATCCTCATTTGTAGAGTAATCCTCAGCAAGAAGATAGGTTACATTACCGTGATTGTCAACGCCAATCCAGTTGTCCATACCAATAGAGGCAATGCCGTCAGCGGCATTCTCGGTATGTACCGGCAGGAAATTCTCAACATCGTGGCTTGTACGATAAACAATCAAGTCAGAAATAGCGTTTTCGCCGGTCTGAGTGTTTTCTCCTGTCTCGCCGTCAGTGCCGGTGGACGGTTCTTTCGTTTCAGTGCCGTTATCGGAGCACGAAGAAAGAACTGCGACAAGCATTACAACTGCAAGCAGAAGTGCAACGGTCTTTTTCATATTATCTCTCCTTTTCAATTCTTTCTCTATTACCTTACACAGCCGTCTATATCTAAACAGCGTATATAATAGACATAAAAATATACAATCCCACTAAACATTAAATTCGCATTAAGAAAAATTTCAATTTCTTTGTCGATGTGAAGCTTTAAATCAATGCTATAATCTTTAATATACAAAAATATTTATGTATTTACTTTTTTAGAGACTACCACTTACAATAGAAAAAGTCAAGAATTTTTAATGGTTTTTCAAAGTACCACAGTCAATTTTGTGAGTTTATACAAATCACTTTTCAATTTAACAGCGTAAATTAGCTTGAATAAATATTACCAGCTTCAAAAAGCTCTCATGCAGGATAAAAAAATCCAGACAACACTTATTGTGCTGTCTGGATTCAAGTATTATGTTTAACTACTTAATCGCCCATAGCCTCTGCCTTTTCTGCGGCAAATGCTTCATAATCAGCCTGGGTGTAGCCCTCAGAATTGGTCTCCCAGTTCTGATAGCTCTGACCCTTTATTGCCTTGGAGTAGTCGTTGATTTTAGTAAGCTGCCAGCTTGCTCTGCTGTAAAGCGGCATTGCCAGATTGTGCTCAATCATAAACGCCTCAGCCTCAGCATAAGCCTTATAACGCTCGTTCAAATCGTTATTTATATTTCTCGCTGTCATGCACAGGTCTGTAAACTCCTGATAAAGGTCATACACCGGACCCTCAGTAAGCTTATTGGCAAATGAATACTCAAGATATACATTTGACGGAGCGGTAAGCGAGCACTGCTCTATGCAGTTTGACGGATCGCTGTAATCAGCGCTCCAGGAAGAAATTACATAGTTGTGGTGACCGAGGCTAATAACTTCCTTTGTAAGGCTCGATACATAGGTTCCGTTTTCAAACTGAACATACTCTCCAAAGAAGTTATCGAAAGCGTCCTTAAGCAAAACTGCCTGGTCAAGAGCACTCTGGTTGCCTGCCTTAATGTAGTTTGTAATCTTTATCGGGAAGGTTACGCCTGCTGCGGTAAGCTCCTCAACAGCCTTGTCGAGGTACTCCTGAGCAAGCTCGGGATTATAACGTGAATAGCTCTCCGAACTCTTTTCAAGACCGAGAAGTTCAACTACATAATCCTGATAGTCCATACCCTCAACATTAACAAAGTTCGTCTGTGTCATGGTGTATCCTGCAACGGAGAAAGGAGTTACAGAATCGGTATACGCAAAGTAACCCTCCAGGTCAAGCCCCCAATACATTGCCATACGGAAATTTTCGTTTGCAATGGCTGTATTCCAGTTGGTATCAAGCTCGCCAGTCTCAGAATCAATCTTCTGATAGTTAAAATGCATTACATAAGTAGATATGGAATTGCCCGCTACTTTAACTACGTTATCGTAAAATTCTCCGGATTCGTCGCCTAAAATGTTGACTACATTGGCCTGAGACAGGGTGATGTAGTCAATTTCACCGTTAAGATAGAGCTGATAACCTACATCGGTTGACTCAATAAGATTGGACGTGACAGTATCAAAAAGCTTTACGTTGTCATAATTCCAGTACTTTGTATTTGATGTAAGTACACAGGTATTTCCGGCAATAAACTCGGTAATTACGTAAGCGCCGGTGTACCAGAGCTCATCCCAGTTAATGGAGATCATGTTCTCTGCGCCTATTTCATCAACAAGACCCTCTGCCAGTGGGCTTGTGCTCTTGTGATAACCAAGGCTCCAGAAATAAGGAGTTGGAGCAACGCAGGTATAAGTAACGGTATTTGCCTCAGTGTCAGCCTTTATGCCAACCATATCGGCAAAGGCGTCCTCATATGTAAGGGCATAAGCCTCCTCAGCACTTAGATCCCTTGTGTACTCGTAATACTCCTGAGCTCCCTCAACGTTTGTCATAAGCATTGAAGCGTTATAGCCGCTGTTTTTATGATAGTTAAGGATAAACTCTGCGCCCACAAGGAAATCGGTAACGGTAAGGTCTGCCTTTTCATTGAGGTCCTTGTCAACCCACTTAACGCCGTCACGGAGGGTAAATGTCCAGACGGAGCTATCCTCATTGGCTGAATAGTCCTCGGCGAGAAGGCATGTAACATTACCGTGATTGTCAACACCTATCCAGTTATCCATACCAACGCCGCAGAGCGCATCTTGTGCATTTTCCGTATGAATTGACAGGAAGTTTTCAACATCGTGACCTGTACGGAAAACCACCAGATCCTTAATCTCGTTTTCTCCCGCTTCGTCGCCGCCATCCTCCGCTGTGTCCGGCGTATTTGTGCCTGTTTCAGTAGAACTATTTGAATTTTGACCGTTTTCCGTGTTCTCGCTGTTGGAACAGGACGCCAAAATTGCCATAAGCATTACTGCTACAAGCAAAATCGCAACTATCTTTTTCATATTCCTCTCTCCTTTTTGGAAAATATTTATTATTTCACCTGCCACACAAATTACACAAATGACCTGTGCAATAATTTAAAAATTTCAAAATCGCCATTGTTTTAAATTGTGAAATGCATTTTCTTAATTTACTGCATTTATAATGTGTTGCTTTAAATTAAATCTTTATTTGCAGAGGATAATATCATAAACTGCAACACAAGTCAATATACTTTTTACTATTTTTTAGATTTACATTACCTCTTTGTGACTTTAAATAAAAATATTTACTTCAAATCACTTTATGTTTATACGCTTTTAAAGTATATTTTTTATATCTTCAATGAAAGTAATTGAATTTTATCTAATTCTTATCTTCATAATATGCTGAATTTTTTTCAAAAACAATCGAAAAAAGAGCATTGCCGGAATACAGGCAATGCTCTTTTTGATTTAGAGATAAAAAAAGAGGATACTTGTAAAAGTATCCTC
Organism: uncultured Oscillospiraceae bacterium; assembly: GCA_944385775.1. Classification (GTDB taxonomy): domain Bacteria; phylum Bacillota; class Clostridia; order Oscillospirales; family Oscillospiraceae; genus RUG626. Next base: position 1,048 of record CALWYM010000043.1, on the reverse strand, counting down.
TTTAATTGGTCTCCGCTGTGAAGCGGAATCAGTCTTTTCAAAATATGCTTATTAAGCGTCAAGATTTTTCTTGAGGGTCTCAAGTGCCTGGCTAAGCTCCTTAGGCAGCTTGCCATCTCCAACCTCATCAAAGAACTGACCAATGCTCTCAGCCTCAGTCTTCCAACCGTCAACATTAACGGTAAGAAGCTCCTTAAGGGTTTCAGGTGAAACCTCATCCTCAATGCCCTCAAGGTTAATGTCCTCAGGCTTGGGCATATAGCCGATAGGAGTCTCAACGGCGTCAACCTCATCGAAGCAGCGCTTAATAATCCACTCGACAACACGCATATTCTCGCCGAAGCCGGGCCACATGAAGTTACCCTCATCGTCAGTTCTGAACCAGTTGACGTGGAAGATCTTAGGAAGCTTTGTAACCTTCTCGTTTCTGCCCATGTCAATCCAGTGCTGCCAGTAATCGCATACATGGTAGCCGATAAACGGACGCATGCTCATAGGATCACGACGGATTACGCCCACAGCACCGGTAGCGGCAGCAGTTGTCTCAGACGCGACAGTTGCGCCGATAAACACGCCGTGGTTCCAGTCTCTTGCCTGATAAACCAGAGGAATGTTCTTCGGACGACGTCCACCAAAGAGAATAGCAGAAATCGGAACACCCTGAGGATTGTTAAACTCAGGAGACAGGCAGGGGCAGTTTACTGCGGGAGCAGTAAAACGGGAGTTGGGGTGTGCACCCTTGGAGCCGTCGGTTGGATCCCAAGGCTCGCCCTTCCAGTTCTCTGCGCCTGTTGGAGGATTCTTGTCCATACCTTCCCACCAAACGGTGCCGTCCTTCTTCAAAACGACGTTAGTAAAGATGGTGTTCTTCTTTGTGGTAAGCATAGCATTGGGGTTAGACTTCATGCTGGTTCCGGGAGCAACGCCAAAGAAGCCGTTCTCGGGGTTAACAGCCCAAAGCCTGCCGTCCGGACCTGGACGAATCCAAGCAATATCGTCACCGACAGTCCAGCACTTCCAGCCCTTTTCACGATAAACCTCAGGAGGA
>CALWYM010000042.1 GCA_944385775.1 uncultured Oscillospiraceae bacterium | reverse complement strand
CAGAGTTGCGAGGGAGGCTATTGAGTCGGGGCTTTACGAGACTTTGCAGTACCCGTTCAGCTACATAGCCACCGATGACGAGGTGGAGCTTGTGAGAATGTGCAAGGAGCATAACATGGGCTTTATTGCAATGAAGGGTCTTGCGGGCGGAACAATCAATAATTCTGCCGCCGCCTATGCGTTTATGTCTCAGTTTGACAATGTATTGCCTATTTGGGGGATTCAGAGGGATTGGGAGCTTGAGGAATTTTTAAGCTACTTTGATAATCCGCCTGAGATGACCGAGGAGATTAAGAAGCTGATTGCCAAGGACAGAAAGGAGCTGGCAGGCAGTTTCTGCCGCGGCTGCGGATACTGTATGCCGTGTCCTGCCGGAATTGAGATTAACAGCTGCGCCAGAATGTCCCTTATGCTGAGAAGAGCTCCAAGCGAAAAGTGGCTCACTCCGGAGTGGCAGGAGAAAATGCAGATGATAAAATCATGTCTCCACTGCAACGCCTGTATGTCCAAGTGTCCCTATGGGCTTAATACTCCGCAGCTTCTTATAGATAACCTTAAGGATTATGAGGAGATACTGGCGGGCAAACCGTTCTAAAAAAGAAATGAGACCTCTTCGGAGGTCTCAAATTTACAGCATGAGGTAGCGTGGTATGGTAGGAGAATTTGTTGGCAGAATGAGAAGTAAAAAGCCGGTTATTGTTTTAGCGTATTTAAGCGGTGTGTTTTTTCCTTTTTACGCCTGCTTTATAATGGATTATTTTAATTTCTACCAATATAACAGACTGAGAAGTGTAGTAAGTTTTTGGGAGCTTCACCCTGGATCAGCGATTTTTGAAGCAATTGTAATCTTTACTCTATTTATCATACTGTTGCTCTTTTGCAGAAAAATCTGGCTTGCTGCGGGGATATTGGGCTTTTTGTCATATGTGTGTGCATATGTAAATTACGTTAAGGTAGTACAGAACGGAGATAACTTTTACCCGAGGGATATACTTTTGGTAGGAGACGCTGGAGAGATAATGTCTTTCGTAAGCTGTCCAATGCCAAAATGGTTTTATATTGGTATTGCTGTTATGATTTTATGGGTAGTGTTTTTAGCCGTAATGAAGATTGAACTACCTATAAGTTGGAGGATTGCAGTTCCAGTAGCTATTATAATTATAGCTACTGTTGTGGCGCTTTTTTGGTCGGGAGACAGGTCAAAAAGGATTGTGAACAAGTTTGGTATGAGTTTTGAGGATACAGGGCTTCAAAGCTCAAATTATAAGGCAAACGGTTTTTTGGGCGCATTTACGATTAACATTCTTACAATGAATGTGGAGGAGCCTGAAGGATACAGTGAGGAGAAAATTGAAAGTCTTCTCAGCGGATATGAGGAAACTCCAATGGCAGAGAACGGAGAGCTCTTTGATGTAATATTGGTTTTATGTGAGAGCTTTTCCGACCTTCGTGATTTGAATGGTGTCACGTATTCAGAAAATCCACTTCCAAATTACGACAGGCTTCTTGAGTCTGAAAGATGTATAAGCGGCAAGGTTTATACCACGGCGCTGGGAGGAGGTACAGTCAGACCTGAGTTTGAGATTCTGACCGGACTGTCATCGGACTATTTTCCCAGCGGTGCAAGTCCTTACGAGTATGTTACAAGTCCACTGGATTCCTATGTTTCAAACTACAAGAGAGCGGGATATTCAGCTGCAGCCATACACCTTTACGACAAGAGTTTTTACTCAAGAAGCAGAGCTTATCCATATGTGGGTTTTGATAATTATTATGGTATCGAGGACCTTAATGACTATGTTGATATGTCCTATAAGCGCGGGTACGCATCAGATGAGAGCACATTTGAAAGCATAAAATATGTCCTTGAAGGAAGCTCGGACCCCACGTTCCTTTTTGCAATAACCATACAAAACCATCAGCCCTACGGTGCACTTCCGGAGTCTGACATAAACATTGAGGTTACCTCTGATATACTTACAGATTCAGAGCTTACAGCGCTTTCTACCTATACTCAGGGTGTTTATGACAGCGACAGGCTTCTTGGTATGCTGGCAGATTATATTGACAGTAGAGAAAGACCTACTGTTTTGGTATTCTACGGCGACCATTATCCGTCCCTGGGGACAAACTTCTCCGTAATGAATAAGGGAGGTCTTTTTAACTATACCGAGTACAGCAGTGAAAACAGTAAAATGATGTATTCGACACCCTTTGTCATATACTCAAACCGTGAGCTTGATACGGGAATATTTACGGAGAGAAAAGGAAACCAGGTTTCAACCTATAATCTTTTAAATGAGGTGGCGGTAATTACCGGCTTTAACCGTACGCCGTACATGAACGCGCTTTTGGACTTTTATAAGGTTACTCCCATGTACAATGTAAGGCTTTCAATGGATGAAACAGAGGAAATAAAGTGTTTTGCGGACATAATCCGTTATGTGAGCTATGATAGAACGGTGGGAAAAAAATACTCCGCCTATAATGGATAAAGCGAAAATATCAGGATATTAAAAAATAATTCTTGCAATTTCATGGATATAGGTATAGAATAATAAATCATCTTCATCAGATGTCGACAGTTCGCTTGTACCATCCTGTCGTAAAACAAAACCAGGACTACTATTTAATAATTAGTAGTGGCTTTGTACCTTTATGTGCAAAGTCACTGCTTTTTGTGGAAGGTAGTTTTATGGGTACATAAAACTGCCTTTGTTTTTTAGGAGGGAATTAAAATGTCTAACAGAACGATTACATCTACGGTAAGAAGAAAGGGCATCGGAGAGACGCTCAGAAGGGAACTTTTGGAAACTGAGGTTCTTCTCAGAAGTGTGCCGGCAACGGCGGTGGCTCTTTTTGTCACAAGTGTAATTACCATGAATCTTTTGGCAAACAAGACAATTTTTCAAAGGGACTGGATTGCCCTTGACGGCGGAATACTCATTTCTTGGCTGTCCTTTATGTGCATGGACGTGATTACAAAGCGGTTTGGTCCGAGAGCATCGAATAAAATCGCTGTTTTTGCGGTACTTGTAAATCTTTTTGTATCCCTTGTTTTCTATATAGTCAGCATAATTCCGTCAACTGCCGACGACTATACAGCGTTAAATTCGATATTTGGCGGAACGTGGTTTATCCTGTTGGGCAGCACAATCGCTTTTCTGGCATCTGCTGTTATAAATAATATTCTTAACTGGACTATCGGAAAAGCCTTTAAAAAGAATCCGGACGGCAAGGCTGCCTTTGCCGTGAGGACATATGTATCGACTTTTATCGGACAGTTTGCCGATAACCTGATTTTTGCACTTATAGTGTTTACAGTGTTTGCGCCAATATATTGGGACGGTTTTTCATGGACTGTGCTTCAGTGCATAACCTGCGCCGTTACCGGAGCCGTTGCGGAGCTTTTTATGGAGGTTGTCTTTTCTCCCATAGGATACAGAGCGGTTAAGAATTGGGAGAAGAACAATGTTGGCAGAGAGTATCTTGAAATGATTGAAAGTGAGCTTTAAATGAAGGTTTTGATAACGGGGTCATCAAGGGGAATTGGCAGAGCTATTGCTGAGCTTTTTTTGAAAAATGGTCACAGGGTAATAGGTATTGACAGAGAAGAGACTGACCTTGAAAGTGAAAGGTACTGTCACTACAAGACAGATATACGGGATTATGACTTGCTACCGGATATTGGTGGAGTGGAAATTCTTATAAATAACGCCGGCACGCAGAACGAAAGCGATATTGACACAAATTTAAAGGCACTTATCCATGTCACGGAAAAGTACGGAATTACAGAGAGCATAAAGTCAATACTGAATATCGGTTCTGCCAGCGGTCATACAGGCTCGGAATTTCCTGAATACTGTGCCAGCAAGGGCGGCGTAATAGCCTACACTAAAAATACTGCCATGCATGTGGCAAAGTACGGCGCTACCTGTAACAGCCTTGACCCAGGGGGAGTTCTTACGCCCCTTAACGATTGCGTAATCAATGACAAAAAGCTGTGGGCGCTGATTATGGAGGAAACGCCCCTTAAAAGATGGGCGACAGCAGAGGAGATTGCCCAGTGGGCATATTTCCTCACTGTCACAAATACTTTCTGCACTGGTCAGAGTATAGTTGTGGACGGAGGAGAAAGCATTAAGCATAACTTTATTTGGAAAGATTAAAAAATACAGGCTGATTTCTGTTAAAAATAGAAATCAGCCTGTATTTTTATATGATGTCGTCCTTTATAAGCTCGTCACGAAGTTTTTCAAGGGCACGTTTTTCAATTCGTGACACATAGCTTCGTGAAATGCCACACATGGCTGACACCTCGCGCTGGGTGAGTGGCTTTGAACCACTTAACCCGTAGCGCAGCGAGATAATTTTCCGCTCTCTTTCTGTTAGAACTGTTTTTATATGGCGACGCAGAAGGGTGCAGATTTCCGAATTGGTAAGCTCCTCAAAAATATTATCTTCCACACTGATTACATCCATCAGAGAGAGGCTGCCGCCTTCGCTGTCCTGGTCAATGGAATCGGAGAGGGATAAGTCATTGGCGGATTTTTTCATTGTGCGAAAGTGCATAAGAATCTCATTTTCAATACATCTGCTGGCATAGGTCGCAAGTCGTACGCCTTTGGATGGGTTATATGTGGATATTCCTTTTATAAGACCGATAGTGCCTATGGAGATTAAATCGTCCTGGTCGCTTGTTTGGGTATAGTATTTCTTGATTATGTGGGCTACAAGCCGCAGATTGTGTTCAATAAGAATATCCCTTGCGCTAACATCACCCTGGGCTGCAAGGGCAAGGTATTTTTGCTCGTCTTCCGCGGAGAGAGGACGGGGGAAGGAGCCCTCGTTCTTTGTTACTCTGAGCAGAAGAAAGGGGAAAGTAAGAAACAGTGCGAAAAACGGAGATAACACTTAATTCACCACCATCTGATTACTTGGTGGTTTAATCATATTCTCCGGGAAATTTGTCCTATAACCTAATTATTTCTATGTTATTCCGTACAGCTGGAAAACATCGCTTTCTATTGAAATAATGCTGTCAAATGGGATCTCCGTACGGGAGGATATGCCGTTTTTATCACAAAATACAAGTTTCTCTAAATATATATCAATTTTTTTGACTTTTCCTCTGTGAACCATATAGGCTCCACCGCTTTTAAGCTTATCTGGCAGAAAGTATGTTACGGAGACAGAGAGAGTGTCACAAAGGCAGCTTTCCAAAATGCGGAGCTTTTCATTTAAAAGTTCCTTTTCATCGCTACCGAGCTCTGGACGGCAGAGGGTAAACCTTGCAACCTCGTCCACCTGTTCTTCATAGCCTGTCAGAGCGGCAAAGGGTGAAAACTGTGCCGCCCTGTTATAAAGAGACATGGGAGGGTGGATTTCCGACACGTGATGAGGAAGATTTATAATATCAGTATAGTCGTCGTTCTCTCTTTTCATGGTATCTCCTATGCGTTGTGTCCGCCGACCTGACGGTTTCGCTGTATCGTTGTGGCACCATCTTCAAAATTTATTCCCTTTAGTATGGCATTTTTTCCGTACCGCTTTTTAATGGACAGCACAGCTTTCTGAAGATTTTTCTCCTGAATAAGCTGCTGACTACGCTTTAGTCTCTCGGCTTCCAGGGCATTGTAGTCTGTAAATAAGTCAAGCTGTTCAGACTGAGAATTTTGAGGTATCATTTTCTCGTATATTACATGGTTTGCCGTTATGAAAACCTTTCTTATTAGAAGTTTCGGGTTCACGACCTTTTCGTAAAGCTCTGTCATTTTCCCCATAATCAGCTTTGTGCTGGAGGTGTAAAGCCCAAGATTTATGCTGCCGTGGGAATGCTTTGGGATTTTTCGACCGTAACGGTCAGTGACAATATCACCTTTGTAATCCTGTGCTCCTATGGAAGAAAGGCTGTCTTTATCATAAGATATTCCAAGCACCATCTGGTCTGTTACAAGACCTTTGTCCACTAAATCTAAAACCAGAAGGTCGGTCATTTCCTTAACTATGATTTTAGCTTTCTTATAGGAATATGGCGTGGACAGTACCTGACCGGAGCCTATACTGTTATTTTCGGGCTTGTATGCCTTTATGGCGGCAATGGTGGCAGGCTCCCAGCCCCAGGCGTGGTCAATAAGAAGTTCCGCATTTATGCCGAAAAGCTTGTAAAGCAGTCTCTCATTGTGAAATGAATCCTCCGACCCTACCGAGCACCGTGCAATATCACCCATTGTATAAAGCCCAACGCTTTGGAGTCTTTTCGCGTAGCCGGGACCAACACGCCAGAAATCCGTAATGGGAGTGTGGGACCATAGCAGGCGGCGATATTCCATTTCGTCAAGGAAGGCGATACGGACGCCGTCACCGTCAGGCTCGGTATGCTTTGCAACAATATCCATGGCTACCTTGGCAAGGTATAGATTTGTGCCTATTCCGGCGGTGGCAGTAATACCGGTGGTATAAAGAATTTCACGAATCATTGTTATGGCAAGCTGGTGGGCGTCCATACCGTAAAGCTTAAGGTATGGCGTGGCGTCTATAAAAACCTCGTCAATGCTGTAAACGTGTATATCCTCCGGTGCAATATATTTAAGATATATGCCGTAAATTTTTGAGGAATAGTCCATATAAAGTTTCATCCTCGGTGGCGCTGTTATATATGACACGCCAAGGGATAAATTTTTCTTCAGTGCGTCATCATCAAAGGAATAGCCTGTAAAAACATATTTTCCGCTGCCGTTTTTTGCTGCCGTACATTTTTTGATAGAGTCGGACAGCCTGCGGCGGTTTACCTCTGAAACCTTTTGCACTACCTCAAAAAGGCGGGGACGACCGGGAATGCCCCAGGCTTTTAATGAGGGAGACACTGCAAGACAGATGGTTTTATCAGTCCTTGAGGAATCGGCGACCACAAGGTTTGTTGTCAGCGGATTAAGCTGCCGCTCCATACACTCCACAGAGGCGTAAAAGCTTTTCAGATCAATGGCTATATATGTGCGATGTTCTTTATCGTTCATTTTAACCTCCCTAAACCGTTTACTGACCGATGTTTACAAACCATCTTCCGATTCTGTTTGGGAAAAGGGGCGCCGAACGTTCAAAAAACAAAGCACGCTTTTCACCATTTACAATAATGGTATAGCAATCGCTTGAGGGACCTTTTTCGGATGTGTGGGCAGGGTGAAAATCACATATTTGGTCTATCTGAAATACACGTCCGTCTTCCCATGTGATGAACCTGGGCTGCATATAGCCGGTGGTATCAAAATCGGAGGTGACTTTTACATATATGCGCTTATTGCTTTTGTCCATTTCTTTATACCTCTGTAATAATGCTAATGCTGTTAATAAAATTATATCACTACGTTTTGAAGAATACAATAGAAATAATACTTAAAAAATTACTAAAATATTGGAACAAGTGTTGCGCCTGAGGAGGAAAGGTGTTATAATCATAAAAAGCAGAATCGGTAAAAGGGGAATTGCCATGAGAGTACACGAGGTGCTTACAAGGCTTAGGAAAGAGCGAGGGCTTAAGCAGAGTCAGGTTGCGGAGTATTTGTCTGCCAGAGGGATTGATGCCTCCCAGCGAAGCGTCTCAAACTGGGAGACAGGGCGAACGCAGCCAAATGCGGATGCGTTTATAGAGCTTTGCGTGTTGTACGATGTAAGGGACGTTCAGGCAGAATTTGCGGGGAAGCCGTCGGCGCTTTCCGGTCTAAACGCTGTGGGAAGACGCCGTGTTGATGAATATACACGTCTGTTAAGTCTTGATTCTCAGTTTACGGCAGTAAAACAGGCGCCAGCTGCGGTGGTTCGTACAATACCCCTTTACGATTTACCTGTGTCCGCTGGTACAGGTCAATTTTTGGACAGCAGCAGCTATGAGCTTATGGAGGTTGGGGAGGAGGTTCCCATCGAGGCGACCTTTGCTGTCAGAATATCGGGAGACAGCATGTGTCCTAAATTTCAAAACGGAGAAACAGTCTATGTGAGCCAGCGACAGACACTGGAAAACGGTGAGATTGGCATATTCCTGTTAAATGGAAGCGGATATTGTAAGGTACTCCAAAGAGAAAAGGGTTCCACAAAGCTTGTCTCGCTTAACAGTGCGTACAGTCCTGTTGAGGTTTCCGAATTTGACGATTTACGTGTTGTGGGAAAGGTAATTTCATAAAACAAACGGGGAGAGCGGGGAAAAGTTTTCCTCGCGTTATATTAAGACGTATTAAATGGAGAAAATAAAAAACTAAAAGCCGGAACGGAAAACCGCTTCGGCTTTTGACGTTAATTCAGTATGGCAATTCCAATATTAAGATAAAGGGCAAAAATGCACCACAGAATATATGGTATAAGCAAATTTGAGCTGCGGACATCGTATTTTTTAAACTCAATATATGTTTTAATTATAAATCCGATAAGGGCAGCAAGACACAAAACCGCAGCGTAAAATGCCTTGAAAGAAAAGAAGATAATGGACCACAGTAAATTTAAAATAAGCTGTGAAGCGAAAACAGCCTTAATTTTGGACCGTTCTTCTTTGCTTATTGGGCTTACCAGAATAAGGTATAGCGCAATACCCATAAGGATATACAGAATTGACCACGCAACGGGGAAAATCCAGGAAGGGGGAGACAGCGGCGGCTTTACCATATCCTTGTATGTTCCGGAGCTTGTGGCGATATATCCAATAGCTCCGCCACTTAAAAGCGGAGTGAGAACACACTTTATAAAAAGCTTTTTATCTTTCAAATAAGCACCTCCTTGTAAGTTATCCATAGTAGCTTATGCAGGAGATGTCAGTTTCATACAAAAATTCGGGTCTCAATAAAGAGACCCGAAAATTAAGTATCATTTAAAATCTTCATTATTTCATCAGGCTTTTTTCCACTGCTGCTAAGGGACATGACCCTTTGAAGGACCGGCACAGCGTAGGAGAAAAACTTCTCAAGCCCTGGGCAAAGATAATACTGACCGGATTCTCCATCTCGTGACAGCGCGAACCTGTCCTTAAGGCAGCCTCCGCCGCAAAGCTTAAGATAGGGGCAAACTCTGCACTGAGACGTGAGTGCAGTTTTCTTCCTGTTTCCAAATTCAAGCTGGCTTTCGCTTCCGGCAAGGGAAGAAAGCCTGTCCTTTGCAAGGTTACCGATGCGGTGTTCGTTATCCACAAAATGGTCGCAGGCGTATATGCTTCCGTCCTCCTCTGCGATGAGTACCCGACCACAGGTTTCACTCATTGTGCAAAGACTTGGTTTTCCACCGGCAAGGATTTTCGCGGTTTCCGCAAAAAGCTGAACGTCCGTTTTGCCAAGGTCATTTGAAACCCAGCTGTCAAAAACTGAAACAAGAAAGTTTCCGTAATCTTCCGGACTGACGCTTTCAGATGCAAAACCTCCCTCCGGCAAGGGAATCACAATGGGGATAAACTGAATCCAGCCGGTATTAAGGTTGCTTAAGCTACGGTACACTTCAAGAGGGTGCTGCACAGTAAAGGAATTTACGGTGCAAAGAAGATCAGGCTGTACACCAACCTTTTGAAGCCTCTTTATTGCGGCTACAACGCGGTCATATGTGCCGCTGCCGCCTATGTCACGACGGTTCTTGTTATGAACAACGCTGTCGCCGTCAATACTTATGCCAACGTCAAAATGATTTTCTTTTAAAAATTTTGCCCAGTTGTCGTTTAAAAGAAGCCCGTTTGTCTGAAGATTATTCCATACCTGCCAGCCCTTTGGCAGGTATTTTTTCTGAAGCTCCACCACTTTTTTGTAAAAGTCCAGCCCGGCAAGGGTGGGTTCACCGCCGTGCCAGGTGAAGGAAACTACGGGACCTGGATTTCCCTCAATAGTCTGACGGATAAGTTTTTCCAAAAGACCATAGCTCA
>CALWYM010000041.1 GCA_944385775.1 uncultured Oscillospiraceae bacterium | reverse complement strand
TTAAGCTCCCTGTAAAATAAAAAGTTTAGTGAAAATGTATAATATGGTACTTGAAAAAAACCGTCGATATATGGTATTATACTATTGTGTATTTTTTGAGTCTTATAGGATCGCTGATAAATTTTTGGGATATTCACGAAAAGATCCCGGGATTCTCTTGAAATAATTCGGAGAAATGTTTATTATGGTATGTAATCAGTACCTGGAGCGATTCTTTGTAAAAATGAAGGAGGATCCGCAAATGTCTAGCAGAATATTTCAGAGTATGGTAGTCCAGATGAAGGAAGCCACTTCAAGACCCATTGGCGTTGTGGATAGTGAGGGTAATGTTGTAGCGTCAAGCGAGCTCTCTCTTATGGGAACTCATATTGCAGACGTCAATATCCTTATTTCGGCTATGGGAGAAAAGTTCAGCATCCTGGGAGGAAAGACATTCAAGGTTCTGCCAGGTCCTGATATGCATTTTGACTATGCTGTCTTTGTGGACGGTACTGATGAGACTGCTGCGAGCTTTTGCATTATGGCGGCTATTGCCGTTTCCAGCGCAAAGGCTTATTATGAGGAAAAGTACGACAGATCTACCCTTGTAAAGAATATAATTACTGAGAATATACTGCCCGGTGACATTTATGTCCATGCCAAGGAGCTTCACTTTGTGGTCGATGTTCCCAGGGCCGTATTTTTTGTGCGCCAGCTTAATCGGGCTGACGTTATCGCAGTAGATGCTCTTAAGCGTATGTTCCCGGACCAGCAGAGGGATTTTGTCATCTCAATTAATGAGACTGACATTGCTGTTGTTAAGGAGCTTCCGAGCTATACTGAGGAAAAGGATCTTGTTAAGATTGCCGCCACCATTGAAAAGGCAATTTCAGAGGACCTTAAGATTAAGACCGTTATCGGAATAGGTTCTGTTGCCCGTCATCTCCGTGAGCTTGCGGGAAGATACAAGGAGGCGCAGATTGCTATTGAGGTTGGTAAGGTTTTCGATACTGAAAAGACTATTCTCAGCTATGAGAGTCTGGGTATCGGCAGACTTATTTATCAGCTTCCTACTACCATGTGTGAAATGTTCCTTTCAGAAGTTTTTAAGAAGAATCCCATAGACTCCCTTGACGAGGAGACTTTGTCTATTATCACTGAGTTTTTTGATAATAACCTTAATATTTCAGAGACCTCCAGAAAGCTCTTCGTTCATCGTAATACACTGGTTTACAGACTGGGTAAAATTAAAAAGACTACCGGTCTTGACCTGAGAGAATTTGACCAGGCAATCGTGTTCAAGGTTGCTTTAATGGTCAAGAAGTATCTTGATTCACAGAAGGGTATTATGTAAATGGTTCAGTTCATCGATGTTTTTAAGACCTACGAAAACGGAGCTAAAGCTCTTAAGGGTGTTACCTTTGAAATCAATGACGGTGAGTTTGCTTTCCTTGTAGGTCCGTCCGGCTCCGGAAAATCAACTATTATTAAGCTAATTACCGGCGAAATAGCTCCCATGGACGGTACGGTTATTGTAAACGGTTACGATATGGGAAATATAAAGTTTGGAAAGATGCCATATATGCGCCGCACTTTGGGCGTTGTGTTCCAGGATTTCAGACTTATTGAAGACAAGACAGTATATGAGAATGTAGCGTTCGCTATGCGTGTAGTGGGCGCGTCAACAAAAGAAATTAAACGAAGGGTTCCCTATGTGCTGGAACTTGTGGGGCTTGACAGCCGAAGCAGGAGAAGACCTCAGGAGCTTTCGGGCGGTGAGCAGCAGCGTGTTGCGATCGCCAGAGCACTTGTAAACAATCCCAGCCTTATTATTGCGGACGAGCCCACCGGGAACCTCGACCCGGCGAGAAGCCTTGAGATTATGATGCTCCTTGAAAAGATTAATGAGCTGGGGACGACTGTTCTCGTGGTAACCCATGAGAAGGAGCTGGTCAACAGCCTTTCAAAGCGTGTTATTGCCATAGACGGCGGCAGGGTAATCAGTGACGGATTGGACGGGTATTATAACTATGAAGAGTAACAGATTTGGATATTACATAAAAGAAGGAATAAACAGTATATTTACCCATGGGTTTATGTCCTTCGCGTCAGTCTGCATAATTATTGCCTGCCTTATAATCATGGGTAGCTTTTCGCTTCTGTCACTTAATGTTGACCATGTTATTAAGGTCCATGAAGATGAGAACGTTATGCTTGCCTTTGTAGATGAAACTTTGACTGACACGCAGGCTATGGCTCTCCAGGATGAAATCGAGGCTGTTCCCAATGTGGCGTCAGCTCAGTTTGTGTCCAGAGACAGCGCCTGGAACAGCTTTAAGGATTCATACGATAGTAATAGCTCAATGTTTGATGGGCTTACGTCAAATGTACTCAGGCACAGATATATAGTTTATCTTGACGATATATCTCTTATGTCCCAGACACAGCTCGATGTTGAGCAAATTCCGGGAATTGCCAGAGTCAACGCTCACCTTGAGATAAGCGATGGTTTTGTTAAGTTAAGGAATATTATAAATACAGTTTCCATATCTCTGGCGGCAATTTTGTTTATAATCTCTCTTTTCATCATGTCAAATACGGTAAAGCTTACAACCTTTGAAAGGCGTGATGAAATAGCTATTATGAAGATGGTAGGTGCCACCAGCAGCTTTATACGCTGGCCATTTGTGGTAGAGGGACTTATTCTCGGCTTGGTAGGCTCCCTTACGGCCTATATTCTCCAGTGGGGAATATACCAGGCTTTTGTTCAGAAAGTTATCGGCTCGGTTATTCAGCCGTTTATAATTGAGACTCTTCCATTTGCGGCTTTTGCAATCCCGCTTTTGATCGTGTTCATAGTGATTGGATTTGCAGTTGGCGTTGTGGGAAGCGTTATTGCAATTAAGAACTATTTGAGGGTGTAATTTTAATGAAGAAAAAGACAGTAAGAGTTATTGCGGTTGCTATGGCTGTCATTATGGCTGCTTCCATTCTTGTAACGGCTATAACGGCTGTTGCCGGGGCGGCTCCAAGTCAGACGGAGCTGGATAATCTTAAGGACAAGCAAAGTGATTTGAAGCAGCAGATGCAGGATCTTGAGGCGGAAATTAACTCTAACGAGTATGACCAGTTTGTAACAAGTGCGAAAAAAGCTTTGTTAGATGAGAAAGTTGCGCTGACTCAGCAGGAAATTCAGAATATTACCGACCAGATTTTTACATATGAAACCCTTATTTCCGAAAAGGAAGCAGAGGTGGCAGAACTGGAGGAGGAGCAGGCTGAGCAGTGGGAACTGTATAAGGTGCGTATCCGCGCCATGGAGGAGAACGGTCCAATTTCCTATTATGCGATTTTGTTCGGAGCAAGCAGCTTTACCGATATGCTTATGAGGCTTGATACGATAAACGCGGTTATGGATTATGACAAGCTCATATATGATAACCTTATTGTTGCTCAGCAGGAGACTGAAGCGGCTAAAGCCGATCTTGAGGAAACAAAGGCTGAGATGGAGGGTATGAAGGTAGAGCTTCAGGATGCGGAAGAGCTTCTCATTACTCAGCAGACAGAGGCGGCTCAGCTCCTTGTTGATTTGGAGCAGGACCATGCAGCATATGAGCAGATGTACGATGAAATGGTTGAGGAGCAGAACTCCATCATGGAAGAAATTGAGAAGATGGAGGAGGAAATTCGCAATGCCGGAGCGAGCAGCGTTGTTGGTACGGGAAGCTTTATCTGGCCGGCGGAGCTTCAGGGAAGAATTACATCTTTCTTCGGCTGGAGAGATCACCCGATACTCCATGTGCTTAAGTATCATGCAGGAATTGATATAGGAAGCCTTGGTTATGGCGCCAATGTTGTTGCAGCTGACGGAGGTACTGTTGTAACCTCGGCAACGAGCTCATCTTATGGCGAGTATGTCGTTATAAGTCACGGAAACGGATACTCTACACTTTATGCGCATATGAGCAAGAGGCTTGTTTCCAAGGGAGATACGGTCTCTCAGGGTGACGTTATCGGTATTGTAGGCTCCACAGGTCTTTCAAGCGGACCTCACCTTCATTTTGAGATATGGTCCGATGGAGACAGAATTGATCCGCTTAATTTCTTCTCAAGTTATGAGGTTTCTCCTAATGCCTGGTGATAAGTGTGATTATCTGTGACGGCGCAGCTGAGGCTGCGCCGTCACAGGTGTGTAATAACAGATATATATTTTGCATATCCTCTCCCATAGGGAGGGTGGTTTTATGCTCATGCTTGTCAGCTGCCGCTATGAAAGAAAAGCGTTTAAGGTAGTACCGTTTTTCCGTGACAACTATATTGGGAAAATCCATGTTTCGGTTTTAGAGCTGGTTATTCCCAAGTTAATGCCCCGTAGATTTGCGGTAAAGAGAGTTAATGCGATTCTTAATATTGTGAGCCAGGACAGTTCAATCTTTTTTTGCCCTACCCTTGAGCTTAGAAACAGCGGACTGTTGACCACTCATTTAAGGAAGCCTGACTTAAGGCGGATTGTAAAATCCAAGGCGGGGGAGCTGCTTTTGCTCTCGAGAGGGAAAAAGAATTCAGTGCTAATATGCTCAAACTGCTTTGACTCAGATGTGTCAAGGGCAGTTTCAGTGCTTTTAAAGCGGTACAGATATTTTACGCTTGACGTACCGGTAGACTGTTTTGAAAGAATAAGGACCATTTTGGCTCCTGAGGGTATCACTCCGCGACTTTTCAGTGGATATGTAGAACAGGACGGAGTTTTGCTTTTTGAAAAAAGAGACATTTATTTCCCGGAGGGTGTTACAGTTTTAAATACTTCCGGGGAGGGGCGGTCGGATTTAAGGCAGTTTTCCCTGTATTATCCGTCATATATGAGGTCTGACTTGTCGGAGCAGTACCCTATGGATGAGATTATTGCATATGCCCTTCAGATGGGTATAATTACTCCGGAGGATATTGTGGTGTCCCAGGGAAAATTTTCATAGCGTTTTACCACACAAAGCGTTACTCCTTGACAATGGGACGTAAAATGCATATAATAATTAGAATTTATTTGAATAGGAGAGGTCAAATTTATGGCAGAGTCAAATAGATATAGAATGAGCTCACAGCGCCTTGAGGAGCTGAAAAATGAGCTTTATTATTTGCAGACAGTAAGGGAGAAGGAGGTTGCCGAGCAGATTAAGGAAGCGCGGTCTTTTGGAGATTTGTCTGAGAACAGCGAGTATGACGAGGCAAAAACCGAGCAGGGGAAGCTCTATTCAAAAATTGCCGAGATACAGGATCTTATTGAGCACGCTGAAATTGTGGAAGATGCCGTTCAGACCGGTCAAGTAGGTATAGGAAGTATTGTGACGGTCAAGGATGTGGAGTTTGGAACCATTGAGACGTATAAGATAGTGGGCAGCCAGGAGGCTAACCCAATGGACGGACGTATTTCCGATGATTCTCCGTTTGGTAAAAGTCTTGTGGGACATGAAGTCGGCGAAATTGTCAATGTTGAGGCACCTGCCGGTACGCTTAAGTTTGAAATAATTAAAATAGATATGTAAGGGGTAAACTATGGCGGAAAATATTACTAATGAGTCATCGCAGGAGGAGCTTTCTGAGATTCTCCAGGTGCGGAGGGACAAGCTGAAAGCACTCCAGCAGGAGGGACATGATCCCTTTCAGATTACTAAGTTTGACCGTACTGTCTGGTCAGATGCTGTTAAGGATAATTTTGAGCAGTACGATGGCAAGACTGTCTCTATTGCCGGCAGAGTAATGGCAAAGCGTGGCATGGGAAAGGCTATCTTTGCCGATGTTCAGGACAGAAACGGAAGAATCCAGATTTATGTCCGTAAAGACAGCGTAACTGAGGAAGAATTTGCCGCCTTCAGGAAGGTAGATATTGGAGATATAGTCGGAGTAACAGGCTATGTGTTTAAGACTAAGATGGGCGAGATTTCAGTCCATTGTGAAAGCATTAAGCTGCTTGCAAAGTCTTTGAGACCACTTCCGGAAAAGTTCC
>CALWYM010000040.1 GCA_944385775.1 uncultured Oscillospiraceae bacterium | reverse complement strand
GGCTCCAGCCTGGGTAGGCGTGTATGACGCTCCAGTGAGTGATGGCAGAACGTGAATTTTTCTCCGTAACCCACATTTTCTTTCTGTCCACAGGGTGGCGCCCGATAGGCGCGTCCACCGTACCCGTCTCGCCAGGCATTTTCCCCCGTACAACAGCCTCGTACACGCGGTAAAGGGAGTGGTCCTTAAGCTGCTCCGCCAGCGCCCTGTGGGCGAAATCGTTTTTCGCCGCGATGATAAGCCCTGAGGTGTCCATATCAATTCTGTGGACGATTCCCGGACGGATAACGCCGTTTATTCCGGAAAGGCTATCGCCGCAGTGGTACATCAGAGCGTTTACCAGCGTCCCGTCAGGGTGGCCCGGCGCAGGATGCACCACCATTCCCCGGGGCTTGTTCACCACTATAACGTCATTGTCCTCATACACTATATCAAGGGGTATGTCCTGGGGCACAGCCCGAAGCTCCTCCGGCTCCGGTACGGTAACGCAGATTATGTCACCCTCCGAAATCCTAAAGCTCTTTTTAAGCGGTTTTCCATAAGCGGTCACAAGCTGCCCCTCAATAAGCCCCTGGATAAAGCTGCGGCTTAAATCCGGCAGCTTTTCCGCCAGAAAGGCGTCAAGCCGCTTGCCCGCGTCTCCGGCGTCCGCCAATATTTCAAGCTCCTCCACCTGTTTTCTTCCTCTCCTTATCCTCTTTCACTGTTCTGACAAAATATAAAATCACAAAGAGGACCGCTCCCACGTCTATAAACACATCTGCCAGGTTAAAAATTGCAAAATCAACAAATTCAAGCCTGAACATATCAATAACGTAGCTTCTGAAAATCCTGTCTATGGCATTACCCACGCAGCCACCGAGAATAAGGGCAAGGCTTATCCGCTCCCCTGAGGTAAAGCTGCCCTTTAATATAAGGCAAACAATAGCCACCGCGGCAATAACGGAAATAAGGGACAGTATCCACGTGTGGTCTGCCAAAATGGAAAACGCCGCCCCCGTATTTCTGATGGAAGTCAGTGACATAATCCCCGGAAGAAAGGAGAGAGTCCCGCCAAGGTCTATATTGGAAACAGTCCAAAGCTTCAGAAGCTGGTCCGCCAGAGTGATAACCGCGGCAATAATCAAATAAATCATCTGTATCACCTTTAAAAAAGCCGGACGACATTTTCTGCCGCCCGGCTTCATACATATTTTACTCGGTAAAAATCTTCATTACAGCGTTGGCGCACCTGGCGCAAAGCTCAGGATGAGCCGGGTTTTCACCGACTGTAATGCTTCTTGTCCAGCAGCGGACACACTTGGGAGCGTCGCAGCTCTCAACCTTTACGGTGACACCCTCAAAATCCCCCTGGATTCCGTCACCCTCTCCCTGTTCAACACGTACACGGGAAACAATGAATATCTGGGCAAGGTCAATTCCGGAAAGCTTGTCCATAGCAGCCTGACCCTTATCGGAAACATAAAGTGTTACCTGGGCGTCCAGAGGCTTTCCTATGGTCTTGTTGCTACGGCTTTGCTCAAGAGCCTTGAGCACATCGCCACGGAGCTTCAGCAGAAGGCTCCACTTCTCCTCCTCCTCAGGTGTAAACACGCGCTCAGGGTGAGGCTCCGGCATATCGTTAAGCATTACGTTTCTGCCGTCGTCCTTTTTGGTGTGAGGCATACTGAGCCAGATCTCATCGGCTGTAAAGGAGAGTATAGGCGCAAGCAAACGGACCATTGTATCAAGGATAACATAAATCGCGGTCTGGGCGCTTCTTCTTGAAAGGGAATCCTTTTCATCGCAGTAAAGTCTGTCCTTAATAACATCAAGGTAGAAGTTTGACATATCCACAACGCAGAAATTGTGGATAGCATAGGTCACCTGGTGGAACTCATACTTTTCATAGAAAGCGATACACCTTTCCCTCAGCGCCTCAAGCCTGGTCAGCGCCCATCTGTCAAGGGGCAGCATATCTTCATAGGGGACCTGGTTTTCCGGGTCAAAGCCCTGAAGGTTACCCAGAATATATCTGGCGGTATTTCTGATCTTAAGGTATTTATCGGAAATCTGCTTAAAAATCTTTTCCGAGCAGCGCATATCAAGCCTGTAATCGGCGGAAGCCGCCCAGAGCCTTATCAGATCCGCACCGTATTTCTTTATAATATCGGCAGGGTCAACGCCGTTTCCAAGGCTCTTGTGCATAGCCTTTCCCTCGCCGTCCACCGTCCAGCCGTGGGTAAGAACCGCCTTGTAAGGCGCCGCACCCTTAACTGCAACTCCGGTGAGAAGACTTGACTGGAACCAGCCTCTGTACTGGTCCCCGCCCTCCATATAAAGGTCGGCAGGCCACGTGCCGGGAGCATCAAGCTCCATGGAGGCTATATGGGTAGAGCCGGAATCGAACCAGCCGTCAAGGGTATCCGTCTCCTTAAAGAAGTGTGTTCCTCCGCAGTGGGGACACTTGAACCCCTCAGGAACAAACTCCCCGGCATCCATTTCAAACCATGCGTTGGAGCCCTTCTCACGGAATATGTCGGATATCTTATTTATGGTCTCAGGTGTGCAGATAGGCTTACCGCATTCCTGGCAGTAAAGCACGGGGATAGGAAGACCCCAGTGTCTTTGACGGGAAATGCACCAGTCGGAACGCTCCCTTATCATGCTGCACATACGGTCGTGACCCCACTCCGGCATCCAGGTTACGGAATCGGCAGCCGCAATGGCGGCGTCCTTAAACGCCTCCACGGAGCAGAACCACTGGTCCGTAGCACGGAAAATAATGGGCTTTTTGCAGCGCCAGCAATGGGGATAGGAGTGGGTCATATCCTCTGTGGCAAAAAGCGCGCCCTTTTCCTGAAGGTCGGCAGCGATAACGTCGTGAGCCTTGAGAACGCTAAGTCCCTCGTACTTTCCTGCGTCGGCAGTAAAGCGACCGCTGTCGTCAACGTTTACAACCATATCGGGACCCACGTTTATCTGTGGATACTTCTGGCAAATCATAAAGTCGTCAGCGCCGTATGCCGGTGCGGTGTGGACACAGCCTGTACCGGCGTCAAGAGTGACGTGGTCGCCGTTTATAACAAGGCTTGTCTGGTCAAACAGCGGATGACGTGCCGTCATAAGCTCAAACTCGCTGCCCTTCATAACGGCATAGGTCTCCTCAACGGTAAGACCCGCCTTTTGGCAAACAGACTCGCAAAGCTCCTTGGCCATAATATAAACCTCGCCGTTGGAGGCGCGGAAAACGCTGTAATCAAGAGCCGGATTAAGGCAGATCGCAAGGTTTCCGGGAATTGTCCAGGTAGTGGTGGTCCATATTACGAAATACATATTGTCAAGGGGCGCGTAAGCTGAGAGCTTACCCAAATCGTCCTCCACCCTGAACTTGACGAAAATTGTCGTTACCGGATCCTCCGCATATTCGATTTCAGCCTCAGCAAGGGCCGTTTCATCGTTGGGGCACCAGTAAACTGGCTTTTTGCCCTTGTAAATATAGCCCTTTCTGTACATCTCACCGAAGATTTTAACTTCCTCAGCCTCAAACTTCGGGTTCATGGTGAGGTACGGGTTATCCCAGTCAGCCACAACGCCCAGGCGCTTGCAGCTCTCACGCTGGATATTGACGAAATTCTGGGCAAACTCATGGCAGGCGTCACGGAACTCCGTAATGCTCATTGCCTTGCGGTTCAGCTTCTGCTGCTTTATAATGGCAGACTCAATAGGCATACCGTGGTTATCCCAGCCCGGCGTAAAGGGCGTTCTGTAACCGGTCATGCTCTTGTATCTGACAATAAAATCCTTAATACTTCTGTTAAGGGCGTGACCCATATGGAGGTTTCCGTTGGAAAAGGGTGGTCCGTCATGGAGAATAAAGTCAGGCTTGTCCTTATTTCTGCGGAGCATCTCCTCATAGAGGTTAAGCTCGTTCCACCTTTTAAGCATATCAGGCTCTCTTACGGCAAGGGACGCCCGCATTGGGAAATCTGTCTTGGGCAGATTTATCGTAGCGTTATAATCCTGTGGCATTTATTGTATAATCTCCTCTAACTATGAATTGGGGCTTACGGCAGCCCGCATTGCCGCCGTAAGCCTTGATTTTTTATTTTTTATCTTCCTTGTAATTTGTACCGAACTGAAGGTCGTCAAATTTAAACTTTGGTCTGGGAGTAACCTCCTCATCGTCCTCCTCGGAAGCCGCCGGCTCCTCGGTACTCTTTGAGACCTGCTTTTCATTTATGGCAGGCATACGCTTCGTCTCCTCAAGGCTCGGGTCATAGGCTCCTGTCTTGTTCAGGTCAACGGAGGAGCGCTCCTCCGGAGGATTGCCCTTTGTCTCCTGGATAATATCCGCAACTACGTCATCTATCTCGCGGACAGTGTCCGCCATATCATCTTCCTCGGAAGCAGGCTTGTCCTGCCTTGCTGCCGGCACGCTTTCGCCCGGCTCCGGCTCAGGGGAACGTATGGGCTCCTGCTCGCCGCCCTGAACCTCCTTCAGCGTCTCCTGGCTGAACTTGTCAAGACGCAGAAGGAACCTTGCCTGATCCTCCACCAGCTTCTTGGCAGCGTTAATAAACCGTGCCGTCTCTGTTTTTGCGGCGGCAAGCTTCGTCTCCTCCGCAGAAATGTCGCTGTTTATCTTATTGCGCTGGGAATTTGCCTCCTCCTGCGCCTGCTTTACCATATCCTCGCACTTTTTCTTCGTCTCCGCAAGCATATCGTCGCTCATCTTCTGAGCCGTCATAAGAGCCATACGCATGGCGTCCTCTGTGGAGCGGTATTCCTCAACCTTGTCCACCAGTACCTTAAGCTTGCCCTTAAGCACCGCGTTATCCTTATAAAGCGCAGTATAGTCTGCCTCCAGCTCCTCAAGGAAGTCGTCAACAGCCGTCATGTCATATCCACCGAATACAGCCTTGGGAAACTCCTTGGTCTGTATATCCTGGGGTGTCAGCATCTTTATCCCGTCCCTTCTGCCGTACGAATCCGCCGGCCTTTATGTATATTAGTCTTTCCCGCAGCTATGCCGGGAAGCTTTCTTTATCAGAAGTAAAGCCCGTTATTTTCAAGCTCATCAAGAAGATCACCCATAAGATCCACATTGTAGGGCGTAATCAAAAAGGTGTTCACGGCCACCTTTTTAATTTTTCCGTCCTGAGCGTACGCCACACCGGAGAGAAAGTCAAGAAGCCTTCTCGCAATGTCCTTGTTGGTCTGCTCAAGATTCAGCACTACCGTCCGCTTCTCACGGAGGTGATCCGCGATTTCCGCCGCATTTTCAAACCTGTCAGGCTTTACCAGCACGACGGAAAGCTGAGTGGTGGCGTGGATATTTACCACCTTGTCATCCCTGCGCTCCTCAAGTCTGGAAATGGTGCTTCTCTTAGGCGCCGCCGTCCTTGGAGTTACCGGAATCTTCTCCGGCGCACGGGGTGTAAAATCTTCAAATTCATCGTCCTCATCGTCATAAGGTCTGGTCAGTTTCTTAAGTTCGCTAAGAATTCCCATAATCCGTCCTCCGTATTCCTCAAACTTATTTGAATATCCTGGTATGCCGTCACTTATAAATCCTCTCGCCAAAAATTGCGGTGCCAACCCTGACTATGTTGGCTCCCCGACGGATCGCAGCCTCAAAATCGCTGCTCATACCCATGGATAGAAAAGTCATGTTAACATTATCGTATTTTTTTGCCTTCATGTCAATAAAAAGCTTTGACATTTCCTCAAAATACCTCTCGGTTTTCCATATATCCGCGCTTTTAGGCGGGATTGCCATAAGCCCCTTCACCATTATGCCCGAAATATTTCCACACTGAGCTAAAAACTCATCAGTCCGCTCCTTTTCTATGCCGCTTTTATTTTCCTCCCTGCCTATGTTTATCTCGACAAAAACGTCCTGACAAATGCCCATTGCCACAGCGCGCCTCCCTATAAGCTCCATAAGCTCCAGGGAATCCACCGATTCAATAACCTGCGCCTTGCCCACCACGTTTTTCACCTTGTTTTTCTGAAGGTGACCTATAAAATGAAGCTCCGCTCCCTCATAGGCGCCCAGGGCAAGCTTTTCGGTCATCTCCTGGACCCTGTTTTCCCCGAAGGCACGAACTCCGGCGTCGTACGCCTGACGCACCCTCTCCGCCGAATTCATCTTACTGGCTGCCACAAGCTTTATACTCTCCGGGCTTCTGCCGCTCTCCACGGCTGCCCGTGATATCCTTTCAAGCACAGTCCGGGCGTTTTCGTAAACCCCTTCCATTTTCCTGCCTAGCCTCCTTATCTTATCCCGTCACCACAGCGCCGTCATATATGTCTCCGGCACGTGTGATTATTTCGTCTCCCAGCCTGAGCTCCGTATCCTCGCTGTCCACCATATAGTGCTCGCCGCTTTCACCCAGAATGGTAACATCCGTCCTCTGCGCCTGAAGCCCCTTGAGAACGTATATGTATGTCTGCCCCTCGTCGTCTATGTGCATAGCCTCCTTGGGCACTGAAATTCCACTGGTGTGGGAGAATATAGTTCTTCCCGTCATATCACGTACACCCAGAACATCCTGAAGATACTCCCCTGAGGACAGGACCACAACGCACTTTCCCTCGCTGTCCACGGCTCCCGTTGACTCAACGTTCATGGATATGGTGCTGCTGTAAGTTCTTGAAAAGGCAACCTGAATGGTTGACGCGGAGGAGAGCTTTGCCGCGGACGCACTGTCCATAACGGTTACATAATACCACTTTATGCCTCCCACAAGTTTTCCCACCGTGTTTTCCGAAACGGGAGACGGTGAGGAGAAAAGCTCCCGCACATCCTCCGGCGTGGTGCTGCCCGAAAAATTTTCCGGGCTTACCGACTCGTAGCCGTCTACGTAAAAGGAGAAAACTCCCGAATAGGGCGCCGGAATGGCGGTAGTGCCACCCTGCTCCTCAAGAAGCCCGTCAAGCCTGGCGTTAAGGTTTGAAAGGGTAAGCTCAAGCTGCTGAACGTCCTCCCCCACGCCGCTGCCCGTAATATATGTATCAATATTGAGCATAATGGCGTCAAGCCCGGAAAGGTCCCCTCTTCCCACGGCGGAGGAAAGGCTAAGTACAGTATCCCTCGCCGATTCCTCAAGGGTCTTTCCGCCCAGAGCCGCCTGGACCTGCTCAATCTGAAGCTCAATGCTCCTTATGCTGTCGGCACGCTGAAGGGCTTCCGCGCCGTTATACGCCACCGCCACCGGCGCGCCGCTGGAGACCCTTTGTCCCTCCTTGGCTGTAACGTAAATGCTTCCGCCGGAGGCAGTCACCACCTGCTCCTCCCTTACAGCGTAGCCCTCTGTATCCACGCCGTCGCTAAGCTCCATGGATACGGCAAGCACAGTCCTCAGAGGGTCGCTTTTTGCGGCATAAAATGCATAGCCCATATAAAACACCAGGGCTAAAAACACAATAATGGATATTAACTTTATAAGGGTATCCGTTCTCCGCAAAATCAAAGCACCTCTTTTGCATTTTTCTCACACCGTAACCGCCTCTCCCTCCGGGGCGCGAAGCTCCACCCTGCTGGCGGGCTGAATAGTGGATATGGCGTGCTTGTAAATAAGCTGCTGCCGTCCCTCGCTTAAAAGGGCAACGGTAAAGCTGTCGAAGCCCTGGACAGTACCCCTCATCTGAAAACCGTTCACCAGATATATGGTGATGGGTATGTTCTTTCTCCTGGCCTCGTTTAAAAAATTGTCCTGCAAATTGTATTTCGTCATTTTCCAGCCGTCCTTTCTCTTTTTCCGCAGGCTTCCGCCTGCGTGACCTTGACGGCTATATATTAAGCTTTTTTAAGCCAAAAATCTGTCGAAGCCCGGCGCCCGAGCTCCATATCCGGCTTCTTCTGCCAATTTATCCGCAAAGCGTCCCCGTACCGCCTGCACCAGGAAATCTGACGCTTGGCATATCTTCTGGAGCCGAGCTTTACAAGCTCCGCCCCCTCCTCCGGTGTAAGCTCGCCTCTTATAACGGCGGCAAACTCCTTATATCCGATGGCCTCAAGGGCTGTGTTTCCCTTTTTAAGCCCCATGTCCATGAGCATCTTGACCTCGGAGAGAAGCCCCCGCTCCACCATAAGATCTACCCTTCGGTTGATCCTGTCGTAAAGCACCGCTCTGTCCTCGAAGCCCAGAACGATAATTTTCCCGTTATATCTCGGCGGCTGCTCCCTTGTCCTCTCGTCGTGGCTTGTGATCGTCTCACCCAGAGCCGCGCTTTCAAGAGCCCGGACTATCCGCTTTTTGTCGTTGGGGTGTAACTTTTCCCCCCGGGCGGGGTCAATCAGGCTGAGCCTTTTCAGCATTTCCTCGCCTCCGAGCCTGTCGTACTGCTCCTCAAGCTCACTGCGAAGGGAACTTTCCTCCTCCCTCGGGGCAAACTGACGCCCCTTGAGAAGGCTTTCTACATAAAGCCCCGTACCGCCCACTATTACAGGCACCTTGCCCCGCGCCAGTATATCGTCGCAGCACGCCGACGCGTCACGGACATAGGACGCCACGGAGTAATTTTCAAACGGCGACGCCACGCTTATCATATGGTGGGGTATGCCGCCCATTTCCTCGAAAGTCGGCTTTGCCGTGCCGATATCCATATATTTATAGACCTGCATGGAATCAGCGGAGACCACCTCGCCTCCCAGTTCCCTTGCCATTATTACGCCAAGCTCCGTTTTGCCCGTGGCAGTAGGTCCGGTAATAACAAGCACGTCTCCCATTATATTCTCCTGAAGCCCCTGTCTATCTGGTTTTTCGTAAGCTCCATCATTACCGGTCTTCCGTGGGGGCAGTACCGAACTTCCCCGGACATGACCATGCCTATAAGCCCCATAACGCTTTCCGGCTCGCTGTCCCTGCCCGCCTTGATTGCCGCCCTGCAGGCTACGGAGTGCATTACACCGTCTCTCATGGCTTCAAGCCCGCGCTTTCCGGCAGTGGCGATTATCTCCCCCAGCTCCTCAACAAAGCCCTGGGGATCACCTATCTCAATATCCATCGGCACCTGTCGAAGGGCAACGCTGTCCTCCCCGAAGCTTTCAAGCTCAATACCGAATTGGGAAAGCATATCGCTGTTATCAGTAAGCAGCCGTGCCGTTTCAGCTCCCACGCTGCATATAGCCGGAGTCAGAAGAATCTGCCCCTCCGACGGAGCAAGCCCCGCCTTGAGCCTGTCAAAAATTATCCGCTCATGGGCGGCGTGCTTATCTATAAGGAAAATACTGCCGCCGCTCTCCACAATAAGATAGGTGGACAGCGCCTCGCCTACATATTTCCAGACAGACCTTTTTTCCTCCGCCGCTTCCGGTTCCTTTCCGGGATTCTCCCTTACGAAAGGTCTTTCCCGGGGCATATCCATTTCCGTCTGCCAGCTTCCTCCCATAGGGTCCTTAAGTTTTTTCGTCGTACTTCTGTCGCCGGAGGTATAGGTTCCGAAGCCGCCGGTACCATAGACCTTTTTAAACTCCTCGCTTGTAACCTTCTGGAAATAATCCCTTCCGCCCTTTGACTTAAAGTATACGGGCATACTTGTGTAGGAGAACTTTACGCCCTCCCTCTCAAGCTGGGAATTTGTCTTTATGTCAAAGTTACCGGGATACTTTGAGTAGTCGGGATTCTCCTTCCGGTTTTCCGCCATATCCTCTTTTTCCGCTTTTTCCGCCGGACGGGCTTCCAGCTCCGCCGGAGCGCTCTCCTTTTCAAGGGCGCTGCGGCAGCCCCAGTACACGGCGTCAAACACCTTTTTCTCTCCGGAGAAACGCACTTCCATTTTCGTGGGGTGAACGTTTACGTCAAGAGATGCCGGGCTCATCTCTATCGCAAGAACGCAGGAGGGAAATTTCCCGGTGAAAAGGGAATTTTTATACGCCTGCTCCAGCGCCGCCTGAATCAGCTTTGACTTTATAAAACGTCCGTTTACAAAGAAAAACTGCCAGCTTCTGTTGCCCCTTGCCGCCGACGGCGGACAGATATATCCCGTAACCGAAACGCCGTCCTGCTGGTAGGACACGGGAAGAAGTCCCTTTGCGAAGTCCCGCCCCAGAACGCTGTAAATGCAGGAATCCAGCCTGCCGTCG
Source organism: uncultured Oscillospiraceae bacterium (assembly GCA_944385775.1). Taxonomy (GTDB): domain Bacteria; phylum Bacillota; class Clostridia; order Oscillospirales; family Oscillospiraceae; genus RUG626. The sequence goes on along the minus strand of CALWYM010000040.1, from coordinate 9,460 downwards.
CCGGGAGTGTGAAGCTCCGTTTTCCCGTCCTTTATGTATTTTATGGAAACTTCCGGGTGAGAAAGGGCAAGACGTATGACCGTGGCCGTGACGCTGGCGCCCTCAGCCTTGTCGTTTTTCATGTATTTAAGCCTTGCGGGGGTGTTGAAGAAAAGGTCCCGTACAATCACGGTCGTCCCCTCGGGACAGCCCCAGCTCTCCCGAGAGGTTTTGTTTCCGCCATCAAGGGTAAGCCTTACTCCGCTGCTCTTTCCCTGTTCCCTTGTGATAAGCTCCACCCGGGATACTGCGGCGATGGCTGCCAGCGCCTCCCCGCGAAAGCCCAGCGTTCCGATAGCCTCCAGGTCCCGCTGGGTCCTCAGCTTGCTTGTGGCATGACGGAGAAAGGCGCGCTCCACGTCATCCTCCTGTATTCCCGAGCCGTTATCGGTAACACGGATAAGACCCATTCCGCCGTTTTTAATTTCCACCGTAAGGGTGGTAGCTCCTGCGTCTATGGAGTTTTCAGTAAGCTCCTTAACCACGGAGGAGGGTCTTTCAACCACCTCTCCCGCTGCGATAAGGTCAGCCAGGTGAGGCGGCATCTCAAAAATCTTTGCCATTTATATCATCTGCTCCAAATAGTAAATCAATTAATGTACACTCTGGGAAGTCCCTTGGCGTTTATGGGGTCCACGTCCAAAATCGCCGTATCGCCCACCTTGCAGTCCATATCCTCCACATCTACAACGGTGTAGTCAAGACCAATCCTGCCCACTACCCGTACTCTCTGTCCGTTAATCTTGACGACAGGCTTTGTCCACCGGGCTTTAAGCGTGTCAATAAAATTAAGCTCAAAATCGGAACGCCGCGCTCCGAAACCGTTATAGCTGCCTACGCTTATTACGGCAAGCCTTGCGGGCTTTCTCAAAAGCGCGCCTCCCACACGGTGACCCCGCGGGAACCAGCCTACTTCCTCAACTTCCGCCTCAATGTAACCTATCTTAATAAGCCGGGCAGGGTTTTTGCCTGCCGTGCGACCGGAAATGGCTGTGCCTACACGAACAGCGTCAAGATATCCGAAATCATAGCGGAAAAGGGCGTCGGAGTCCATAATAAAGGCGCTGCCGTGCTCAAAGCCAAGGCTTGTCAGGGTATTTAGAACGCCGTCAAACTGCTCATACTGGGCTCTTGTCACCTTTTTGCTGCGCCAGGGCTGGGAGTAGGTGGAATATATCCCCATTATGGCAAGGTTGGGCATATATTTGTAAATTGAGGTTATCTTGTCCATCTCGCTGGGCATAAAGCCGTAGCGACCCAGACCTGTATCTATCTTGATCATAACCTCGCACACTGTTTTCCTTACCTCCGCAATGCCGTTTAGCGCAACAGCCGCGTCGTAGGAGCCTACGGTGCAGACAGCTCCCAGGTCAATAAGCTCCGTCAGCTCGTCGGAGTCAGCAGTGCTGCGGAGCATTAAAATCCGCTCTGCCGTAAAGCCTGCGTCACGAAGCTTTTTCGCGTCGGAGGGCTCATTTACGCCAAAGGACATAATACCCTCACCTTTGAGGATTTTCGCTGTCTCAACAAGACCCAGCCCATAGGCGTCGGCAGTAAGGTCGCCTATGACCTCAAGGCTTTTTGCCCGTGACCTTACAGTACGCAGATTGGCGGCGACGGCGCTTCTGTCTATAACAAGTTTTTTCACCTAAACTCCTCCCTTCCCCACCGGAATATATGCTTTTCTGTTTATACTGTTAATTATACACAATATCCATTGTAAATTCCATTACAAAATGATAAAATATTAATTAATTCTGTGCCGGCTTTTTTGTCAGGCACGCAAAATTTGACCTTTAGCGGTCCAGAAATCGGAGTATTGATAAGTGAGCTACATTAGAAAAGAAATCCCCCCGGAGCTTCTCGCCCGGCAAAGGGAAATAATGGCTGACATACGGGAGCACCTTTCCTCACTGGGCAGGACTCCTCTCGCCATGGTTGACACATACGGCTGCCAGCAAAACGAGGCTGACAGTGAAAAGCTTCGCGGTATGCTTGCGGAAATGGGCTACGGCTTCACCACAAAGGAATCGGAAGCGGACGTTATAGTTTTAAACACCTGCGCCGTCAGGGAACACGCCGAGCAGCGTGTCTACGGCAACGTGGGGGCGCTGACCCACACGAAAAAGGCAAACCCGAACCAGATTATAGTTTTGTGCGGCTGCATGGCGCAGCAGGAATCCGTGGCGAAGCGGATTAAGGAGTCATACCGCCATGTGGACATAGTTTTCGGTCCCCACGCTCTCTGGCGCTTTCCGGAATTTTTGCAGAAGGTGCTTCGTGAGGGCGGCAGGGTGTTTGAGATAACGCCCTCGGATGGCGCCATTGCCGAGGGGCTTCCCCAGAAGCGCGACGGCTCCGTAAAGGCGTGGCTTTCCATTATGTACGGCTGCAATAACTTCTGCACATACTGTATAGTACCCTATGTCCGGGGTCGTGAGCGCTCGAGAACGCCGGAGGATATTCTGGCTGAAGCAAAGGCTCTTGTGGCGGCAGGCTACAAGGATATTACCCTTTTGGGGCAGAACGTCAATTCCTACGGCAAGGACCTTAATCTGGGCGTGGATTTTTCGGATATTCTCTCCATGATAAACCAGATTGACGGGGACTTTGTGATACGCTTTATGACAAGTCACCCCAAGGACGCCGGAGAAAAGCTTTTCTCCACTATGGCAAGGTGCGATAAGGTGGCAAAGCAGCTTCACCTGCCCTTCCAGTCAGGCTCAAGCCGTGTGCTCAGTGCCATGAACAGGCGGTACACAAGGGAGGAATACCTGGCGCTTATTGACCTTGCCAGGTCATATATGCCGGACATTGTACTGACAAGCGACGTTATCGTGGGCTTTCCCGGCGAGACGGAGGAGGAATTTGAGGAGACGATGACCCTTGTGGACAGGGTAAAATTTGACGCTCTTTTCACCTTTATCTATTCCAGACGACCCGGTACGCCGGCAGCCTCCATGCCGGACCCCTTTACAAGGGAGGATAAGCAGAAACGGTTTGACAGGCTCATTGCCCTTCAGACGGAGATTTCAGAAAAGAAGCACGCGTCATACATCGGGAAAACGGAGCGTGTGCTTATTGACGGCACGGAGGGCAGTACCCTTACAGGTCGTACCGACGGAGGAAGGCTTGTGCGTCTTTCCGGAGACGAAAGCCTCATAGGCTCTTTCAGAAATGTTAAAATCACAGGCAGCAATACCTGGGCGCTTTCAGGCGAACTTATATAAGGAGAATTTTATGTTTTACCCTATTTTACAGGTTATCATACCCCTATACCTTTTTTACTACGGAGCAAAGCTCCGGTATAAGACGCCACCCTTCGGCACCGAGCGCGGCGCCATAAATTCCTGGCGCACCAGAACCGATAAGGACGAGTGGGTTTACGGCAACAAGTTCGGCGGTCTTGTGGAGATGTGCTACGCCGCGTTTCTCAGCGCAGCGCTGGGAATAAAGTACCTTATCCGCGGCAGCGAAGATATTGCAAGCTTTAATAACGCCTACGCCGCCGTAGCCCTTGTGGCGATTCTTTCACCCATACCCATAACCCACATATACCTGACGAAAAAATTCGGAAAGCGTAAATACGTCAGCGGAGACCCCCCGCGCCGTCTTAATCCCTACGCCGTCCGGAGAAACAGCAAGAAAAAATAACGGGAGGGGATTTTATGGCAGAAAAAACGCCAATGATGCAGCAATACCACAAAATCAAGGACAAGCACTCTGACTGTATCCTGTTTTTCCGCCTGGGCGACTTTTACGAAATGTTTGAAAACGACGCCAAGGTCGCCTCAAAGGAGCTGGACCTTATGCTCACCACCAGGGACCGCTCCAAGGAACGTGACGAGGACAAAGTGCCCATGTGCGGCGTTCCCTACCACTCCTCGGAGGCGTATATTTCAAGGCTCATAGCCAAGGGCTACAAGGTCGCCATATGCGAGCAGATGGAGGACCCTGCAACGGCAAAGGGTCTTGTGGACCGTGACGTTGTGCGTATCGTCACGCCGGGAACCCTTATGGACTACTCCGCTTTGGACGAGGGCTCATCAAATTACCTGTCCTCGGTCTACGGGGACAGTGACGGTGCCGCCGTATGCTTCTGCGATATATCCACCGGCGAGATTTTTGCCCGCTCCTTCGGCAGTGACGATAAGGTCCGGGTTATAAATGAGCTTGCCCGATATACCCCCAGCGAGGTCGTTTTGAACAAAGGCGCGTCTGATATGGAGGAGGTCTCCTATACGGTATCAAACCGTATCAAATGTCTTTCCGAATGTTCGGACGAGCTTTTTGAGCCGGAGGGAGCCCGTGCCGCCGTATTAAAGCAGTTTGCCCCCAAATCCCTTGAGGAGCTGGGAATTTCCGGTGAAAAACAGGCTGTATGCGCCATAGGCGCCCTTTTGAGATATATCGAGACCACTCAGAAAACGGACCTTCGCCATATAAACCACTTGGAATATTATTCCGACGGCAAATATATGGAGCTGGACATTCAGACAATGCGTAACCTGGAACTTCTCTGCTCCCTTAACGATAAGGGCAAGCGGGGCAGCCTTCTGTGGGTTATGGACAAGGCGAAAACCCCCATGGGAAGCCGTCTTGTGCGCTCCTGGGTCTCCAGACCGCTGCTGTCCCCGGCAGCCATTAACCGCAGGCTTTCCGCCGTGGAGGAGCTGGTAGATGAAACCGTCATGCGTGAGGAGCTTTCCCATACTCTCCGTGGCACGGGAGATATTGAGCGCACCGTAGGTAAAATCGCCTACGGAACCGTAACCGGCAGAGACCTTGTCCCCCTTGCCGCCGCCCTTGAAAAGCTTCCGGAGCTTATAGGTCTTTTAAAAAACGCAAAATCCTCGCTTCTGTGCGAACTTGGCAAAATGGATTCCCTTTCTGACCTCAAGACTCTTATTACCGACGCCATATGTGACGATCCACCATTTTCCGTCCGTGAGGGCGGCATAATAAGGGACGGATATAACAGCGAGGTTGACAGACTCCGTGACCTTCTGAGCGGCAGCAAAAAAGCCCTTGCGGATATTGAAGCCAGGGAAAAGGCACGGACGGGCAAAAAGCTTAAAATCGGATATAACAAGGTTTTCGGATATTATATTGAGATTCCCCGTTCCCAGTCCTCAGACGTACCTGAGGATTACATAAGAAAGCAGACGCTGGTAAACGGCGAACGGTTTATAACAGAGGAGCTTAAAAATCTTGAGGAGGAGCTGTTAACCGCCGGTGACAAGCTAAACGAGCTGGAGTATCAGCTGTTCTCAAAAGTCAGGGACAGGCTAAACGGGGATATTCTCCGCCTTCAGACGACGATTTCCTCGGTGGCTACTCTGGACGCGCTGTGCTCTTTTGCCCAGTGCGCGGTGGCGTACGGCTGGTGCCGCCCGGAAATTACCGCCGACGGTATTATTGACATTAAGGAGGGGCGGCACCCGGTGGTGGAGACTACCCGACCCGATACTCTCTTTGTGCCTAACGATACCCACCTTGACTGTGACAAAAACCGTGTCGCCATAATAACGGGACCGAACATGGCGGGCAAAAGCACATATATGCGCCAGACCGCCTTAATTGTGCTTTTGGCGCAGATGGGCTCCTTTGTTCCGGCGAAATCCGCGGTCATAGGCATAGTGGACAGGGTCTTTACAAGAATCGGCGCGTCGGACGACCTTGCCGGAGGCAAGTCCACCTTTATGGTGGAGATGACGGAGGTCGCCCATATCCTAAAAAACGCCACAAGCCGCTCGCTGCTTATTCTGGACGAAATCGGAAGGGGCACCTCCACCTATGACGGCATGGCTATTGCCAGAGCCGTTGTGGAATACTGTGCCGACAAGAAAAAGCTGGGGGCAAAGACCATGTTTGCCACTCACTATCACGAGCTTACCGCCCTTGAAGGGGAGATTTCCGGCGTGAAAAACTACAATATTTCCGCCAAGAAGCGGGGAGACGACATTATCTTTCTGCGGAAAATTGTACCCGGCGGCGCGGACGACAGCTACGGTATAGAGGTTGCCCACCTTGCCGGTGTGCCTGACAGCGTAATTCGCCGGGCGGGCGTCGTCATGGCGGAGCTGGAAAACGGGGCGGGAGCCGGTAAACCTGCCGCAAGATCTGCGCCTCAAAGCGACGGCGGGCAGTTCTCCCTTGATAATATAGCCGCGGAAGAGGTTATAGAAAAGATTAAAAATACGGACTTTAACACCATGACGCCGCTGGAAGCAATGAATCTGCTCTACGAGGCGAAAAAGAGGTTGACAGAATGAAAAAAAGCTTTCCATTTCCAATGAACCGAACTGAGGCCATCGTAGGCTGGGTCTATTCTATTGCCCATATTTTTGCCATGGGCTATATCGCCGTGCTGCTAAACTACTATGTGTTTCCCATTTTCGGCTTCAGCCTCAGCTCCTCCCAGCTTAATCTGCTGTACTACGGCATGGGCTTTCTTTTCCTTTTGTGCTTTCTGAACCATTTCATGCGCGAAAGCTTCGGAGAACTGCTCCGCCATAAAAGCGACACGCTGACCTCCGTTGTGCTGAGCTTTGCCCTTTATATTCTGGTGGCGAATATAGTGGCAATCGGTCTTTCCCAGTTTCTTGAGAACCTTACAAATCCCAATTCCGCCGCCATTAACGAGCAGACAAAACTCAACCCGAATACCATGATCGTGGTGGCGGTGCTGCTGGCTCCCATTGTAGAGGAAACGCTGTTCCGCGGCGTAATTTTCGGTACAATACGCAAAAAAAGCCGTATTTTGGGCTACCTTGTCTCGGCGCTGCTATTCGCGGTTTACCACCTGTGGGAGTATATGCTGTCCGGCTTTAGCTGGGACCTTGTGCTGTACCTGTTCCAGTATATCCCCGCCGGGCTTATACTCTGCTGGTGCTACGAGCGGTCTAAAAACATATGGGGCTCAGTTTTTCTCCACATGTTTATAAATTACGTGTCAATCAGGGTAACAATCGGCTACTGAAAAGCATAAAAAAGGACGCCTTCGGAAATTTCCGAAAGCGTCCTTTTTTCTTTTTACTTTTCCTCAATACTGTCGGCAAGCTCTGAGAGCAGACTCTTATCGTAAAGCTCAATCTGTCCCTTGTCCACAAGCTTTGTAAGCAGCGGGTCAATGGGAAGGCTTACCGCTACCGGGATATTGTGAAGCTTAGCAGTATCCTTAACGTGGCTTTCGCCGTAGATATACTGCCTTTTGCCGCAGTCCGGGCATTCAAAGTACGCCATGTTCTCCACAAGACCCAAAACAGGCTTACCCATCATCTCAGCCATATTAACTGCCTTTTCAACTATAACGCCCACCATCTCCTGAGGTGAGGTTACAACAATAACGCCGTCAACGGGTAAAGACTGGAAAACAGTCAGGGGAACGTCCCCGGTTCCGGGAGGCATATCCACGAACATATAGTCCACCTCGCCCCAGGCAACGTCTGTCCAGAACTGCTCCACAACTCCGCCGATAATTGGTCCTCTCCACACAACGGGGCTTGTGGCCTCCTCCAGAAGAAGATTCATGCTCATAACCTCAATGCCGGTAGCCGTAAGGCTGGGAAGCAGGGCATTTTCCACGGCGCTGGCACGCTCCGTAAGACCGAAGGACGCCGGAATCGAAGGACCGGTAATGTCCGCGTCCATGATGGCCACAGAGTGACCTCTCCGCCTCATCTCCACAGCCATAAGGGAGGTAACAAGGCTCTTTCCCACGCCGCCCTTGCCGCTGACAACGGCAATTATCTTTTTGATTTTCGTCCCCTCGTGGGGCGCCTTAAGGAAGCTTGCAGGATCGGAATTTCTGCTGGGGCAGTCCGCTCCGCAGCTTGAACAATCGTGATTGCATTCTTGACTCATTTTCATACCTCCGCATTTAATAATGCTTATCTTTTTCATCAGGTACCTATATTATAACGCATAATTTTTTTCCGTCAATAAAATTTTAGTCCTGAAAACGCCAAAAAAATACCCTTGACATAGTGTAAAATGGTGGCTGCACAGGATAAAAAACGTTGCAAAAATACTCCTTAAATGGTATAATAACATCACTCGATGACCCTATGCCGTCGAAAGAGGCAAAACCTGGGGAGCTACTTTCAGTCACTTTTCCCCCGGATTTTGGATTTGTCCCTTTTCAAAGCCCCGTCAGGCAATAATGGTCTTGACTTTATTTGCCATTTTCTTATGATTTTACCGGGTTTTTAAGGAGTAAACCGCTCCGTCGTGCCGGTGGTTTTGAAAAAAACGGGCATACTAGAAACAAAATAAAAACAGGAAGGTGAGCCTTTGTATAGGTATGTTGTCAAGGGCGGCAAACCGCTTTACGGTCAAGTAGATATAAGCGGTGCGAAAAATGCTGCCGTAGGCATGATTCCGGCTGCCATTTTGGTAGACGGCGTGTGCCGGATTGAGAATATTCCCCAAATATCAGACATCACGATGCAGCTCAACATTTTAAAGCTTATGGGCGCCAGTATCCGTATGGTGGACAAGCACACAATGGACATAAACTGTGACAGTGTTGCCACAAGCGTTGCGGATTTTGAGATTATGAGCAAGCTTCGGGCATCCTATTATCTTATCGGCGCGCTGCTGGGCAAGTTTGGTGAGGCTACCGTTGCCATGCCGGGTGGCTGCAATTTTGGCGGAGTCCGTCCTATTGACCAGCACGTCAAGGGCTTTACCGCCATGGGAGCAGAGGTAGAGGTAAAAAACGGTCTGGTCTGTGCCAGGGTACCGGGCGGCAGGCTTCACGGCGCCTATATTTATCTTGACATGGCGTCGGTGGGAGCTACGATAAACATTATGCTGGCGGCAGCCAAGGCCAATGGTCGTACGATAATTGAAAACGCCGCAAGGGAGCCCCATATTGTCGATGTGGCAAACTTTTTAAACAGCATGGGTGCGGAAATTCGGGGCGCCGGTACAAACGTCATAACGATTCAGGGCGTGGATAAACTTCGTGGCGGATTTTATTCCATTATTCCGGACCAGATTGAGGCCGGCACATATATGGCAGCCGTTGCCGGTACAGGCGGCGAGCTTCTTATTAATAACGTTATTCCCAAGCATCTTTTCTGCATCTCAGGAAAGCTTCAGGAGATGGGCGTGGAGATAATCGAGGGTGCGGACTGCGTTCTTGTCCGCCGCAACAAGCCTCTTAGCCGGGTCAATATAAAGACCCAGTTTTACCCGGGCTTTCCTACGGATATGCAGCCTCAGATAACAACCGTTCTGTGCCTTGCCTCCGGAACCAGTGTAATTACCGAGGGTGTTTGGGAAAACCGCTATAAGTATGTGGACGAGCTTGTAAAAATGGGCGCGAAAATCCGTGTAGACGGTCGTATCGCCGTGGTGGAGGGTGTCCCCTCCCTTACCGGCGCGTCGGTTACCGCCTATGACCTCAGAGCCG
>CALWYM010000039.1 GCA_944385775.1 uncultured Oscillospiraceae bacterium | reverse complement strand
CTTCTTTATTTTTCTGATAAACCTATGTTTTTTGACTCGACTTCCCTTAGTAACTCTGCCGGATTTGATTTAGGCTCCTTAAGCTCACCCATCCTTTCAAGCAACTTCAACGCATATAAAACTGTTTCATTTTGTGTGGTTTCTTCACTTTCCGAATAAAAATCTTCATCAATAAATGACCACAGTTCCTCTGTGCTCATGCTATCAAAGCGTGATATGTCTCCTGTAAAGCTTTTTTCCGGTAGGCTCATTAAATCTCCTCCTACTTTCTTCCTCATACTTACTTATGTCACGAAACGTCCATTTGGGGACATAGGAAAATAAAACTAATTTATTTTTTCAAGAGCCTTCCTCATTCTGTTTCTGGCTCGCTGCACTCTCTTCTTACAGGCCTCCTCACTAATCCCAAGTTCTTTCGCCAGCTCCTTTACGGAAATGTTGCCGACAGAAAGCTTTTTTAGGATTTCGTAATCCTCCGGACTTACAGCATCGGAATATTCCGTTTCATAAAAATGATTTTCTTTATCACGAATTTCAAATTCACCGTCTTTATCATAGGCGTCTATATACAAAAAGCGACTGTTCCCATTGACAATTGCCTTAACCTCCGAACGGAGCACATTCTTCGTAATATTAAAAACATAGCCCTGTGGATTCGGACTGACCATAAATTCATCTGCTTTTTCACACACGATGAGAAAGGTTTGCGAAACGATGTTTTCGGCATAGCCTTCATTTCTGATATATCTTAGTGCATAGTTATACAGTATTTTGTTCATAGTTTTAAATAACCTATGTATTGCAGCACGCTGTATATCATTTAGTTTTTTCACAAAACCACCGCCTGTTTTTTGATTTTATATGCAGCATTATCCGCTAAATTATTTGCATAATAATACTATATTCTCCAAAAAAATTCAATATATAATTTGATAATTTTTCATTTTGCCTGTCCCCAAACGCTGTCCTTACGACATATATAAGTAGAAGGGAAAAAATGAAGCTTCAAATTCCCTACAAAAATATAATTAAGAAAGGAATGTAACTCATGAAATCAAAAAAAAATTATTTCAACCGTCCTAGTTCTAGCCATCGTTGTAGCGGTCTGTCTTTCCGGCACTGCTTACGCCGGTACATATTCAGGTCCTCACCATTACTTTATCTATGATTCTGTAGATTTGAATTTTATGATGATCCCGTATATAACATATTCATCTAATACTTCGTCATCTATCACCATTGATAGTCTCAAAATGTATATTTCAAATTACGGAGTTCAACCTATTCTCGATTTTCAGTTTACTGCTTATAACGGAAATGGTTACGGAAATTCCGGCGGGTATGCCGGCGATTTCACTTATGACGAAGACGCAATTGAAATTTATCAGGGCGAAACTTCATATGTAAACAGTCCACTTTGGTCTACCGTTACAAGTAATACCACATATACAAAAAGTCCTTCCAGTGCTGTTTTCAGCTTTAGTGCTGGTCAGCAAATGCGCGGTACTATGGATATCTGGGCAAATACTGATAAAACTTTTACTACTTACGCACAGGGTAGCCAAATATCCTCAATAAGCCCAGTCACTTATGTAGCAGGCACAGAAGTATCAATTAGTGGCTTTGACATCACCTTTTCAAATGAATACTCTGTCGGAACATTAATACCATCAGAAAGCAAAGAGTTCATGGAAACTAGAGCTCCTATGTTTATAGGAAACGATGGCACTGAATACAAACTTTACCTTAGCTCACTTGAGAACGGCATTGCGTTTTATGATTCCAATATTTCTCAAAGCGAAATCAGCGATGCTGATTTCATTGCACCTGTAATTTATTTAGAGCAGGACGTTTCTGAGATTGAAATTCCGGTAAACGGCAGTATGATCGGCACGCCTTTCTCTAGCATCGAAGTTAGGTCAGTAGGAACAGGAGATGACGCTCGTCTGGTTATTGATTATACCGTCAGTAGCTCTGATTTTGTACCATATGATATGGTGCTATCTTCTAATGGAATAGATTACACGAGTTCAATGAGTGCATATATGTTTGATTCTGAAACAGGTAACTTTACTCGTGGCACTTATGTGTTTAACAATCTCAGTGCTGAGGATATTGATATTAATGCATTTTTAAAAACCACCTCCGCTATGGAAAAATCCGTCCCTGCAATTCTTCAGAGCTAATAAAATTTAATAAATATTTGTTTAAGGCTACCACAACCATACTCTCTGCCATGATTTAATATGGCAGAGAGTATGGATTGGTTTATATTATCGTCCCACCATATTTAGGAGACCATGATTGGAGGAATAAAAATGTTAAAGAAGATTACAGCCACAATTTTATGCCTTATTTTGGCGATAGGCTGCGCCTTGCCGGCTCTGGCAGATGAAAGCGTAAAGCCCTTTTACCGCAACGAAGGAACTCTGTTTGTGGAGCGGGAGCCTGCTAACCCGGATAATCCCTCCATGATCATCGGCAGACCTACGGAAGCTCAGCCTTTTCTCAATCTAAGGCTTCGCACCTTTGCTCTGCGGTTTAACTGCGGAATTGTCCTCAGCTTATGGAAAACCCTTGAGGACACAAACTACTCCACCCTTGACGATGTTGCCATCGAAACAATTAAGGAGGAGTACGGCGACGACGTTATCTATCTTTTCTATGTTAAGGACACTAACACCTCCCTCATCAGCAGAGGTTCGGGGCTCTTCGGTGATTTTAGCGGCAATGATGTTGCAACCATAAACAGTTTGCTTCAATCGACAGAAGTGGAAAACGATTTTTACCGCGTAGTCAATGTTATAAATGAGCTTTGGCGAATTCTTGGCACAGACCCCATTACCATCAGCATGAGTCTTGATGGCAGTGTTGAGGAATCGAACGAAAATCTGGAGGAGGCTCTTGCTCCCCTTCGTCAGGTGTACCACGGGCACATTCAGGTAGAGACTAATTACGGCACAAGAGTTAGTGACGAGGACTTTGACGAGCTTTGGCACAACAGAAACAGCGAACTTAACTACCTTGACTATTTTGAGGACACAGTTTACATTTACTATAACGGCAACACCGGAAAGACATATGTAAACATCGGAGCCGATACGGGCATTTCCGTTGATGACATCTCCAAAATCGAAGGCGCATTTAAGCCTGCCTCTGGAACTGACGATTACAGCGGCATTGAAGCCGGCGTTACAGCTCTGGCAAATGCTCTGGGCGGCGAAAGTCAGCTCTCGGTCTCAACGGTTCTAAAGGCGATGGTTGTTATCGCACTGCTTTTGACCAGTGTTATTCTCAGGTCAAAGGGTAAAAAGGAAAACAGCAAGTCAAAGGATAAGAAAAATAAAAACAAGTAAAAATGATCTAAAATAAGGAATATATCATAAGGGCACACAAAGTAAAAACACATTGCAATGTCTCACCGCAAAAAAATCTCCGCAGCAAAAAGCTACGGAGATTTTTGTTTTTATTAAGTTTAGAGTATCTGCATACCCTTCAGCATAACATTTTTCGGTCCTGTATAGCCATCAACCGCCACAGTCTCCTCTGTAAGCCGGAGGCTTGACAGTACGCTTGAGAGCTTTCCGCTCATGGAAACTGCCGTTACAGGTACTGTTTTCTCGCCGTCATAGTAATACGCAAGACGAATTTCGCCGCCGATGTAGTCATTATACATATCCACCTGAAGACCGCTCATGGAAATGCACTCCACATAAGGCGCCGCCATGATCTCGCTTTTTGTAAGTGTACCCGGCTCCATCTGAGTGCAGCGGAGATTTCCCGTAGGAGTCTCACCCAGATACTGAGCGTAACGGCTGTCACCGTGAAGGCTCTCGATAACGCCGCCTCTGACAACAACCTTTTCAGTAAGCGATACGCCGTCCTCATCAAAGGCTTCAGACTTGGTGCTGCCCTTCATGGCGCCCTTTAAGGTAATCGTAATTCCGTCTCCGTCACCGCTCTGTATGCTGTCGCCCACTTTGTGAAGATTTGAGTGGGAATAGACATTTGCGTAAGAAATATCCCTTGTTATGCTGCCAAGAAGGCGGAGAATCTCCTTTGGTCCGATAAGCACGTTGACGCTCATCGGAGTTTCCGGCTTTACCGCAACCTGTCTGTCACGTACCTCCCGGAGCTTTCCGGCAATTTCGGCAGTAATTACCTCCGGGTCATACTCGGTAAAGGTATAGTTTTCATAAAGCTCAACGCTTTCACCGTTTTCTGTCCATGTGGGGATAGTCTCCACCATGGCGTGATACTTTACCTGGGTCTTGTCAACGCCCCGGCTGTTTTTAACGCTGACGGTATCCTTATATATAAAAACCTCAGTGGCGTTAAGACTGCCGTGTCCCAATGTGTCAGCGGCGAAAACAGCATCTGAAATCTTCTCCGCCAGTACCGGCATGGAATAGTCCTTAAAGTTTGACTCTATCTCCCCGGAAAATACTCCGCCCTCGGGTAGCTCATAGCTTTCGTTGGACACAAGCTTTGCCCTTGCGGCGGCAGACCTGACCTTTTTCTCAACTTCCGCCTCGTCCATGGACTGATAAACAGAGAAAGAGGAATCGCCCACCTTGCCGTCATGCTTTATATAAACTGTTACATCTGTGGAGATGGTATCGGTGGAACGGACAGTTTCCAGCTTTTCATGGACGAAAAACAGCTCGTAGCTTTCCCTCTTCGTGCTTGTAACACGATAATCGTCCACACCCTCGGTGGACTTTAAAATATTAATTACGTCAATCATCCCAGTTTTACCCTCACTTTCAGATTAGGTCCGCCGTCGGCAACTCTGACCCATTCCTTGTAGCCCTTGCCGCAGCTTCCGGAGCCAATAACCTTGGCACAGTCTGAAACCATGGAAATGCTCTTTAAAAGATCCGGCACAGAGCCGCTCATTACAACAGGCGTCACATAGTTTTCCGTAAGCTTTCCGTCCACTATCTCAATTCCGTACTGGGCTATGCACTGAATCTGCCAGTTTTTCGGATCCTCCATACCGTTAGATGTCTCAAAAATCATATAGCCATGCTTTACGGAGGCTATCATATCCTCAAGCTTATCCTTACCGGGCTCGAAGAAGGTATTTGTCATACGGGAATAGGCCTTGCGGCGATAGTTGTCACGGCGTCCGTTACCGGTAGGCTCTGTGCCCAGCTCCGTGGCGCTTACAAGGTCCGAAAGCCCGGCAACAAGTATGCCGTCCTTAATAATCTGGGTATCGTGGGCAATAACGCCGTCGTCGTCAAAGAAGTAAGAAGCCGCACTGAGCGTTGCCGCAGCGCCGTCTCGCATATTGGTAATGGGCGAAGCAACATATTTGCCTACATAATATTTTGCCAGCGCTCTGTCCTTGACAAACTGGTCCATCTCAACTCCGTGACCAAATGCCTCGTGGGCTATAAGTCCAGTAATTGAGCTGTCGGTGATTACGTCATAAACTCCCGGCTCAATGGGCTTTGCCTTGGCAAGATGTCTCGCCTTATCCACAAGACTATCGGTAAGTGTGGGCAAAGTCTTTATAATGTCAGCTATAAGATGGGAATTTTCCCCGTCCCTGGCTCTTGCCATCTTGCCGTCTGAATAAAATACCATCATGGACGCATTGCACCAGCCGTAATGCTGTGTAAGCTCCCGGTTTTTGGTAACAAAAAGCTTATCCGTGGTGTAGGGCATAAGGGAAACTGTGGCGTTTACCACTTTTTCATCAGCTGCAAGCAGTTTATCCTTAAGCTCCTTACAGAATGAGAGAAGATACTCCTCACTGTATGAATCAAAGTCAGACTCCCTTACAAAGTCCTGCTTAAGAGGCTCATCTGTAATTTCGGCTCCGGAAATCATTCTTTCACGAAGTTCCGGCTCAACCTCAATGGAATCAATAATTTTCTTTGCAATGGCAGCCTTGTCTCCGGATATATCATCAAGGGAATATTCATAGACAGCTCCGCTGTTTTGCATTTTCACAACAAAGCCGCACTCTCCGCGACCGTCAGTTACCGTTGAGGAGCGGCGGTCAACACGGAAAACGGTATTGTGGACCTCACTTCCCAGTACGCTTACATAACGAAAGCTTTTGGAAAGCTCTGCCACAAGCTCTTTGCAGTCCTCTCTCTTACTTTCAAGATAGGCTGAAAAAGGCATTGGTATTTCCTCCTTTTAAAATAAAAATATATACATCTGCAATGGGCTCCCCCCCATCAAAATGGGAGAGGGAAATTATTATCACTTTCCGGCTATGGTAAGTCCTTCAACCAAAACCGCCGGTGAGCCGAAAGCGGTCATGCCGCCAAGCCCGGGAAGCTCTACCTTATCAGATATGGCTGTAATATTTTTAAGCATATCATAGAAGTTGCCCGCCACGGTAAAGCTCTTGACAGCCTTCGTCTTAACGCCGTTTTCAATCATAAATCCTGAGCTTTGCAGTGAAAAATCACCGGAAACGGTATTTGCTCCTGCGTGAAGTCCGCCAAGGGAATCAACGTACACGCCGTTGCCCGCTTTTTTCAAAAGCTCCTCCTCGGAAATGCTTCCGGGAGCAATATACATTGTAAACGGACGAATCTCAACCGGCGCGTCATAGCCTGCCTTTGACGCGTTGCCCGTAGTTTCCTTGCCTGCGGCAGCGGCGGTTTTAAGATTGTAGAGCAGCGTATTAAGAACACCCTTTTCCACCACATTCTTTTTATATGTGGGTGAGCCTTCCGCGTCAAAGCCGATTGGCATTAAGCTCTCGGAATAAAACGGGTCGTCCGTAATTGTGACAGAATCGGCGGCAACCACAGTACCCTCTCTGCCCTTCAGAGGTGAAAGGCCCTTTTGCGCTTCCTCAGAGGAAAACGCCTTGGAAAACACTCTTAAAAATGACGCCATTGCCTTCGGAGCAAAAACCACCGGATAGGCTCCCGTGGGGGCAACATCAGCTCCAAGCTTCGCCTTCGCACTGGCTGTCGCCTCCTTTGCCACGGCGGCAAAGTCAATTTTGGAGAAGTTGCCAGCCTTTACGCTGCGGTCGTTTGCCATTTCAGTTCCGTCTGTCGTTACAACATCTGTCATTATAACAGACATCTTGTTTTCATAGTGAAGGTCAAGACCTTTTGAGTTGAATATGGCAATAGAGGATATTTCGGAAGCCGCTGTTGTGCTTGTACCGTCAATTACCGCAGAATCGGCATCATATGCCGCCTGCTCGGTGTGCAGCGCAGCCTTAATAAGCTCATCTGTTGTGGGCAGCGTATAATCAGGAGCACTGACATTCTGATAGGTCTTTCCGCCCTCCCCCAGAAATTCCATATCCTCATTATCCAGCGACAGAGCGTTTTCGCTGGCTCTTTTCACAATGGACTCCGCCTGGCTCTCGCTGAGCTCCTGAGTAGATGCGTAACCCATTTTACCGTTTACAATGCAGCGGAAGCAAACGCCGCCGGATACCTCGCTGGAAAATTCACTTACCTCATGGGCAAAGACGCTGACGCTGGTACCCTCCGCCGTAGAATAGTAAAGCTCATACTGGTCAATGCCACTTTTTTCAGCGGCAGCCACCACGAGAATTTTAAATTTATCAAAAGTCATTTTGCCATTCCTCCTTATCTTCCGCCTACGGTTATGGACGAAACTCTTATCATGGGCTGACCCACATTGGCAGGAATGGAGCCGCTGGAGGAGCCGCACATACCCTGACCCATATCCAGGTCGGGTCCCACCATGTCAATATTCATAATTACGTCGCTTCCCTTGCCTACAAGGCAGGCGCCTCTTACAGCCTCGCAGACCTTGCCGCCGCGGATCATATATCCCTCGCGGACAGCGAAGTTAAATTCCCCTGTTGTCGGATTGACGGAGCCGCCGCCCATGGCTTTGGCGTAGAGACCGTACTCCACAGAGGCGATAATATCCTCATTTTTGTCATCACCAGCCGCAATGTATGTGTTTGTCATACGGCTTGTGGGGGTGTATCCGTAGCTCTGGCGCCTGGCGTTACCGGTAGGCTCCATGCCCATGCGCCGTGAATTAAACTTGTCTATCATATAGCTTTTTAAAACGCCCTTTTCGATAAGTACGTTTTTCCTCGCCGGGGTGCCCTCATCATCAATATTGATTGAGCCCCACGCGCCCGGGATAGTACCGTCGTCAACAGCCGTTACCTTGGGGTTTGCAATCTGCTGACCCAGCTTTCCGCAGAACTGGCTGCAGCCGTAAGCTACGCTGGTCGCCTCAAGGGAATGACCGCAGGCCTCGTGGAAAATTACACCGCCAAAGCCGTTTCCTATGACAACAGGCATGGTGCCTGCCGGAGCGTAGCCGGCGCCTGCCATGGTCACAGCCTGACGTGACGCCTCCCTGCCCGTTTCCTCCGGGCTTATAAGCCCGTCAAACATCTCCATGCCCATACGTCTTCCCGGACTTGCCGTACCGGTCTGGGTCTCTCCGCCGATTTCCGCAACAGACTCCATACTGAGTCTTGTGCGTATCTGTCTGTCAGTTGTGTAAAGCCCCTCGCTCGTTGCAATCATTATGCCGTGGTCCACGTCGAGAAGGGTACCCTTAACCTGCTTTATGGCGCCGTCATATTCCTTGGCGGCATTGCATGCCCTTCTTAAAACCTCTATCTTGTCGCTGTTTTTAACTGTTGAGGGTACAATCTTTATGGGGTGAATATCCCCAAAAATACGCTGCGTAAGGCAGATGGAAATTTCAGCCTTGCCCTGTCCCAGCGCTTCCGCAGCCTTTTTGGCACAGCTTATAAGTCCCTGCTCAGTGGTATCTATGGTTGACGCCATAACGCTCCTTAGTCCCTTATAAACCCTGACGCTGGCGCCGGCAATATACCCGTCCTTTACGGAATCCACCTTGCCCGCAATCATATTTACGGCGTGATCCACCGTGTTCTCGCAAAAAAGCTCCGCATAGTCAGCACCGGTGGACACAGCCACAGCCAGCACCCGCTCGCAGACATCTCTTTCAATCATAGCCCGTTCTCCTTTACTTTTGGAATTTAGCTTAGTAGCTATTGTAATACATTCTCCGTAAATATGCAAGGAGAATAATTTGAAAAATTCAAATTATTCTCCCCGGTGTACTAAATTATTCTACATTTACCTTTTCAAAGCCCTGGGAATAATTACCCGGTCCCAGATTTGCGCGGTGGTCCCTGAAGCTGTTTTCCCTTGTCTGCTTAAACCACTTGTCGGTGGAGTAATTGCCCCTGTCGCCCCATGTGGCGTCAATATGATATTCCTCTCCGTCAAGGTCTGCCACGGTCCAAATATGGTTAGGTCCCTGGGCGACTGTACAGCTGATGCCCTCTATTTTAAGGAGCATATTATAGGCGCCGGTGTAGCCCTGACAAACGGCAAGTCCGTCCACCAGCGCACCGCTTGGCCAGTAGCAGCCTGTCTTAAAGTCGTTGTCGTACTGGCAGCTTGTCGCCAGGTGATTATAGTAAACCTTTGCTACCTGTTCCTCTGTCATATTTTCCGTAATAGTGCCCCTCTCCCAGAAAAGGTCATGAAGCTCAAGGGCCTTTTCAAGAGCAAGCTCTCTCCGCTGCTCCGTATCGCCTGTAAGGGTAAGAGTCAGCTCGGTTGTTTTTTCCTTACCGGTGACATTAAGACTTACCATAACCGAAACGCCGTTATAACCGAACTCCGGATAGAGGCACACTGCGTCGCAGTACATATCCCTTGGCACAGTGGGGTCACACTCTCCGGGAAAAGAATATTTGTACGTGTTAAGGTCGTTTTTCAGCATCCAGCGGATATTTTCCCCATAGTCCTCTATGGTCTCCGGAGTTGTATCAAAGGAAGGACTGTCGGTAATGAAGGATTTATAGGTTCGATAGTTATGCTCTATGGGGATCGCCGTATCCGGCAGCTCCCACTTTATCTCCACTCTCAGACTTTCGTTCACAAGTCTTGTGAGCATTGCCGCAAGCTCTGATCTTGTAATTGTGGTCTTGGGGTAAAAATTGCCGTAGCTGTCCGTTCCAGAGCATATGCCTGTCATGTAGAGGATAAGTATATCCTCATCATAAAGCGTGTCAAATATGTCGCCCATGTACATACCGGTCCCGGCAGCCTCAACCATAATATCGGCGTTAAGGGTGCTGTAAGCCTGTGCGGGCAGAGTGTTAGCCAGAATGTGTGCTGTGAACTCCCTCGTCGCCTTTGTCTCCATTACAGAATCTGCCTCGGTACCGATGGCGCCCGCGTACTTGAGATATTCCAGATATGGACTGTACCACTCACCGCCCGGAAACTGCTTTGCCGCATATTCGCTGTCTCCGTAGAAAAACACGCTCCTCACTCTGGCTGCAAAGGTTATTACCTCCGCAACGCTGATTGTGTTTGAAGCTCCGAAGGAAGTTTCGCTCTGCCCCTGGGTAAGCCCCAGTTCGTACAGATACTCTACATTATCATAAAACCAGTCCCCGGTTTTTACATCGGTAAAACGGTCATCATAGTTCTTTTTTACCGTAAAATTGTCAAGCGTCCCCTCAACCGTATCGGCTGCCGAAACCGGGACGCATAGCACTGACAGAATTATTACAAATATCAGCGCCGATGCTAAAAATTTTCTCCTCATATTTCCCCTCCCATGGTCAGGTAATAGTTTGCTTATAAGGATAATGATACCACATTCCTCTGCCGCTTTCAAGAAAACCTTAACAGAGAGCCTGCTACGGCATGGTAAAAAGATTATCTAAGATATGCCCTGGTACTCTCCCCACCGTTTTCCAGGCGAATGTTGACGAAGGCGCTCTTGGGATTGTATAATGATAAAAAATGTATTATCAGGAGACTTTCCATGAGTGAAAATATGTACCGCTGCAAAAACTGCGGCTGGGAGGGCGAGCTGAAAGCGGACCACTGCCCACATTGTCTTTCCTCTGTCCACAGTGAGGACAGTGAGGGTTATGAGTGTCTTGGAACGCTTCAGCCTGTTTCCATATTGGTTGACGAAAAGGGAAACTGGGATATAGTTTCAAGGTGCAGCCGGTGCGGCGAGCTTGTGTCATATCCCGTCCGTGAGGAGGATAATCCCCTTGTGCTGCTTAGCATAGCGTCCCGTCCGCTTGCAATGCCCCCTTTCCCCATTGAAAAGACGGAGGAACTCACCCTTATGATGGGTGGTCAGGGTGATATGGAGGGATACTATGAGCAGGGAAACTAAAAGAAGAAAATATGAGCGGGGCTACTATAAAAACCACGCCTGCCTTGAAAGCTTTACCTGCAAAAACTGCGGGAGGCTTATTGTGCCGGAGGGCGCCGGAAGCGACCACAGAAATCACTGTCCCAACTGTCTTGCAAGCCTTCACGTAGACGTAACACCGGGAGACAGGCAAAGCTCATGTCACGGGCTTATGGACGCCGTAGGCGTATGGGTTCGGAAAAACGGAGAGTGGGCTGTTATCCATCGCTGCCGTCAGTGCGGAAAGCTGTCATCTAACAGAATAGCAGCAGACGATAACCCCACAAAGCTTATGGCTA
>CALWYM010000038.1 GCA_944385775.1 uncultured Oscillospiraceae bacterium | reverse complement strand
CGATTTTTATTCTAATCGCAAGCTTTTTTATTTCCTTAAGTTGTCTATCGTCAAGCATTAAGGGATTCCTCTCTTTCTGTTATCTTGAAAACAGGTCTGAACCAAAAAACATACGCATGCTGCCGGCGACCTTATCCGTCTGCAACACTCCGCACCATTTTACAACTATATTTTACTCTCTCGCAGAATGCAAGTCAACACACCTTTTACAAATATTTTATCCGATTTTTGAAATAATTCCTTCAGATATAGGGTAAAATGCCCACATTAATTTATTTTTTAACAAAAAACCCTCTCTGTATCAGCCTTTGAATTTAATAAGCGACTCATAAAAATCAAGGGTCTTAAAGCCTGTGCCAAGCTGTGTTTTTAAGTATTCCTGGCACACCTCGGAAAGCTGTTTTTTCGAGCTTTCGCCCAATTTAAAGGAATATAATCTTTTAACGTCCGTCGATATTATGTACCGCATTGCCTCAAGGGTTCCGGGGGACAGGAGTACCGGCTTTCCGCTTCCTGGTGTATAGCAGCCTTTGCATGTCAGAACGCCGCCTACAAGGTCAAAAACAGGCTCCTGCGGGTTTTCCCCGCCGCACCTGGAGCACCGCTCTACATAGGGCTCATAGCCTGATAGGCACATGAGTCGAAGCTCAAACGCAGCCTTTACAAGCTCTGGGTCCCTCTCTCCTCCGGATAGAGCGTAAAGAGCGTTAAGTCCAAGGCTCAGCACCTCCGGGTTCGGCATATCCTCGTCTGAAAGAGTTTCCAGAAGCTCTCCGAAATAGGCTCCAAGGCTAAGCCTTTCCACGTCGTCACGAAGCCCCTCAAAAAGCTCAATGCTCCTTGCCTCGGTCAATATGTACCGTCCCCGTTCGCAGAAAATCGTCATGTCCGAATATGCAAGAAGCTGTGCCGAGGCTGCGAGCTTGCTGTTTTTCCGCTTGGCGCCCCGGGCCGACAGTGTGATCTTACCCTCTGTGGAGGTGAGGACAGTCAGTATTCTGCTGCTCTCCTTATATACGTTTTCCCGGAGCACAAGCCCCTTTGTCTTTATGTACATGTCCACCTCCGGCGGCAAAAAAGCTTGCCGCCACAAAAATCTCTTTACGCCGTCTTTTCCTCTTTAACCTCTGCAAGCTCCTTGTAGATACAGTAAAACAGAACATTTCCAGTCTCCGTAAAGAGCCGCCACATTCCTTCAGAAGTCATAATTATTTACCTCATATCTGCCCGCAGTTATATTTTCTGCTTTTCAGATAAAAATATGTGAGGTAAATAATTTCAAAATTTATTCTTCAACATAGCCGAAGGTTTTAAGATTTGCGCCGCTGTCGCGCCAGTTTTCCTTTACCTTTACCCAGGTCTGAAGGTAAACCTTGCTGCCCAGCAGCTGCTCTATGTCACGCCTTGCCATAGAACCTATTTTCCGGAGCATTTCCCCATTCTTTCCTATAATAATACCTTTATGACTGCTTTTTTCACAGTATATGGTGGCTGAAATATCTATAATGCCGTCGTCCCGCTCCTTAAAGCTTTCTATCTCGATTGCCACGCCGTGGGGCACCTCCCGCTGAAGCAGTATGAGCATTTTTTCCCTTATGAGCTCCGCCACAAGCTTGCGCTCCGGCTGGTCAGTTATCATATCCTCCGGGAAAAGAGGCTGTCCCTCATACGCGTATTTTGACAAAAGCTTAAAAAGTTCCTCAACACCCTGACCGTTTTTTGCGGAAATCGGCATAATCTCATCAAAATTATAAGCTTTTGAATATATGTCTATAACCGGAAGAAGCTCCTCGGGGTTTACGGTATCAGCCTTATTTATAACAAGCACCGCAGGCACGTCCATTCGTCCGATGCGCTTTATAAGGCTTTCCTCCTGTATGCCTATATTTGCCACAGGCTCCACCACAAGGCATACGCAGTCCACATCGCCTACGCTGTCTTCCACAACCTTGACCATATACTCTCCCAGCTTGTTTCTCGACCTGTGAAACCCCGGAGTATCGGCAAAGACAAGCTGAGTATCGCCCCGCTGAGCAATACCGTAAATTCTCTCCCTGGTAGTCTGCGGCTTTGGGCTTACTATGGTCACCTTTTCCCCCACCATGGCATTTACGAGAGTACTTTTACCTACGTTCGGTCTTCCTATAACGGCGATAATGCCTTCCCTCTTTATCACAATATTTCACCTGCCTATCTTCAGCTTTTCCATAATTATGTCTTCTCTTTTTCGCATAAGTCGCTTGTCCTCACCTTCGTCTACATGGTCGTAGCCAAGAAGATGAAGTGTGGAATGCACGGCAAGATAGCTGACCTCACGGCGGTAGCCGTGACCGTACTCCTCACCCTGACGGTCGCACTGTGGAATATTTATAACCATGTCGCCCAGGTACACGCCGCCTCTGTCATAATCACGCTCACACTTCTCCGGGTCAAAATGTCCCGGCGTAAGCTCATTTAAGGGAAAGGACAGCACATCGGTGGCTCTGTCCACATTTCTGTTTTCGCGGTTTATTTCGCGTATTGTATCGTCATCGGTAAGGGTGACGTCAATATAGCAGGTCCCCTCTATGCCTTCAGCCTCAAGGGCTGCGCTTATTGCCTTTTTTACAAGGGCTGCCGTTTCCGGGTGACCCAGACCAGTTTTAGTCCTTGTCACCGTAATTTCTGCCGCCATACGACTTTTACCTCTTTTCCCGGCTGTTTTTTCTCCGCTGACCTGACTGCTGAGGCTCCTGGCGGTTCTTCTCGTACTTATCATAGGCCTCCACAATCCTCTGAACCAGGACATGGCGTACCACATCTGCCCCTGTAAGGCGGCAGATAGCTATATCCTCCACTCCCTCAAGCACACGGAGAGCTTCTTTAAGTCCGCTGGCTTTGTCGGCAGGCAGGTCAATCTGTGTAATGTCGCCGGTTATGACAATTTTCGAGCCGAAACCCAGCCTTGTAAGGAACATTTTCATCTGCTCCCTGGATGTGTTCTGAGCCTCGTCAAGGATAATAAAGCTGTCGTCCAGAGTACGTCCTCTCATATAAGCAAGGGGCGCAACCTCAATATCCCCGCGCTCCAGAAACTTAGCGTATGTCTCCGCTCCCAGCATTTCAAAAAGCGCGTCGTAAAGGGGTCTTAAATACGGGTCAACCTTGCTCTGCAAATCCCCGGGAAGAAATCCCAGACGCTCCCCTGCCTCTACCGCGGGACGGGTAAGGATTATTCTGTTTACCTCCTTGGCTCTGAAGGCTGCCACAGCGGCAGCCACCGCAAGATACGTCTTTCCCGTACCGGCAGGACCTACTCCCAGCGTTATGACGTTCTTTTTAATCGCCTCGGTATATTTTTTCTGTCCAATGGTCTTTGCTTTTATGGGCTTTCCCTTGGCGGTAACACATATCACGTTTCTTGTCAGGTCCTCGATTTTCTCCTCCTGACCGTTTTTCACAAGCCCCATTATATAGCGCACATTCTGACCGTCTACGGTCTCGCCCTTTGATACAAGAGTCATAAGCCCTTCAATGGTCTTCTGCGCCACCATCACGTTCTCCGCTTCGCCGGTTATGCGTATTTCCGACTCCCTGTCCGTTACCTTAACGCCAAGCTCATTTTCAATTATCCTGAGGTTTTCGTCAAAGGAACCAAATACGCTTATTATATTTTCCATTCTGTCAACGCTGATTATCTGTTCTGTCATTAGTTTGGAACTCCTCCAAATTCTGTTGTGAATACAAAAGGTCTTCATCAGAGCGCACCAGCGCTATATTTTCAAGGCACTGGGCTTTCATTGTAAGGGTAACTGCGCCGTCTGTCAGAGTATGGTTAAACTCATAGGAGACTATTTCCCCGTCATCGATTTCCTCCGAAAGCCGTGAAAGAAGCCGTTTCTCCATAAGCTCAAGGCATCTTTCCAGGTCGAAGGACTCCTCTTTTGTTTCATACTCTATAAATTCCTCTCTTCTCAGTCCGAAGGGAAGAACGCTTCCATCCGGCATAACAGCAGCCTTCTCCATCGTTATCTTATCACAATCAGTATATGGATTTCTACCTGAAAAATATAATTTTATATATTTTTTCCCCAGCTTTATGGAGTACCTTACTGTGGAATGACCGGTGTACTCCTTCTTTTCCCCGGACAGGGGCATAATTTCCTCCATAGTGTACCATGTCCTGGCAATTATTTCTCCGTCGGCTCTGCCGCCGTCG
Source organism: uncultured Oscillospiraceae bacterium (assembly GCA_944385775.1). Classification (GTDB taxonomy): domain Bacteria; phylum Bacillota; class Clostridia; order Oscillospirales; family Oscillospiraceae; genus RUG626. The sequence goes on along the minus strand of CALWYM010000038.1, from coordinate 11,801 downwards.
CCGTCTAAAAGCACATCTCCTTCCAACACCGTGTCGCCCTCCTCCACCAGGGGAATGCCTCTCAAAACAGTAATTTTTTCAATTATTCCCGTTTTTTCCGCAACAACCTTTGTTGGTTTGTCATAGTCGATGATCTCCGGCTTTTCCAGTTTTTCTCTCACTATAACTACCGCGCGGCTACCCTGGGTATTTACGGTTATCCATGAAAGCTCCGGAATCATAAGGAGCATATTATTTTGAATCATTCTGTTATTAAGCTTAAAGGTGTTTGTACCTATATCGACGCCCAGTTCCCCAAGAGCACCCAGTATTTCCTCGGTGGACACTTTTTCGTTGCCTCTCACCTCTATCTGCCATATAAACATGGAGGAAATCGTCATCATAAAGATAAAAACGCCCAGCCCTGCCAGCAATATGTACCTTTTCCGTACCTTCCACATGAGGAAAGGCACGCCTTTTCTTGAAATTGGCTTTACGGTAAAAGAACCGTTTTTTTCAGCAGCTCTCCTGAGTTTTCTGTAACCGCCAATGGTAGTGGTAAATTCCAGGTTTCCGTCCCCGCCCCGCTCAATATTCCAGAATTTTATTCCCAGATATGTGCAGATATTTATTACCCGCTCCTCATACCTGGCTCTGACCTTAACGCGGACAGTACCTTTTATGTAGTTTACTGCTCCCTCCATTATGGTTACCTCACTTTAAATACTCAACGGAACTTATGGTGCCTACCACAAGAAGCTCCATGTCACTCATGGCCTCAAGCTCAAGATTTTTTCCCCGAAGCTTTATCATAACTCCCCTGCCGTTTACCAATACCTCCTCCGTTGTATATCCCAGAAGACCGCAGTGATTTTCTATATGAGCTTTCCCCGTACCTGTAATTGTCACCCTTGGTGTGCCTGCCAAAGCCTCGCTGGGTACGTTTAATATATTTGCAGCTTTTTCAAGAAGCTCGGTTTTCCTCTTTTTCATTTAAGCACCTCCCCATGTGTGAATATTTCATATTATGCCTGCCGGTTAAATTTTAACTCTGCTGTGCATATACTTTTTAAAAACACTAGTGAGGTGCAGCTTATGTTAAAGAAAAGAATTACCGGATTTTTTATCTACCTGACAATTTTCCTCGTCCTTATCGGACTGGTTGTCTATCCCTCCCAATGGGTAGACGCCGGCAGACGGGGCGTTGAGCTTTGTCTTAGGGTTATAGTTCCATCCCTGTTTCCATTTTTCGTAATATCCTCTCTATCCCAGAGCATGGGTGCAACGGATAAGCTGGGAAAGCCCCTGAGTTTTGTTTTGTACCCCCTTTTTGGTGTCCGGGGCGGTGCTGCCGCCGCCATGGTCCTGGGTCTTTTCGGCGGATATCCCGTGGGGGCAAAATGCGTTGGCGAGCTTTACTCCGCCGGGGGAATTTCAAAATCCTCCGCTGAAAAAATGCTGGCATATGTCAATAACTCCGGTCCCTCCTTTATTCTCGGCGTTGTGGGCGCCGGACTTTTCCAAAGCGGCCGCGCCGGAGCAATCCTTCTTCTTGTACATATTCTATCTGCCGGAGCCGTAAGCCTTATTTTCAGAACCAGTGGAAAATCCGCCCCCGGCTCTTTTAAAAAAGTTTCTGCCAAGCCTTTTTCCAAGGCATTCACCCTGGCTGTGACAGATTCCTTTTCATCGGTTATAAACCTCTGCGGCTTTGTGATATTTTTTTCTGTTTTGACCAGCCTTATTTCATGCTCCGCTGTCGTTTCCGAATTAATTTCAAAAAACTCTTTTCTGTCCCCAGTGTTTATGGGCTTTTTTGAGCTTACCGGCGGCATTACAGCCATCACGCCGTCGCCCTACGCCTTTCCGATAGCTGCACTGCTTCTTGGCTGGGGCGGTCTCTCTGTACATTTTCAGACAATGAGCGTCCTTCACGGTACAGGTCTGTCACTTAAATATTATTTTATCGGGAAAGCCATGCAGGGCGCGCTGTCATTCTTCTTCGCCATGTTTTTCCATATTCAAATGCCATCCTCCGCTCCCGCTTTTGCACAAAACAGTCCAAGCCCCCTTGTCATATCCTCGGTTTTTGCAGCGGTCGCAGCATTTTTTCTGCTCAAGGTCTGTCTTTCCCCAAAAAAAGCTGGATAATCGGCAGAAAAGACTGTATAATGGCTTTGTGACAGGAGGTACATAAAAATGCTTTTTGATAAAAAAATAGAGCCGAGCTGCGCCTACTGCCTTAAGGGCGTTCCACTAAACGACAGCGAGGTTGCCTGCTCCAGAAAGGGTATTGTGTCCCCTGGGGGTAGCTGCAAAAAATTTAAGTACGACCCCCTTAAAAGGCTTCCTCCAAAGCCTGTTTTACTTAAAACAGATTCTGTTAAAAAAGAGGATTTTATCCTTTAATTCCGTATAGTGCTTTTTAAACTCCCTTGACATAATCTCGTTAAAATGTTATCATTTTATACCAGAGCTATACTTTTGAGTTAGGAGTCTGACTATGGAAGAAAATACCAGCCGCGGTATTCTGCGTGATGTAAAGCGAAATAACAAGACAAATCTGATTATATGCCTTGTGATTATCATTGGCATGACATTTTACTACGCGTTTTCCGGAAATTCCAGCATTCAGCTGGATATTGGCGACGACGCCTTAACCGTTTCTGACAGCGCCGACGGCTATGATTTCTCAGTAACAATTCCCTATGACGAGATTACGGACGTATATCTTATGACTGCCGATGAGCTTGGATTAGGTCAGCGCCTTACGGGCTTTGAAAGCAAACGTCTTATGTTCGGTACATGGGAAAGCTCCGTCTACGGCGAGGTTTTTGTATATGCCGTACCAAAGCTTTCGGAATATATGGTAATAGAAACTCCGGATACTGTTCTGGCAATCAACCTTGAAAGCAACCAGACTACCAGTTCTTTCTTTGACTCCATGTGCGAAATGCTGCAGGAAAAGGGCTGCCAGTTTGAGGTCCATCCTCTGACTGTTTCCGAGCAGTCTTAAAATCGGTTCATAATCTGAAAAATACCGGGAAAGCAATGCTTTCCCGGTATTTTTATATTTTCACGTCGTTTTTTGTTATATCTCTCATGGTAGACTGAAGGGTTCAGTGCAGATTTCAATTCAAAGCGGATAGTTAGACGTTATAAGTTCGACCGTATCAGCATCGTATTTATACATGGTAGGATCAAGCTCCTCCTGCGCGAAATGCCGCAGCCCGTATTTCATAGAGCTTCCCCTTCCTGCGGTAGCGTCAAACCACAACCATTTACCGTCAATATATGCACTGTTCCACATATGGTATTCAGTAAAATATTTTCCCGTCACCGTTACACATGGAATCCCTGCCTTTTCAAAAAGCACTTTTACTGCGCCTGCATATCCGCCGCATATTGCCACATTGTCACGGAGCGCACCCAGTGCAGTTTGTGAATGATAAGACATATTTTCCCTGTCATCATAGTACATATCATCGTATTTCACACGCTCTGTAATATACGAGAACAGCGTCTCTGCTTTCTCCCGATCCGTCATACCGTCAGTAACGAGCTGTTTTACAACATCGCCGGCAAGGGTATTTATCTCGTCGATATAATTCATACATTCCTCAATAGTCATACCAACCGGCGGAGTGTACACGAGTCCCGACCCGTCACGGTTGAGCGAACAAAGAATATAGCCGAAGCCCACTTGACTCAAAACACTGTTTATTTCATCCGGACTCCACTGACTGTCAAGAAGCTTTACGAGGATTTTTTCAGCACCCAGATTGTCTGTGGCAATCGTCAAAAGGTCTCCAAGGCTCTCCGCTGTTATGTATTCACCCTCAGGGAATATGCCTGTTTTATATGCCATATAAGAAAAATCGCACCGCAAAACGCCATTTTCAATTTCCTGCTCCATATTATAGCAATATTTGAGCTTCGGCTCCTCAGAGAGTATTTCATAGTAAATATTTGTAATATCCAGATCAGGTCGCTCACTAAGTCCGGCTGAAGAAATATTAACTTCCGGCGGCTGAACCATATTTTCCATTGCCTCCGTCATAATTTGCTTTAACTCGTCCTTTGAGTAAACTTCCTTAGCCTCGCTGCTTTCGGTTCTGTCTCCCTCATCGGTTTTATCCTCTCCGCCGGAGGGGCGGCTACCGGTCCCCTCCGGCGATTTTTCTTCCGCCGCGATTTCTCCGTCCTCCGAGGACTCTTCTTCGCCTTCAGGCAGGCTTTCGGACCTCTCCGTTATATTCTCCGGCTCAGCAACATTTTCATTTTCTTCTCCTTCTCCGCCACAGGACGATACAGCCGCACAAATAAGCAACGCAATAGCAAAGACGGTAATTTTCTTCATTTCTGTTCCTCCTCCACTGCTCCGTAGAGCAAAATTTCAACTGTCTTTTTTACAAGTCTCTCCCTGTCGCAAAACCCGCCGGTTTCCGCCCGAAATCCGGCATTTACTGCATTCTGCATAAGGGAAAACGCCTCGATTACATCTTCTGTCGTTATACCGGGTCTCAGTCTCACGCCTGACAGTATGTGGCTCATTATATCTCTGTTAAGCCCGTCAAACCCTTTCCGCAATGCGTCTATCTCCTCCGCAAGATTTTCCGGCGGCGAAAGCACAGCCTGAGCAAACATGCCTCTATAAAGCGGATTTTCCCGGAAAAACTCCCTTCTTTTTGAAAAATATTCCGAAAGCTGCTGCCAGACCTCGCCGGTTGCGTTAAGGCACGGTGTCAGGTACCCGATAAGCTCCGAAAAACAGCGCTCAACACAGGCAAGATAAAGAGATTCCTTGGAATCAAAATAATGATAGATTATCCCCTTTGAAAGATCGCTCGCCTGACAGACCGCGTTTACAGAGCCACCCTCATAACCGCGGAGTGAAAATTCCTCCATTGCCCCTTCAAGAATCTTTTCCCTCGTTTGTCTGTTTTTTTCCTCTCTGTTCATCTTTTCACCTCCTTTAAGCAAAATCGACCAAGTGGTCTATTTACTGTGAGTATATCACAAATAGACCACTTGGTCAATAATTTATATGCAATTTTTTCCGACCGTAAGTATGTGAGACTGCTAGTTTTACTCCAGGCTGTCGTAATTGGAAACCGGCTCACACCATTCATTTGACGCTCCCTCAGCAGGCACCTCAATGGCAATATGAGAAAACCAGCTGTCCTTTGCGGCTCCGTGCCAGTGTTTAACCTCAGGAGGAATATTTACAACGTCTCCCGGCTTCAGCATTACCGGGTCCTCGCCCCACTGCTGATACCAGCCCCGACCGGCTGTGCACAAAAGAATTTGTCCGCCCTTATGATGAATGTGCCAGTTATTGCGGCACCCCGGCTCAAAGGTTACGTTAGCAACAGTAACTCTTTCGGTTGTTAACATTTTAAGATAGCTTTGACCGACAAAATACGGAGCATACGCGTCATTTTTCTCTCCAATGGGGAATACACTTATATTTTCCATAATTTTAGTCTCCTTATCAGTTCTGAGCCGCCGCCTCGTTTACGCAGCGGACAGCGTTAAGGCTTCTGGGATAGCCAATGTATGGCAGGCACTGTGAAATAACCTTTATAAGAAAAGCCTTGTCATTTCCAATTCTCATATTGACCGAGGCGTGGCTTACAAGCTGGGGTTCACAGCCTCCCTGTGCTGCAAGAAAGCAGAATGTTATAAGCTCCCGCTCGTTATTGTTAAGACCCGTTCTTGTGTAATAATCTCCGAAGCAGTTATCCGCCAGCCATATATTTATATTACGAATTTCCTGGGAGCCTGTCTCCCAAAATTCTTTCATATTATCACCGAAAATACTTACCTGAACGCTGTTTCCCCTTTCTCGGCGGTTTTCAGCGTTCACGGTGGACTGACCTGGCAGAGGCAGCTTCACGCCCTCTTCTGAAAATGCTTTGTTCGCAGCCTTGATAAACGGATATATCCTTCCCATGCCGAGATAAGCCACAGACTGATATATAATCTCCTTTATCTCCACCGGCGTAAGACCCGAATTTATGGCTGCCGGAACCACCTGTGAAAAAAGCTCCGAAGCTCCGCTGCCGAGAAGCGTTGCCAAAATTGCTTCAAACCTTGTTCTGTCGTCTAAATCATCGCTGTTTACCACCTCGTCAAAGGCAAAATCAGTGAAAATTTCCCAAAGCTCCGGGTCCGTTTCAGCCATTTCCCAGCTTTCTCCGGAAAACAGCCTGTCAAAATACTCTCTCGCCCTGTCTGTCATTTCTTATTTCCTCCCTGTCCGTAATTTTTCCGACCGTCTGTTGTCTGTCAATACTCACCCTCTTTCAATGGGTGGTATATAATACGCTCACAGATTTATCATTTATATAATAATCCAAAACATGAATCAGATAAAATACTTTCTTTCTAACAGCTTCCCATGCTTAAAAAGCATTGAATATAATCAATAAACCTGCCCACGGCAGGACTGGTAGGCTGTCCACGCTTCCATGCAATTACGCTTGTAGAGTATAGTGGCGGAGAAAGGGGTCTGAAGGATAGCTTTTTTCTGTCCCAAAAAGGAAGGGCACCCTCAACCAAGACAGCGCATGCCAGGGAACTTTCCACCATAATTCCGCTGTTTGTGCCCAGGTTACTGGTAAAAACCACGTTCAGGTCATCGTAAACCGAGCCAAACCAGTTTTTAAGCTCCGCCTTAACGCTGTTTCTCTGAGGCAGTATAAGCGGTTTTCCCACAAGATCCGATGCACGGATTTCCTCCTTTTCTGTCAGCGGGTCGTCCGGACGCATTATAACGACCCATCGCTCTTTCAGTGAAAGCCGCATAAAATCATATCTCTCTATCTCCACCGGCTCCACCAAAAGCCCTATATCAATTAATCCTCTATCCATCTGTTCCTTAACCATATCTGCCGCAGCAGTAAAAAGATCGAAGGTTACAAGAGGGTATTTTTTCCGAAACTCCTTTATAATATCCGGCAACACGGAAACGGCGCTGAGCTCTCCGCAGCCTATTGTCACAGTTCCCTCAATTCGGCTGTCACTTTCGGCTATGTCACGTCGGGTCTTGTCCACAAGCTGAAGTATCTCCTCCGCACGGCGGCGCAGCAAAATTCCCTCGTTAGTGAGAGTAATCCTCCTTGCCCCGCGATAAAAGAGTGTAGCCCCAACTTCCTCCTCAAGCTCACGAAGCTGACGGCTCAATGTAGGCTGGGTTATGTGAAGCACCTCAGCAGCCCTTGTTATGCTCTCCTCTCTTACAACGGTAAGAAAATATCTAAGAACCCGTATCTCCATTATTGTTTTCCTTTCATGCTTTATGGCAGTAAGTATAGCACCGATATGCTTTTTAATCAACAAAGCAGAAAGCCACGGAGAAATCTCCGTGACTTTCTGCTTTGTTTTTTAGAAAGTGTACATTGAAAAGGCTTATTTTACGTCATGTATACCCTCGGGGGTAAATCTTATCCAGCTCTTGCCGTCAACGGTGGCAACCTTGACAGGTTCCTTGCTTCTGCCCATGGGGTCCGGAATATCTATAAGCTTCGGAGTTCCCGCCACCAGCTCGTCGCAAATCTGAACGGCATAGGGAAGAATTTCCTTAGCAAGAGGAGCGCCCAGACCTCTGTAATCGTGGTGGGAATTATAGACCTTTTCAGGGTCGTACTTGTCCCCTGCCATCAACATAATGCGCTTTAAGGCTCTTCCGGCAGTTTCTACGCTGACGAAGTTAATGTCACCGGGAAGGGTCATAATTCCAAGGTTATTGTTGCAGGCATCGCCGCAGAAGAGAATCTTTGTCTGGCTGTCTATAAACACCATCTCACCAGGGGTATGACCGGGGCACTCATAGGCGGTAACGGTTCTGCCACCAAGGTCAAATACCTGTCCGTCCACAAGGGGTTTTCTTACAGGCATTTTTGGCCATGGACGAATATCCTCATCCATGTCATATCCGTAGTACTTGTGCTCACGAGTACTGATAGTGGTGGCATAGCTGCGCCTTTTGTCCATTGTCACGGGGAACTCGTAACCATCCCAGTCCTTCTCGTTAAGATAAAACTCATCAAAGAAACCGGAACCGCCGATATGATCGCCGTGACCATGGGTCATTACGACGTCATAGGGCTTGTCGGTAAGCTCCTCCACAAGACCCTTAAGGTCACCGATTCCTATGCCGGTATCAAGGAGCAGTGCCCTTTTCTCGCCGACTATAAGGAAAATAGACGCACAGTCAAACTCGTCAATTTCATATGTATTCTTCTCAAATTCATACCAGGGCATTTTTCTTGTAGCCATACTTTTCATCTCCTGTTGCAATTTATTTCGTCATGGCATCGTCAAACATTTCAAGCATTCCCTTTACAATTTTGCCGTCATTGTTTCCGGGACGGACAGCGCCGACGCTCTGGAATACCTTATGACCTGCTGAGTCATCGTCCAGAATGTAGCCTGCTCTTCTGCCGTCGGTGTGGGTAACCACGACGGTATTCTTAAATGGAGACGCCTCCTTGCACTTATAGCCAATCTTGCAGTAGCTTTCTAACGCCTGACCTACAAAGGCAGTATCACCCAGTATGGCAAGCTGCATTAAAAGCGGCACGGTGCCTCCCGGAATCATCTCCACAAGCTTCTTTTCGGGACGCTTTCCTCCCTCAAAAAGCTCAGGACGGTAGCCTTTGAGGAAATTATCCACCAAAAGCCTGTTATACTGCATATCAGCACCCTCAGGAGCCCTTTGCCCCTCCAGCTCCACCGTGGTGGAAGATGTGGTAATACGCATTTTGTCCTTCATATCCGTAATGGAGTTAATAACCTTAATTGCGTCTATGCCGTGAACTGCGCCCCAGTGACTGTTTCTTGTAATGACAGGGCTTTCCATATATTCAGGAAAGCCTCTGCACACGCTGTTTTACGGCGCCCTGCTTGTGACTTACATCATTTTCACCTATAAGAATATTTTGATTTTCCACCTTGACAGAGATGGTGTACGAACCCGCTTTCTGGGAAAAACCATAAAAAGCATTTTCTGGGATAATATGGGCGAGGTTTTTATAGCCAATGTGAGAATAATGAAAAACGCAAACAAGGACAAAATCGGACAGGTTTATCTGTGCTTCTTCCCCAAGGTAATGACTCAGGCGGAAAAAATAAATATGTGCCTTTACTGGCCGCCCAGAGACGTGCTTTATGTCCGCTTCAGTCCTGACAGCTTAAAGCAGACTCAGGTATATTGGGAGGAGGATATTCCCCTTTTCTGGCTGACAAAAGAGGCTTTCCTCGACAGATACTATCCAAGCTGAATATAGCAATCCCCTTTTAAGGCTTTCGCTTTAAAAGGGGTTTGCTTTGTTTACAGCAGGGGCACAAAATCCATGCAGTGGAGTATTTCCTCCCGGGTGGGAAGTGCCGGGATTGCTCCGTATTTTGTTGTTGTCACACTCCCCGCGGCGTTTGAAAATGGCAAAAGCTTTTCAAAATCGGCTTTTGTCACCTGCGCCGGCGACTTTTCAAGTTCCAGAAATCCTGTTAAAAACGCTCCCCAGAAGCTGTCTCCCGCTCCCGTTGTGTCAACACAGGGCGTATCGTAGGCTCTTGAGTAAACTATCCCGTCAGGGCATATGCCGAACGCACCGTCGGCTCCTAAAGTAACTACAAGGAGCTTAAGCCCGTACTGCTCATAAAGCTTTCTTGCCCGCTCCTCAGCTTCTCCCCGGTCAGTGAGAAATTCCAGCTCCTCAAAGGACAGCTTCACTATATGGCTGACGGACAGTCCCCGAAGGATATTCTCCCTTGCACTTTCCATGCTATCCCAAAGCGGTTCTCTTAAATTTGGGTCAAAGGATATGACAGCTCCGGCTTCCCTCGCCTTTTCGGCGCTCCGGAACGTAGCTGAGCGGACAGGCTCAGCGGTCATGGTAACAGAACCGAAATGGAATATCCTTGTATTTGAAATCACATCTTCGTCAACTTCGTCCCATGACAGCATAACGTCGGCAGTACCCGTTCTGTAAAAGCTGAAGCTTCTGTTTCCCGAAGCGTCCAGCGACACCATAGCAAGGGTTGTGGGAAATTCGGATGTGGAAATTATATAGTCTGTATTAACGCCGCTTTCCCTCAGGGAAGACTTTATAAGCTCTCCGAAGCCGTCGCTGCCCACCTTTGAGATAACGGCTGTTTTTCTCCCGAGCTTTGCTCCAGCGGTCATTACGTTTGCCGGCGCACCACCGGGGTTTCCCCGAAGTGTAACTCCGCTGCCTGTGCCCTTTTCCCACACCATATCTATAAGTGCTTCGCCCAGTGCGACTATATCAAAGCTCATTTGAAAATCTCCTTTCAATTTTCCATCTATGAAAATTTTATATCCCCCATGCAGGACTGTCAACAAATAATGTTCCTTTTCTCTTTCCGTACGCTGCGAGATCCCAGCCGAATGGCATATCAAAAATATCCGAGAACATCAGGTTTTTATAAAACTAAAAAAGAAGCAGACCCGAAGGTCTGCTTCTTTTTTTGCTCATAAATTACTTGAAATATCTCTCCAGAAGTCCCTTGAGAGCCTTGCCGTGACGGGCCTCGTCGCGAGCCATCTCATGGACAGTGTCATGAATAGCATCAAGGTTATTCTTCTTTGCGCAGGTAGCAAGCTCTACCTTGCCGGCAGTTGCGCCGAACTCGCAGTCAACACGCCATGCCAGATTACTCTTGGTATCAGCCTTCATGCTGGGCTCAAGCTCCTCGCCGAGAAGCTCAGCAAACCTTGCTGCGTGCTCAGCCTCCTCATAAGCTGCCTTCTCCCAGTAAAGACCAATCTCAGGATAACCCTCACGATGGGCAATACGTGCCATGCAAAGATACATACCAACCTCGCTGCACTCGCCGGTAAAGTTAGCCTTCAGCTGATCAAGAATGTATGCCTTGTCCTCATCGCTTACATCAGGATTATTCTTAACGGTCTTGTCATAAATGCCGTACTCGTGCTCGGCAGCAAGCTTCATATCGCCCTTCTGTTCAACAAACTTTGAGCCGGGAACATGGCAAACAGGGCAGAACTCAGGTGGGTTCTCTCCTTCATAAACGTATCCACAAACACTGCAAACCCATTTTTTCATATTAAAATACCTCCATCTATGTATTTTTTATTTTTTACAAAGACTTTTGTGTCTTAGTATTTTCATTTGCCTCAAGGCAATCATTGCATATCCCCTGAAGGGTTACCTGAAAGCCAGTTACCGACCCAATATTTAGGTCCCTGGTCAGTACCTTGAGATCCGGGGTTAATGAGAAAACATCAATTATCGCTCCGCACTTTTTGCACACAAAGTGGGAATGTGGAGCCGTATTGCGGTCAAAATGTTCCTTCGAATCCACAACTCCTATACTGCTTACCACGCCGTCAGAAACAAATTCATTTATATTGCGGTAAACTGTGGCAAGAGACAAGTCCGGAAACTGGGGCTTTAGCTGACTGTATATCAACTCAGCAGTAGGGTGAGTGCCAGATAAACGAATCGCATTTAATATCGCCTCACGCTTACGGCTGTACCGTCGCATCTCATCAACTCCTTAATAATAACTATTATTATTTATTACAGGTTCATTATAGCACAAAAGATTCTTTTGTAAAGGGGTTTTTGAAAATTTTCAAAAAAATTTTTTATTTTGCCGTTGCAGTCGGTGAAAAACCGCCGTAAAATCTGACATAAAATGCTTAAAACAGAGCATTACTTCCCTTGCGGACCGCTTTTAATGTCAGCGCGTTATATTGCTCTTGAAGCCTTCGGTAAAGTATGGTATAATTTCAATGCGAAGTGCGCCCTTTTGTCGGAACGTTAAGG
>CALWYM010000037.1 GCA_944385775.1 uncultured Oscillospiraceae bacterium | reverse complement strand
GAGATTTTTGAACTGGCAAAATAAAAAATCAAAAAAACAATACCGGCTTTGGGAGATCACCAAAGCCGGTATTGTTTTAATTATTCCATGTCGGGCTGCTGACCGTCATGGGGCAGCCACTGACATTCGCCCATTTTCATGTTTGTAAAGACAGCCATAAAGGAGGAATCCTCCGGGCTGCAGGCATAGACGCCAAAGGATATTTTACCGTCGCCCTTTGCCATGTGGCAAATACGCATCTGCCTAAATGAGGTGCCGTCAACGGAGCACTCAATGCGGTAATCGTCGCCGCGGCGGCTGAGACGGTACCACATGGATTTTACGGAGGCGTCAATTTCCGTTGTTGCCCAGTCGGAGTAGCCCTCGTTGGTAACTACGCTGCCAAGGTGCTGAAATACTTCGTTTTCGTATTCAATGGAGCCTTTAAGCCAGTTTTCGCTGTCCAGATAGAGCACCACGCCGCACTGGTCGAAGCGGTGACTGCTTTCAAACTCCGTTTTAACCGTAAAGGAAAAATATTGTTCCTCCGTGTCAAGCTGAAGTACAGGCGCCGTATCGTTTCTGAAATGGTAATAGGTTCTCTGCCACAGGTCGGTGTGGGGCGAGGTAATTATTTCGATACGATCCGGCGTAATGGTGTATGACCGGGGCTGTCTGGTCCATTTAAGGGCCGATACGTCAAATTCCATATTTGTCCCTCCGAAACATTTAAAATTAAAAAAATCCGGACGGATTAAACTTAATCCGTCCGGGAATTTTTCAGGCAAATTAATTGCGGTCCTTATTACTTTGCGGTGTTGACCTTGATTCCGGGACCCATGGTGGAAGCGGTCACGCAGCTTCTGATGTACTGACCCTTTGAAGCAGCAGGCTTTGCTCTGATGATAGCGTCAATGAGAGTGTTAAAGTTCTCAGTGAGCTTCTCAGCGCCGAAGGAAACCTTGCCGATGGGGCAGTGAATAATGTTGGTCTTGTCAAGACGGTACTCAATCTTACCGGCCTTGATCTCGGAAACAGCCTGAGCAATGTTGGGGGTAACGGTGCCTGCCTTTGGAGAAGGCATAAGTCCCTTAGGACCGAGAACCTTACCAAGACGACCTACAATACCCATCATGTCAGGTGTAGCCACAACGACATCAAAGTCAAAGAAGTTTTCCTTCTGGATACGCTCAACCATATCCATGCCGCCGACGTAATCTGCGCCTGCGTCAATAGCCTCCTGGGAACGCTCCTCCTTGCAGAAAACAAGAACCTTGCGGGTCTTACCGGTGCCGTGAGGAAGAACAACAGCGCCACGAACCTGCTGGTCTGCGTGACGTGAGTCAACGCCAAGCTTTACATGGAGCTCAACAGTCTCGTCAAATTTGGCCTTGGCAGTTTTTGTAACAAGCTCAAAAGCCTCGACAGGAGAATAAGCGACTGATTTGTCGATGAGCTTTGCGCTCTCTTTATAATTTTTTCCCTTAAACATTCGCTCAGCCCTCCTCTACTACAATGCCCATGCTGCGGGCGGTGCCGGAAATCATGCTGATTGCGGCATCAATGCTGCCTGCGTTCAGGTCGTTCATCTTGGTCTCAGCAATTTTGCGGACCTCTTCCTTGGAAATCTTTGCGACCTTGTCCCTCTGAGGAACGCCGGAGCCCTTCTCAATGCCGGCTGCCTTCTTGAGGAGAACTGCTGCCGGGGCGGACTTGGTAACAAAGGTAAAGCTGCGGTCTGCATATACTGTGATGACGACAGGGGTTATAAGACCGTTGTCGTTTTTTGTGCGCTCGTTAAATTCCTTGGTGAATGCGCCGATGTTGACGCCGTGCTGACCAAGCGCAGGACCTACTGGTGGTGCCGGAGTTGCTCTGCCGGCAGGGATCTGAAGTTTAATGATTCCTGTAACTTTCTGTGCCACTTTAAGTGAACCTCCTAGTAAAAATGTGGTTTTTGCACCTTAAAAAGGGTGCCATTGGCGGGATTTAAGTCCCTCCCACTTGCCGAAATATCTTCGGCGGTCTACATACGAGCAGGGCAAATCAGTCCTTGACAGCCTCAATCTGCTCAAACTCAAGCTCAACAGGGGTGTCCCTTCCGAACATGGACACGGTGACCCTGGCGATTCTGTTATCCAGGTCGATTTCCTCAACCTGACCATAAAAGCCCTCCAGAGGACCGTCGTTGACCTTTATTCTGCTTCCAACCTCAAAATTCACCGTGATATTGTGCTTTTCAACGCCCAGAGAGATAATCTCTTCCTCAGTAAGGGGAATGGGGCTTGTTCCCGTTCCCACAAAGCCGGTGCAGCCCCTTGTGTTGCGGACAAGGTGCCAGCTTTCATCGGTAAGTATCATTTTCACCAGCACATAGCCGGGGAAAACCTTACGCTCCACCGTCTTTTCAACGCCGTCAATTATCTCGGTAACCGTTTCAAGAGGTATGTTGACCTCCTGGATAAGGTCTGTCATTTTGCGGTTTTCAGCGCTTTTCATTATCGAATCGGCTACACTGTTTTCATAGCCGGAGTATGTGTGTACCAAATACCATCTTGCTTCCTCTGCCATGGCTTCTCCTTAGCTCAAAAGGCTTATGAGAATACGCACAAGGGAGGAGGCTACGTAATCAAACCCCCACAGCACAACGCCGCAGGAAACAACAACCGCCAGAACAACTGCGCTGTTGTTTGTAAGCTGCTTGCGAGTAGGCCAGACGACCTTTTTAAGCTCGCTTCTCATGCCACGGAACCAGTTTGAAATACGCTCAAAGAATTTTTTCTTTGTGTTCGTCTGTGTTGCCATTATACCCTTCCTTCTGTCCCTAAGCCTTACTTAGTCTCGGTATGAACCGTATGCTTACGGCAGAAACGGCAGTACTTCTTAAGTGTAAGCTTGTCCGGGGTGTTCTTCTTGTTCTTGGTTGTGTTATAGTTCCTCTGCTTGCACTCTTCACAGCGGAGAACAACCTTGATGCGGTTTTCAGCAGCCATTTTCGGCACCTCCTATTAATTGCCTCCCTGCCTTAAATTAAGGAGCAGGATATTTATTAAAGCGCAAAAATTTGCACACAAAAATAAGCCTCTCACTTGACAGGTGAAGTCAGTATAACACACACTTAAGCCAAGGTCAACAGCAAATTTAATATTTTCAGGGCAAAGGGACGATTTCCGCGGAATTTTCATCGGTTTGACTGCCGGCGGAAGGATTATCCTCCGAATTTGAATCAGTTTCGCCCTCAGAGCCTGTATCATCACCGGAAGTTTCCCCGCCATCGCCTTCAGCCGGCTCGGAGGGTTCGTCAGTCACTTCCGTTTCCGGCGTCTCCGTTGGCTCCTCCGTCTGCGCCGGTTCCTCCGCCGGCGTTATGGTTTTTTGGGGAGACTGCCTGGGAATAAGAGAAGGACCGTTACATTCCGGCACCAGAGACGAGTCCCACCAGTAGCTGTCGCTCATCTCCGAATCTGTAAAGAAAATGCCCCGACCCTCCTCCATGGTACAGTCAAGATGGTAACGGTTTCCGTTTTCAAGCTCCACAATGTTCCAGGAATGGGACACATTATTAAGCCTGCCCCGTACTACCCAGCAGGATATATCAGCCCGCTGGCACAGCATTTTCATTGCCATGGCATAGCCCTCTCCCACTGCCCTGTCCATAACAAGGGCTCCGTAGGCTGTATAGACATTGTGCCAGGGACTGAAATCGTCCATAAGCTCCCTGTCGGAATCAAACTCCACATTTTCCCGCAGTACCTGGGAAAAATACCTTATCAGCCCGTCGCCTGACAGCCCCTCGCCTCCGGCGAGAATCTCCGACAGCCGCTCCTCAATGTCGCCGGCTCGTATCTCCGTTGCGCTCTTGCCGTATGGATAGGAAAAATCCACCTGAATAATCCTGGGAAATCCCTCCTGCGGGTAGGAGTATATGTCACTGTCCGGCAGGTATGTCACAATGTCAGGATTTTCATAGTAAAGCCGTGAAAGCTCCTCTTTCACCGTATCCTCGGTAACGCTATCGTCATCGCAGGTAAAGGCAATGGAATACTGGTGAGCGCCCATGGTTTCAAGAAGAGAATCGGACACCTGCTGGAAAGTGGAAAATGACTTTATGTTCTCTATTTCCTGAAGGGTGTGACTGTAAATTATGGAAATATCGGCCTCATAGTAGGAGACTATCCTGTTAAGGCTGTAACTGAGGTATTTTACGGCGTAGGCGCCAAGAGGGGTCTCTGTCTGAAACTCAATGCACGCTCTGGAGAGCCTGTCCTCCACTCCGTCCTCATAGGTAAAGCGTAATGTGCCGTAGGTAACTCCCTCCTTTACAAATTGGGTCAGAAGAGGGATTATGTCGTCCTCCTCCGTTACCTCAAGGGTAAGCTGGGAGGTCTGCTCGCCGCCGGTAGCGGCGGACTGATGGGGCTGGGAGGAGGTGTACTCCCCCTCAATTATGCCGGCGCAGGAGCATAATAGGCACAAAGACAGCGCTAAACCCGTAAAAAGTAACAGCTTTTTTTTCATAAGCCCCTCCTTATAAAAGGCTGAGCTGCTGCTCCTCACTGTCCTCCTCCTTAACAAGCGCGCCGGCGCCGGGGATATTCTTTACCCGGTACCTTGATACGTTTTGGATTTGGGTGGAGGAAAGAGGGCAGGCTCTTGTAAGGACCTTGTTTTTCTTAAGACTCATAACGCTGACGCCCAGTGTGGATTTTGTGGACTTGGGCGCAAGCAGTGAGGTGGGGAATATAAGCGCCCTTCCGTCACTGGAATAAAGGGCAAATTCCGTCTCCTCAGTGAGCATCGTCATGGACACAAGGGGGGACTTGTCACAATACGCTCCCACAAGCTTTTTGCGGTTTGTCTTTGTACGGTATCCCGAAAGCTCTACCCTTGCCGCCTTGCCGTTTTCGTAGAAGAAAAGCATGGAGCCGGTATAGTCTCCCGGGGCGCAGACATATATGGCGCTTTCCCCGGAATCCATTCCGAGAGCCGTCGGCAGATATGAGCCGAGAAGGGACGCCTTTGTATCGGGAAATTCCGAGGCACGGGTTTTATAGCACTGGAATTTATCGGTAAACACCAGAAGCTCCGTGTTGTTTGTCCCGTCGAAGGACAGCATAAGCCCGTCCCCGTCCTTATATTTCTGTTCTCCTGACATACGAAGGGACTGGGGAGTAATCTTTTTAAGGTACCCCTCACGAGAGAAAAATATGGTGACTGGGTAATCCTCGCTCTCCGTCTCCTCCGGGGAATAGTCCGTATCGTCCTCGTAGACGATTGTGGTTTTCCTTTCCTCGCCGTATTTTTTTATGACGTTTTCCAGCTCCTTTTTAATAATGGAGCGGATTTTAGCCTTGCTTTTCAGAGTGTCCTCCAGGGACGCTATATCCTTTTCAAGGCTTTCAATATCGTTTAACCTGTTTAAAATGTACTGCTTGTTAATGTTGCGGAGCTTGATTTCCGCCACATATTCCGCCTGAGCCCCGTCAATGCCGAAGCCAATCATAAGGTTTGGCACCACAAGGGTTTCCTCCTCAGTCTCACGGATAATTTTAATTGCCTTATCAATGTCAAGGAGGATTTTGCCGAGACCACGGAGCAGGTGGAGACGCTCCTTTTTCTGGCTCAGTTCGCAGAAAACACGGCGGCGGACGCACTGGCTGCGCCACGCTGTCCACTCCTCAAGAATCTGACGGACGCCCATTACCCGGGGCGTACCCTCAATAAGTATGTTAAAGTTGGCGGGAAATGAGTCCATAAGTGAGGTCGAGCGGAAAAGCTTTGCCATGACCTTTTCCGGGTCGGCACCGCGTTTAAGCTCCACCGTAAGCTTAAGACCGGAAAGGTCAGTCTCGTCACGGGTATCGCTTATCTCTTTAAGCTTTCCGGAGCTTACAAGGTCGGCAATCTTGTCGATAATTACCTCAGTTGTGGTAGTGTATGGAATCTCATATATTTCAATGAGGTTTTCCTCCTTTACATACCGCCATTTGGCACGGAGCTTAATGCTGCCTCTGCCGGTTTCGTAAACCTCTCTCATTGCGGTCTCGTCGTATATAATCTCGCCGCCGGTGGGAAAGTCGGGACCGGGCAGAGTGTCCATAATGGAGCAGTCGGGGTTATCAAGATACGCAATCTCAGTCCGGCAGACCTCCGCAAGGTTAAAGGAGCAGATGTTTGACGCCATGCCGACGGCTATGCCCGTGTTGGCCGATACAAGTACATTGGGAAAGGTGGTAGGGAGCAGAGTAGGCTCCTTCATTGTAGAATCGTAGTTATCCACAAAGTCCACCGTATCGCTTCCGATGTCACGGAAAAGCTCGGCGCATATGGGCGACAGCTTCGCCTCCGTATAGCGGGAGGCGGCGTAGGACATATCACGGGAGAAAACCTTTCCGAAGTTGCCCTTTGAATCCACAAAGGGGGTCAAAAGGGCAGAGTATCCCTTACTGAGCCGGACCATTGTCTCGTAAATGGCGGCGTCGCCGTGGGGGTTAAGACGCATTGTCTGCCCCACTATGTTTGCGGATTTGGTCCTGCCTCCGGAGAGAAGCCCCATACGGTACATTGTGTAAAGAAGCTTTCTGTGGGCAGGCTTGAAGCCGTCGATCTCCGGAATGGCACGGGAGACAATTACGCTCATGGCGTAGGGCATATAGTTAACCTCAAGGGTGTCGGTTATAGGCTGCTCCACCACCCGGGCGGAAAGCCCCACCACCTGAGGATTGGATTGCTTTTTGCCGGTATCACCGGCGTCTTTTTTCTTTCTTGGCATAAAATGACTCCTTAGATTGTGTATATCAGGATATATCGGCCATGTCAAGATATTTGTAGCCGTTTAAGGCGATATGCTCCTTGCGTCCCTGAAGATTGTCGCCCAGCAGAAGGTCAAAGACCTGCGCCGTAAGCTCGGCGTCGCCGGGCAGGACCTTTATAAGCCGCCGGGTCTCCGGGTTCATGGTTGTAAGCCACATCATCTCCGGGTCGTTTTCGCCCAGTCCCTTTGAGCGGTTGATTGTATATTTCCTGTCGCCAAGCTGGGACAGACAGGTGTTTTTCTCTCTGTCCGAATAGGCAAAATACGTCTTTCCGCCTGAGTTTATCTCGTAAAGTGGAGACTCGGCTATATAAACCTTGCCCTCGGTAATAAGCGCCGGGGTAAGACGGTAGAGCATTGTTAAAATCAGCGTTCTTATCTGAAAGCCGTCCTCATCGGCATCGGTACAGATAATGACCTTGCTCCACCGAAGAGAATCCATATCAAAGGCGGAAAGGTCCGTTTTCTGTTTCGTCTTTACGTCAATGCCGCAGCCTAAAACCTTAATAAGGTCTGTAATGACGTCGCTTTTAAATATCCTGCCGTAGTCTGCTTTAAGGCAGTTGAGTATTTTTCCCCGGACGGGCATTATCCCCTGAAAATCCGCGTCACGGCTGAGCTTGCAGGCACCCAGAGCAGAGTCGCCCTCCACGATATAAAGCTCCCGGCGGGACACGTCCTTTGTGCGGCAGTCCTCAAATTTCTTAACCCTGTTTGCAATGTTAATATTGCCGGAAAGCTTCTTTTTTATGGTAAGACGCTGCTTTTCAGCCTGCTCACGGCTGCGCTTGTTTATAAGCACCTGGTCGGCAATCCTGTCCGCCTCGGCCTTGTGCTCGATAAAATATATTTCAAGCTGGCTTTTGAAAAACTCCGTCATGGCGTCCTGTATAAATTTGTTCGTAATGCTCTTTTTCGTCTGGTTCTCGTAGCTTGTAAGGGTGGAAAAGCAGTTCGTCACAAGCACAAGACAGTCCGCCACGTCCTGAAAACTGATTTTGCTCTCGTTTTTCTGGTATTTGCCGGACTTTTTAATATACGCGTCCACGGCATAGGTAAATGCGGTCCTCGTGGCCTTTTCCGGCGCGCCGCCGTGCTCCAGCCAGGAGGAATTGTGATAGTACTCTATAAGATTTACGCGGTTTGAAAAACAGAAGGCCGCTGAAAGGCGAACCTTGTACTCCGGCTTATCCTCCCTGTCACGACCCTTTCTCTCCCCCTCTATGTAGTGGGGCGGGGTCAGAGGCTCCTCCCCGGCAATTTCCGAAACGTAGTCCGTTATACCGTTTTCATATACATATTCAAATGTATCAAACTGACCCTTTTCTTTCTCGATTTTAAGGATAAATTTAAGTCCGGCGTTGACCACAGCCTGCTTTTTTAAAACGGAGTGGAAATATTCCGCCGGAATGTCCACGTCGGTAAAAACCTCCCTGTCAGGCTTCCAGCGTGTCAGTGTACCTGTCCGCCTCCCTGAAAAAGGCTCGCTTTTAAGCCCGCCGATGTTTTCTCCCTTTTCAAAGTGGAGAGAATACTTTTTCCCGTCACGCCACACAGTAACGTCCATATATTCCGAGGAATACTGGGTGGCGCAGGCGCCCAGACCGTTGAGCCCCAGGGAATACTCATAGTCCCCTCCGGCGTCGTTTTTGTACTTGCCCCCGGCGTAAAGCTCACAGTACACAAGCTCCCAGTTATACCGCTTCTCACTGCGGTTCCAGTCCACAGGACAGCCGCGACCCATATCCTCAACTGCTATGGAACCGTCAAGATAATATGTTACGTTTATAAGGGAGCCGTGCCCCTCCCGGGCTTCGTCTATGGAGTTTGACAATATCTCAAAAAAAGAGTGCTGGCACCCCTCAAGCCCGTCAGAGCCGAAAATAACCCCCGGACGCTTACGAACCCTGTCGGCGCCTTTCAGGGCGCTGATACTCTCGTTTCCGTAGTCCTTTTGCTGCGCTGTCTTTCTCATCTTATAAAATCACCTTAAATAAATATGTACTGAAGGGCACAAAAACCCATTTTTAGAATATATTATATCCCATGCCCAGCCTTTTTTCAAGGGCGCCCCCCATGTCTCAAAAGGGAGCCTCCGATAAGCTCAGAGGCTCCCTTTCCTTAAAGACGGGAAAGCCCCGTTTTTTCGGGGGCGAGACCTTTTTTGTTTTCCCGTCTAAATGCTATTATTGTCACCGTAAACGGAAATAAACAGGAAATTTTTAGCTATTGACAGCCGTGATAAAATAAGTTAATAAAAACGGGGCAAAGGAGGGCGGAAAATGACATGGGAGGAGCTTAATTTTCTCTGCCTGAACTGTACTAAATGTCAGCTGAGGAAAGGACGGCATAACCTTGTTTTCGGCGCCGGCGTCCGTGACGCGGACGTTATGCTTGTCGGCGAGGGACCGGGAGAAACCGAGGACAGAGAGGGTGTGCCCTTCGTCGGCAGAGCCGGGCAGCTTCTCGACGTTATGCTTGAGATTGTGGGTCTTTCCCGTGACAAGAACTGTTATATAACAAATATTGTAAAGTGCCGCCCGCCGGAAAACCGTGACCCCACGGACGAGGAGCAGCAGGCCTGTATTGATTGGCTGCGGCAGCAGATTGAGCTGGTGAAGCCCAAGATAATAGTCTGTCTGGGGCGTATTGCGGCCAGGGAGCTTATAGGGAAGGAGTTTAAAATTTCCGTAAGCCACGGCGGAATATTTGACAGAAACGATATTAAATATATGGCGCTGTACCATCCGTCGGCGCTGCTCCGTGACGAATCAAAGCGACCGGAGACATTCCTTGACCTTAAAAAACTGCACAGGCTTATTTTGGACGTGTGCCCCTGGGTACTTCAGTAAAATGGTGAGGTATAGGAAAATTGTGGGACAAAATGGTATATTACAGAAAAAAGCCTGATTTTTAATGCTAAAAAAATATAATGTAATACTTTTGAAATAATTTAACTGTTTTTTTAGTAACAATTATACTGTAATATAATAACCGTGAAGAATAATTCACCTTTTTCATTTTATCCTCTTTTTTCATTTTTTCTTGTTGATTGGCGGGAGCGGGCAGCTCTCGCCAGTTATTTTATTTTCAGATATTGAGGGGGCGGGAAAAATTCCCGTCCTTTTTTGTTCACAAAAAATACCTTTAAAAAGGGAAGCGGCTAGTGTATAATAACGTTTATGGACAAAACGGAATTCAGAAAAAGATATGCTGCGGCGCGCCGGAGCATTATCAGAAACGACTTTAAAGAACTTAATAATATGCAGCAGGAGGCAGTGCTCACAACGGAGGGACCGCTGCTTCTTCTTGCGGGTGCCGGAAGCGGAAAGACAACGGTGCTGATAAACAGGATAGTCAACCTGATACGGTACGGCAGGGGCAGCGACACGACTGAGGTGCCTGAGTATGCCGGGGAAAAGGAGCTTTGCCTTTTGGAGGAGGCGGCAGAGGGAAAAATACCGGCAGACGACTATATCCGTTCTCTTTGCCAGGTGGAGCCGGCTGAGAGCTGGCGTATTCTGGCGATTACATTTACAAACAAGGCGGCGGAGGAGCTTAAGGGAAGGCTCAGAGCCGCCCTTGGAGACGTGGCGACGGACATATGGGCGATGACTTTTCACTCCGCCTGCGTCCGGATTTTGCGTAGGTACATAGAGCTTCTGGGCTATCCCAGGTCTTTTACCATATATGATTCTTCCGACTCCCAGGCTGTTATGAAAAGGGTCTTAAAGGAGCTGGACATGGACGAAAAGCAGTTTCCGCCCAGGGCGGTGCTTTCTCAGATAAGCCGGTTTAAGGACGGGCTTATGGGTCCGGAGGACATGGCGGCTGAGGGGGAAAAACGGGGCGATATGCGTCTTCGCCACATCGCGAGGGCGTATGAGGAGTATGAAAAGCGGCTGAAAAACGCCGGCGCCGTGGATTTTGACGATTTGATTTTCCTTACCGTCCGACTTTTGTCGGAGTATGAGGAGGTACGGAGCTACTATCAGAAATTTTTCCGCTATGTGCTGGTGGACGAGTATCAGGACACGTCCAAGCTTCAGTACAAGCTTGTCAGCACTCTTGCCGGGGGCTACGGCAACATATGCGTTGTAGGTGACGACGACCAGAGCATTTACCGTTTTCGCGGGGCGACGATAGAGAATATACTGTCCTTTGAAAAGCAGTTTGAGGGTGCGAGGACCATTAAGCTGGAGCAAAATTACCGCTCCACCGGTCATATTCTCGGGGCAGCCAACGCGGTTATACGTCACAATTCCGGCAGAAAGGGCAAGGAACTGTGGACTGACCGTGGGCAGGGCGAAAAGCCTACGCTTTACATCGCGGATAATGAGGACGACGAGGCACAGTACGTGGCGGCAAGGATAATCTATGCCGTGGGCACGGGTATGAACTGGCGCGACTTTGCCGTGCTATACCGTATGAACGCCCAGTCAAACAGGCTGGAATACGCCTTTAAGCGGAACAATATCCCCTACAAGGTCGTTGGCGGCATGAGGTTTTTTGACCACGCCGAGATTAAGGACGTGACGAGCTATCTATCCGCGGTTTCAAACTCGGGTGACGATCTCAGGGTTTTGAGGATTATAAATAATCCGCCCCGGGGAATAGGACCCGGTACGGTGGAAAATATACGTGAGATCGGGGCGAGAGAGGGTCTTTCCCTGATGGAGGTAATCGGAGGGGCTGGGGAGTACCCGGCTTTAAAGCGGAGCGCGGGGAAGCTTTCGGAGTTTTACCGCATGATTTCCGACCTTCGTGAAAAAAGCGAGGAGCTGCCCCTTGATGAATTTTACGACTATATGCTGGACAAAACAGGGTATATGGCGGCACTGGGGGAAAAGGACGACGCCCTTTCAAGGATAGATAACATAAAGGAGCTAAAAAGCAATATCGCGGGCTACATGGAGCGTACCGAAGAGCCGACACTTGCGGGCTTTTTGGACGAGATTGCCCTTTATTCCGACCTTGACAGCGTGGAGGAAGATGACAATAACGTAATTCTTATGACAATGCACGCCGCCAAGGGGCTGGAATTTCCATGGGTTTTCGTTGTGGGCGTGGAGGATAACATTTTCCCCTCAAGCCGGTCAATCGGAGAGCCGGAGGAGATGGAGGAGGAGCGGAGGCTGTGCTACGTGGCACTGACAAGGGCACGGCAGCACCTTACTCTGACGGCGGCAAAGCGCCGTATGCTTTTCGGTCGGACTTCGGCAAATCTTTTAAGCCGATTTGTTGATGAGATTCCCCCGGAGCACCTGGAGCGTCCCGAAACGGACGGCGAGGGCTACGACAGCTTCCGTGAGTACCGCTACGGCGACAGCGATACCTACTCCGCCTACGGCGGAAGGAACACATATTCCGGCGCGCGGTACCGCCGTGACTACGGAGACGGTGACGAGGGCTATGTACCTAAAAATACCGTTACCGGCGGCGGGTACAGCTATAAAAACAGCGAGGTTCGGCGGCGACCCATACCGAAGGCGAAGGAGAAAAAGGAAATTCCCGTTCAGTCCTCCGCCGCTCCCCTGATGAGCCTTTCCGTGGGGGATATGGTTGAGCACCGCGCCTTCGGCAAGGGGCAGGTCCTTGAGGTAACTGCCATGCCCGGCGACGCGCTTTTGAAGATTTCCTTTGACAATGTTGGCGAGAAACGGCTCATGCTGAAAACGGCAGGAGCTTTTATGAAGAAGGTGTGAGGTTTTATGAAAATATATAAGTATATGATTTTTGATCTTGACGGAACTGTAATAAAGTCTGACGAGGGGGTTATAAACAGCGTGAAATACGCCCTCTCCTCTCTCGGAGAGAAAATGCCCGATGTGCCTGAAAGCTACTTTATAGGTCCTCCTCTCAGCTATTCCTTTGAGAATTTCTGCGGCTTCAAGGGTGAGAAAATAACGAAAGCGTTAGAGCTTTACAGGGAGTATTATACGGAAAAGGGCATTTTCCAGTGCAAGGTGTACGACGGAATACCGGCTCTTTTGTCGGAGCTTCACAAAAAGGGTCATATTCTCCTTGTGGCGTCCTCAAAGCCTGAAGTTTATGTAAAGCAGATTCTTGAAAGGTTTGACATAAGTAAGTACTTTGATTTTATAGGCGGCGCCGAGCTGGACGGCAGCCGTAACAGCAAGGACGACGTGCTCCGCTATGTGCTGGAATCGGCAGGTATTCCTAGAGGAGCGGACACCATGATGATAGGCGACAGAAAGTATGATATTATAAGCGCCGGCAAGCTGGGCATGACTTCTCTCGGCGTTACCTACGGCTACGGCACAAGAGAGGAGCTTGAGCAGGCCGGGGCTGACTATATTGTAGATACACCGGAGGAGGCGCTGGAGCTTCTTCAGGGGTAAATATAAAAATTTAAAATTACAGGGAGGTACGGAAAATGTTCAAGCGGTTTTTTGGGTTCATTTTATCGGCAGCAATGATATTCGCTTTGGCTTTACCGGCAGCGGCGGCGGATACGTCGGGGAATATTGACGCCGGGCTTATACTGCCGGAGGGTACCGTGATTTTGCCGTCTGAGCCGTTGGAGACTGTTTTCTTTGTAGACGGCAAAAGGGCAGAGCTTGGTGAGGTTGAATATTCCGGCTGGCGCACAATGGTGTCTGCCGAGAAGCTGAGCGAGGTTATCGGCGGCGAACTTGTAAGGGACGGCGATGCTGTGGGAATTACCTACAATGATATTACCGTACTCTTTACGGAAGGCTCCTACGATGTAACCGTTCAAATAGGCGGCTATCCCATGACATTTGACACGGATGTGGCAAGCTACATGAAAAACGGTGAGCTTTTCGTACCTCTCAGATTTGCCTGCGAGGGCGTGGGTCTTGAGGTTGTGTCCGTATACAACATCGTGACAATTACGGACGTTGAGGCTGCCATTTCCGCCCTTGACGAGAGATTTACAATCTTCAACGGTATTCTGGAGAAGAATCGGAAGGTCGACAGCGGAAGTGCTCAGGGCGCAAAGGGCACAACGGATCTTCAGGGAACCCTCACTCTCTATAACGGTGAGTCTGTGGAGTTTGACTTTAGCCTTCTTGGCGATATTTTAACTGACGGAGTTAACGTTGAGGCGGAGTTTACCTATGACTTTGCCGATTTTATGAGTCTTATCGAGCATAACCTCTCTGCCGATGCTGACGAGGAGCTTGTAAGGAGTATGCTCTCCTCCGCTGTTACCGTTAAGCTTAACGGTGAGACAGGGGAGATATATATGAAGGGTCAGCTTGCCGACCTTATGCTAAGCAATATGGGCTATGAGAAGGGCGCGTGGCTTAAGGGCTACAACGCCCCTGTAACATCGGTACAGCCGGCTACTTCCACGGAGCCTGTTACAATGGGTCAGCTTCTTTACACCCTTTCAGGCTACGGCATGTTTACCTTTAACCCCGACATGACGCTGCCCTTTGAGGACAGTACCATGGAAAGGACTGCCGGGGGATACAGCATGGTATACGACGAAAACGGTATTACGGCAAATATCGCAATTATGATGGTGGGCGACAATGTTACGGGAGTTCGGGGAACAATGGACATAGCTTACGGCACCTCTGAAAACTCCATCGAGCTTTATGTGACGGGAAATAATATAAATATTGAGGTTACTGCCTCCGAGAAGGGTACCGAGTACTTTACACTTAGCTTTAAGACTAACGCACAGCCCTACGATGAAAAGGTGGACGCTTCTATTCCTGAGGGTGACACCGTAGTTGAAATTCAGTAAAAACGAAAGAGGATTATATGGAATTTAAAATGTGCGCCCCCTGCCTTTTCGGGCTGGAGGGTACGCTTAAAAACGAGCTTTCCCATATGGGAATGAAAAATGTAAGGGCTGAAAACGGCAGGGTACGCTTCGAGGGAAGCGTACCCGATGTTGCCAGAGCCAATATAAGAAGCAGGTTTGCCGAGCGTATTCTTATTGAGACGGCAGGCTATAAGGCAACGACCTTTGAGGAGCTTTTCGAGGGCGCCTTTACGGTGGAGTGGGAAAAGTACATTCCCCTGGGCGGCAGCTTTCCCGTAAAGGGATTCAGCTTAAATTCAGCGCTTCATTCCGTGCCGGACTGCCAGCGGATAATCAAAAAGGCGGTTTCAAAAAGGCTGGGCGAAAAGTACGGCAGACAGTGGCTTCCCGAGGACGGGGAGACGTATCAGATACAGTTTTCCATATTAAACGACGAGGTGTGCCTTTACCTTGACACAAGCGGGACAGGGCTTCACAAGCGCGGGTACAGACCTGCGCAGGTTCAGGCGCCTATCCGTGAGACGCTGGCGGCAGCCCTTGTTGACATGGCAGGGTACAGGGGAAAGGGGGACTTCTGCGACCCGTTCTGCGGCAGCGGGACGATAGCCGTTGAGGCTGCCCTTGCCGCCAAGGGCAGAGCACCGGGACTGAACCGTTCTTTTTCCGCTGAAAAATGGAGATGGCTTGACAGCGGTATATGGAAAGACGCCCGGGAGGAGGCAAAAAGCCGGGAGTTTAACGGTCAGTACAAAATCTTTGCCTCCGACATTGACCAGAGAGCTGTGGAAATGGCAAGGCAAAACGGAAAAAGAGCGGGGGTAGAGGAGCTTATATCCTTCTCTGTTTCCGACGCTTCCCGTTTTTCAAGAAGGACGGAGCGGGGTATTATAGTCACAAATCCGCCCTACGGACAGCGTATGCTGGAAAAACAGCAGGCGGAGCGGCTTGCCGCCGATTTCGGACGGGCTATGAGAGCCACGCCGGGCTGGGACGTTTACATAATATCCTCCGACGAGGAGCTGGAAAAGCATTTCGGCAGGCGGTCAGTCAAGACAAGAAAGCTGTATAACGGCATGATTAAATGCGGATATTTCCATTTTAAATCGGGGACCTGATAAGATGCACCTTTTTGTAGTTAACCCAACCGCCGGAGACAGAAAATACAAGGATGCGATGGTATGCGCTATCGAGAGCTTCATGGCGGAGCAGGGAGAGGATTATGAGATTTACATAACCTCCGGACCGATGGACGCTTCCGAAAAGGTCAGGAGAGAGGCAATTAAAGGAAGGGAGCTTCGGGTATATGCCTGCGGCGGCGACGGTACGCTGTCAGAATGTGTCCACGGCGCGGCGGGATTTAAAAACGCCGCCGTGACTCACTATCCCTGCGGTACGGGCAACGATTTCGTAAAAACCTTCGGAGACGACGCGGAGCTTTTCACAAGCCTCCGTGAACTTACAGAGGGGGAAAGCCTGCCTCTTGACATTGTGGACGTAAACGGCCGCCGGGGAATAAATATTTTCTCCGTAGGCATTGACGCAAGAGTCGGTATCGGTGCCGACAGATTTAAGAATATGCCCATTCTGGGAAACAAAGGCGCCTATATATTCTCCCTTCTCCGGGAGCTTCCGAGAGGGATTTCCAGAAATCTTACCGTTACAACGGAGACGGGAGAGGTTATATCGGGAAGCTTTACCATGGTGAGCATATGTAACGGTCGCTACTACGGCGGCGGGTTTAACCCTACGGGAAAGGCGAAGGTCAATGACGGCATTTTGGATATTCTCCTTGTAAAGAGCGTAAATATTTTTACAGTTGCAAGACTTATCGGAAAGTACGCCAAAGGTCAGTACCAGTCCTACCCCCAGTACATAAGGTATATAGCCGGAAAAAAGCTCACTGTTGAAGCAGATACGGAGTTTTACGTCAATGTGGACGGCGAAGCACTGCGTACCAGAAAGGCCCAGTTTAAAATTATCCCCGGCGGCGTAAACTTCATCTTTCCTAAACACAGTAAATTTTATATTCGCGAGACCTCGCGCCAGAGGCTTGGTATAAGTTAGGCTATTTTGTTGTATAATTTTCACAATAAAGTAGCCTAAAAAATGTGCAAAATGACTATTGAATATTGTGGGGTTCTGAGATATTATAATACCTGTGGTTAGCACTCCGGGCTAATGAGTGCTAAAACGAAAAAATAAAGCAGAAATTCACAAAAGCGTAAAAATAAATAGGAGGAATCATAAATGACACTTAGACCTTTAGCAGACAGGGTTATTATTAAGAGGGTCGCCGCTGAGGAGACCACGAAGGGCGGCATAATTCTTACGAGCGCGGCTCAGGAGAAGCCCCAGGTTTATGAGGTTATCGCGGTAGGTCCCGGCGGCTTCATCGACGGAAACGAGGTCGAGATGGAGGTCGAGGTCGGCGATAAGGTTATTACAGGAAAGTACACCGGCACCGAGGTTAAGGTTGACGGTGAGGAATATACAATAGTAAAGCAGAGCGAGATTCTCGCTGTAGTTGAATAAGTCAGGAGGAAGATAGTTTATGGCAAAGCAGATTGCATACGGTGAAGAAGCAAGAAGGTATCTTGAAAAGGGCGTAAACCAGCTGGCTGACACCGTTAAACTTACAATAGGACCCAAGGGAAGAAACGTAGTTCTTGACAAGAAGTTCGGCGCTCCCCTTATTACAAACGACGGCGTGACGATAGCAAAGGAAATCGAGCTTGAGAATCCCTTTGAGAACATGGGCGCACAGCTTGTCAAGGAGGTTGCCTCCAAGACAAACGACGTAGCAGGCGACGGTACTACCACCGCCACAGTCCTTGCCCAGGCAATAGTTCATGAGGGCATTAAGAACGTTGCTGCCGGCGCAAACCCAATGGATATGAGAAAGGGCATACAGAAGGCAGTTGACGCCGCTGTTACTACCCTGCGCGCAAACAGCAAGCCTGTTACCGGCGCGAAGGACATTGCAAGGGTCGGCGCAGTTTCCTCCGGCGACGAGAGCATCGGCGAGCTTATAAGCGAGGCAATGCAGAAGGTCGGTCAGAACGGCGTTATTACCATTGAGGAGTCCAAGACTGCCGAGACCTATTCAGAGGTAGTTGAGGGAATGCAGTTTGACAGAGGCTACATCACCCCGTACATGGTAACAGATACTGATAAGATGGAGGCTGTTTACGAGGATCCGTACATTCTTATCACCGATAAGAAGATTTCCAACATTCAGGAGATTCTTCCTGTTCTTGAGCAGATTGTTCAGTCCGGCAAGAAGCTTGTTATCATCGCTGAGGACGTGGACGGCGAGGCACTTGCCACCATTATCCTCAATAAGATTCGTGGCACCTTTAACTGCCTGTGCGTAAAGGCTCCTGGCTTTGGCGCCAGACGTAAGGAAATGCTCAGAGATATTGCGGCTCTTACCGGCGGTCAGGTAATTTCCTCCGAGATCGGCATGGAGCTTAAGGATACCACCCTTGATATGCTGGGCAGCGCAAGGGTTGTTAAGAGCACAAAGGAGAACACCATTATCGTTGACGGCGCAGGTCAGAAAGCCGACATCGAGGCAAGAGTTGCCCAGATTAAGAGCGAGTACGAGGTTTCCACCTCTGATTACGATAAGGAGAAGCTCCAGGAGCGTCTTGCAAAGCTTGCAGGCGGCGTAGCCGTCATTAAGGTCGGCGCAGCCACCGAGATTGAGATGAAGGAGAAGAAGCTCCGTATTGAGGACGCTCTTAACGCTACAAGAGCAGCTGTTGAGGAAGGCATTGTGGCAGGCGGCGGCACAGCTTATGTTGTCGCAAGCAAGGCAGTCAAGTACGTTGTTGACGAGCTTTCCGGCGATGAAAAGACCGGCGCACGTATTGTTGAGAAGGCCCTTGAGGCACCTATCAAGCAGATCGCCATGAACGCAGGTCTTGAGGGCGCTGTTATCCTTGATAAGGTAAAGAGCAGTCTTGATGTAAACTACGGCTTTAACGCAGCTACCGAGGAGTACTGCAACATGATTGAAGCCGGCGTTGTAGACCCGACTAAGGTCTGCCGTTCCGCTCTTGAGAACGCAGCTTCCGTTGCAGCTACCATCCTTACCACCGAGAGCCTTGTTGCCGATATTCCTGAACCGGCACCGGCAGCACCGGCAGGCGGCGATATGGGCGGTATGTACTGATAAATCCCACCCGTTTCGGTTTTTGAAAATTATTTGCACCCGGTACCCGCTTTTGCGGGTGCCGGGATTTTTTATGCCGTGAAATGTGTCCAACAGGGTCGTATTACGTAAAAATGTCACTAAAAAGAGACAAATCCTTCTTGACAATTATTTTCATTTAGTGTATCATGCTCGTGAAAAAACTTTTTCCAAAATGAGAGGGATTTTAATATGAGTAAAAAGGTTCGTTTGATAACTGAAACGGCGGTGCTTCTGGCGCTGCTGGTAACGGTTCAGTATCTGACCAGATCCTTCGGTCAGCTAATCACCGGCTCCTGCGTGAACATGGTGCTGGCGGTGGGAGCGATAATGTGCGGCGTTTACGGCGGAGGCGCACTGGCGCTGCTCTCACCGTTTCTGGCGTATTTTCTGGGAATCGGTCCGCAGCTTTTGCCTATCGTTCCGGCAATCGCCCTTGGAAACTTTGTATATGTAATTCTTATTTCTCTTATCTGCGGCAGTAAGGAGCTTAAGCCGGTCCGTGCCGTAGCGGGGATTATTGTCGGGTCAGTAGTTAAATTCGTGACCCTTTACATAGTGGTTGTAAAGGTGCTTTGCAATGTCCTTACCCTTAAGGAGCAGCAGATCGCCACATTTACAGCCATGTTCTCATATCCCCAGCTTATAACAGCCCTTGTGGGAGGCGCAGTTGCCCTTTTGGCGGCTTCTGTTCTCAAAAAGGCAGTTAAGGACTGATTTAGAATCTTTCATTTGTATTTATTACTTGGAGGTATAGCAATATGCGTGGTGTCCCGTCACTTATTACAGACATTAGAAAAAACGTTTTTGCCGAGGTCGCAAAAATGGCATACGAGGAGGAGGGCTACGGCACCGTTGAGGACCTGCCCTACAAAATAGTGCCCGGCGACCAGCCCCTTCACAGAGAGAGCGTATTTTTGGAGCGCGCCATTGCCGGCGAGAGAGTCAGGGTGGCAATGGGTCTTTCCATTCGTCCTATACAGACAAGGATCCTTATGACCGAGGGCATGGATAACGCCGACATTGCGGAGCAGTACTATGAGCCGCCGCTTATAAATATTATCCCCTACGCCTGCCATGCCTGCCCCACAAAGCAGTACAGGGTTACGGAGAACTGCCAGAACTGCCTTGCTGCGTCCTGTCAGAGGGTCTGCCCAAGAAAGGCCATTTCCTTTGTCAACGGAAAGAGCCACATTGACCAGGACCTTTGCGTAAAGTGCGGTCGCTGCGCTTCCGCCTGCTCCTATAACGCCATTATATTTATGGAGCGTCCCTGTCAGGCTGCCTGCGGTATGGACGCTATCGGAATGGACGAGCACGGCAGAGCCGTTATTGACCAGGACAAGTGCGTTGCCTGCGGACAGTGCCTTGTAAGCTGCCCCTTCGGCGCTATCGTTGACAAGAGCCAGATTTACCAGATTATCCACGCCATAAAGCAGGGAGACCCGGTGGTTGCCATTGTGGCGCCCTCCTTTATAGGTCAGTTCGGAAAAAGCGCCACTCCGGAGAAGTTTACCGCCGCAATGAAGACTCTGGGCTTTGACAGGGTCGTGGAGGTTGCCGTAGGCGCCGATATATGTACACTTACCGAGGCTGAGGACTTTTTGGAGAACGTTCCCAAAAACCAGCCCTACATGGCGACGTCCTGCTGCCCGGCATGGCATGCCATGATACAGAAGCTTTTCCCCGACCAGGCAGGCAATATTTCCATGACGCTGACGCCTATGGTCTTTACAGCAAGGCTTATTAAGAAGGAGCAGCCCGATGCCAAGGTTGTCTTTGTAGGACCCTGTGCCGCAAAGAAGCTGGAGGCTATCCGCGCCGATATCCGCTCCGACGTTGACTTTGTCATTACCTTTGAGGAGCTTCAGGGTATGTTCGCAGCCAAGGATATTGATTTTACAAAGGTTGAGGACGGCGAGACCCTTAATGAGGGAACCGCGGCAGGCAGAGGTTTTGCCGTGTCCGGCGGCGTTGCCAACGCTGTTGTGGGTGTTATTAAGAGGCAGCACCCGGAGATGGAGGTCAAGACGGCCAGAGCTGAGGGACTTCGTGATTGCCGCAAGCTTATGATGCTTGCAAAGGCTGGCAAGTATAACGGCTATCTTCTTGAGGGTATGGGCTGCCCGGGCGGCTGCGTGGCAGGCGCCGGCACCATTATCTCGGTTGATAGCGCAACGAAGATGGTAAACGCCTACTCCAAGGAGGCTGAGATGTCAAGCCCCGAGGAGAGCAAGTACAGAAATGTGGGCGGAACTCTTGACTGATAAATAAAAGAAAACCGGCAGTACCTTCTCTGGTACTGCCGGAATTTTTTTTAAATCATATCAAGGGGAACCTTTCTCGTAGGTGCGGGAAATGCCCTGTCAAGAGCGGAAATTTCCTGTTCCGTAAGGGTTATATTCATTGCCCCGGCGTTTTCCACCGCATGGGACGATTTTGAGGTTCTGGGAATTGGCATAACGCTGTCCTTGGTAAGAAGGTACGCCAGAAGAAGCTGACTTACTGTAATGCCCCGGTTTTGGGAAATGGAGAGCACGGTATCATCGGAGTAAAGCCGTCTGTTAAGTGCCCCTGCCTGACCGATGGGCGAGTACGCCATAATTCCCATGCCCTGCTTTCTCAGAAGGGGGATAAGGTCATACTCCGGACCGCGGGAGCCCAGATTATACAAAACCTGGTCAATCTCGCACTTTTTTCCCTCGCTTGTTTTTAAAAGCTCAAGCATATCGGCAGTGTCAAGATTACTTACTCCCCAATGACGGATAAGCCTCTTTTCCCGAAGCTCCTCCATACACTCAGCCGTCTCCCGAAGGGGAACGGAGCCGCGCCAGTGAAGCAGGTACATATCCATATAGTCCGTACCCATACGGCGAAGACTTGCTTCACAGCTTTTGAAAATATTTCTTCTGCCTGCATTAAACGGGTACACCTTGCTCACAATATAAAGGTTCTCCCGATTGAAATTTCCTATTACTTCACCGACGAGCTTTTCCGCCTTTCCGTCGCCGTACATTTCGGCAGTATCTATAAGGGTCATGCCGGCATTTACACCGGCGCAAAGCGCGTCGCACTCCTGAGCGAAGGTGCGGTGATTCTCCCCAAGATACCATGTGCCCTGACCGATGGAGCCGGTCTCTTTCCCGCTAACCGTAATGTATTTATATGCCATATGAAGCCTTCCTTTCACAATTATTTTATGGTTTGATTGTACCTTTGAAACAAAGGATTTGCAACTGTTTTTGCCGCGCAGTCAAAATTGCATTGCAAAATATGAAAGATTTATTTCAATAGGCTGAAACTTTATCCAAGGCGACAAAAAAGGGCAGAGTATTTTGTGACAGTTGAGCATTGATGAATCGGGGGACAGGAAATATAATGAACATAGTTTAAAGAGGCTTTATGTATCAATACTTTTGGAGGTAATAAATATGAAAATAGGATTTATTGGACTGGGCATCATGGGTAAGCCCATGAGCAAGAATCTTTTCAAGGGCGGCTACACCGATCTGTATGTAAACGACCCTTAATGAGAAGAACATGAAGGAGCTTGAGGACTGCGGCGCAAAGAGAGCCACCCAGCAGTGGATCGGCGAGAACTGTGACCTTGTTATCACCATGCTCCCCAACTCCCCACAGGTTAAGGCTGTTATGCTTGGCGAGCACGGCGTTGCTTCCTACATGAGAGAGGGCACCGTGTTTATCGACATGAGCTCCATTAACCCTGTTGCCAGCAAGGAGATTGCGGCTGTTCTTGCTGAGAAGAACATTTAGATGCTTGACGCTCCTGTTTCCGGCGGCGAGCCTATGGCAGTTTCCGGAGCTCTTAGCTTTATGGTTGGCGGCAAGCAGGAGGCTTTTGACGAGTACAAGCCTGTTCTTGAGACCATGGGCGCCAGCGTTGTCCGCTGCGGCGAAGTAGGCGCAGGTAATACCGCAAAGCTTGCAAACCAGATCTGCGTCGCCTGCAACATTCAGGCTCTTGCAGAGGCACTTACCCTTGCCCAGAAGGCAGGCGTTGAGCCTCAGCTCGTATTCGAGGCAATTAAGGGCGGTCTTGCAGGTTCCAATGTTATGAACGCAAAGGCACCTATGATGATTGAGGGCAACGACAAGCCGGGCTTCAGAATTGACCTTCACATCAAGGACCTTAACAATGCTCTTGACTGTGCTCATGCAGTAGGCGCTCCTGTTCCTATGACCGCTGCCGTTCAGGAGATTCTCCAGTGGCTCCACAACGAGGGCTGCGGCTCCAGCGACCACTCCGCTATTGCTAAGTACTATGAGCATCTTACCGGCATTAAAATCGGAAGATAATTAAGAATTCTCCTAATTTTCCTATATATTTGATCTGTCAGTTCACTTGTCAAGGACCGGGAAAGGCGTAAACCTTTCCCGGTCCTTGGCGGTTTTTTGTTGACTTCGGGGAAGTATACGGTTAAACTGAAAACATAGTAGGATCTGTTTTTGTGCCCCAGGACCAGGTGGAGGAGCAGCTTCGCCTTGTGGAGGACGGAGGCTGCGATCTTGTTATCGCAAGAGGTTACTATGCCCAGATTGTCAGGAAAAAGTCACGGCTGCCTCTGGTAAAACTTAAAACCAGTCTTCAGGAGCTGGGAATGCTTGTAAAGAGAATATCTGCCCATAAGGAAAAAATCGCTCTGGTGGCGCCTTCCCACCACCATTTCCGTAAGGATTATAGCCTCCACCACGAAAAATCTCGTCTCTAAGGTGGAGAACGGCACATTCCGCGGAGATTTGTATTATATGCTCAGCGTGTTAAACTTTGAGCTGGAACCCCTTAAAAAGCGCAAGGAGGACGTTCTGGGCTGGCTTGACTTTTATATGGACGAGTGGGAGCGGGTCTATCACCGTCATGTTACATTGTCCCAGGGGGCGAAGACCTACGCGGAAAAGTACGACTGGCCGGGAAACCTAAACCAGATAAGCGCGACCTGCGAAAGGGTTTTGCTTCTTACGGAGCGGCGCAGCATAAGCGAGGACTTTCTCCGCCGGCAGATTGAGCAGGTGGTGCCCAAAATGCAGTCCCCTGGCGACGGGGGCGCTTACCGTGACCCGAAGGCCGAGGAGCTGACGGCACTTCTTAAAAAGCACGGCGGCAGCCGTGAAAAGGTGGCTGCGGAGCTGGGTATCAGTAAGACAACTCTTTGGCGGTACATGAAAAAATACGGCATAAGTCCGGATTTTTCCTACTGAAAAATCATAAGAGGAAGGCTTTTTTGCCTTCCTCTTTTTTATTCCTCGGTATCAAAATGCTTTTTCTCTCCTGAAAGGTCCCGGGTTTCGACGGTGCTTTCGCCCATTTCCACGCCCATGGAGGCAAGCTTTAACGCTGCCGCCTTTCTGTCAAGCTCCTCAGGCATGGAGATAAGCCCGGAGGAAAGCTCCCCACGGCGCGCTATCAGGTGCCTTGCGGTAAGAGCCTGAAGGGCTATGCTGACTTCACCGTATTCCCTGGGGTACTCCTCGCCCGGGAAAGGCTCCTCAAGAAACAGCAGCAGAAAAAGCCGCTTTCCCTCAGAAAGACGGAAGCTCCGAACTCTGTTTCTGTCTCCCCCGGAGCTTACCGATACGGCGGCGGAGCGGAGCCACTCAATGTCAATCTGGCGGACTGCCGGCATTAAATCCCACAAAATAGCGTCTTCTTTCATCTTCTCCATATGCTCAGAGGAGATAAGGTTTTTCCTGCCTGCCGCGGCAACGAAAATATCACCCATGGGAGCGGCGTTTTCCATAGTCATCACTCCGCAGCCCTCGGCCAGAGCCTGAAGGGCACGTACCGGGTCATGCTCAGTCACCGTGACCTTTGCCCCCAGCTCCCTTGCCCACAGCGCCATGGAACGACCCCTGTAACCGTACCCTGCCACCACAACCTCCCTTCCTGAAAGAGAAAGACCGGTGAGACTTAAAAAACGCTCCCAGCTGCCACGGGCGTCCTGCCATGGCTGATGAAGCAGGCTTATACACCGTGACGAGGTAATATTTACCATGGGAAAGGAAATATCCCTTCCGCAGACAAGGTCTAAGTCTGGTGCGGTGGTTTCCCAGCCGCCTATAATGTTTTCAAAAAGCTCGTAGCCGCCGTTAAGCAGCCGGCACAGCAAAGCACCGCCGCTGTCCATTATAAGGTGGGGTCTGAAGCCAAGAGCCTCGTCCAGACATTTTTCATACTGCCCCTCAGAGGGTGAGGAACAGTAAAACACCTGACAGTCACCCCGGGAAAGAGCCGCTGCAACGTCACTTTCGGTGCACTCCCTGTCGTAGGCGGCAATGCGTAGCTGTGCTCCCCCTGCCGTAAGAAGCCTGCACAGGCAGGCGCTTTTTCCGCCCAGGGGCAGTGAGGCGGCTATTTTTATCCAGGCAAAGGGCTTTTCCCTCTGAAATTCCCTTTCTATAATCCCCAAAAGGGGCATAAAGCCCCAGTACCACTGTATTTTCCTCTCACCGCTCAGGGCAAGGGAACCGTTCCAAGCCGCCTGCATAAAATTTTCCGCTCCTTTCCCGATTTATGTGAGATAATTTTATCATCTGTAAAGCCCACCTGTCCACAAAAATTTTTTCTCCTCCTATTCCGACGTAGTTTGCCGGGGCATGGGGACTATAATATTGCCATACTTAAAAGGAGGCGAGGGCAATATACACAGTTTACGCAGACGAGGTATTTTTTAAAAATTTTCTAGCGGACTTTCTTCTTTTGTGGGCGACCGGAGGGCTTACCGGCGGGACTGTCCGCGGGAAAAGGATTCTTCTTGCGGCTTTTTTGGGAGGGCTTTACGGGCTTGCGGCGGAAATTTTCGGAGGATTTCTCCGCAGCCTTGCGGTAAAGGGCGCGATAGGCTCCATTGTGGGCTTTGCCGCTCTGGGAAGCTGGGGAGCTGCGGCGGTTTTCCTTGTGGCTTCCATGGCGCTGGGGGGCTTTGTTGCCGCGGTGTGGCGCAGCGGCGCCGGAGTGTGGGTCCTTTTTATTCTGGGAATACTGCTCCTCCGTGCCCTTAAAGGGGCGGCTGCCCATCGGGTCAGAGGTGAGCTCGCGCCTCTTACGATTTGGCTGAAAGGACGAAAGGTGACGCTGACGACCCTGAGAGACACAGGAAACACCCTTTGCGACCCGGTGACAGGGCTTCCCGTAACTGTTTGCAGAAAAGAGGCTGTGCTGCCCCTTTTTGACAGGGAGACAAGAAATATCCTTTGCCGTTTTACAGACCCGGGTGAAGCGCTGCGCCGTCTTGGGGGACCGCCCTTTTGTCTTGTGCCGTACAGGGCAGTGGGAGGCGGAGGGCTGCTTTTGGCCTTTTATCCTGACGGTTCGGAGCTTTCCGGGCGCAGCGAGAAAATGATAATTGCCATAACCGATGAGCTTGGACGGGACGAAAGGGGGTACAGCGCCCTTACTCAGGGAGGATAAAAATGAAATTACTTTTATTTTACAGAATAAAATGGCTTCTTGCCCGGCTTTTTAAGGGAAACAGCCTGTACTACATAACGGGAGAATCCCTTCCGCCGCCTCTTACAAGGGAGGAGGAGCAGGCTGCTCTTGAGGCGCTTGCAAAAGGCGATGAGTCGGCAAGGCAGAAGCTTATCGAGCACAATCTCCGTCTTGTGGTTTACATAGCCAGAAGATTTGACAGCCCGGCGGCAGGTCTTGAGGACCTGATAAGCATAGGCACAATCGGGCTTATCAAGGCGGTTAATACCTTTGACACGGGGAAAAATATCCGCCTTGCCACCTATGCCAGCCGGTGCATTGAAAACGAAATACTTATGTTTTTACGGAAAAACCGTTCCCGCCGTACAGAGGTGTCCATATTCGAGCCGCTGAGCGCCGATTATGACGGAAACGAGCTGCTTTTGGGGGATATTCTGGGAACTGAGGGTGACACAGTGCTGGAGCCCATAGAGGACGACGTTGACAGAATGCTGCTGCGCCAGGCGCTGGAGCATCTTTCAAAAAGGGAACGGGAGATAATCACGTTGCGGTTTGGTCTGGAGGGCGGCGAGGAGCGGACCCAGAAGGAAGTCGCCGATATTCTGGGCATTTCACAAAGCTACATAAGCCGCCTTGAAAAGCGGATTATCCAGCGTATGCGCCGGGATATTATGCGAAAACTTTAATTTGTTTATCTTCAGTTGAAAATCAGGTGGTAAATAAAAGCTATATTGTGTAAAATCAGGAGGACGCCATGAATCTTCTCCTTACTGTTGACAAAAACTATGTGCCTTACATGAATGTCATGCTTTATTCACTGCTAAAGTCAAATCCTGACGAAAGAGTACATGTGTATATCCTTCACTCATCCCTTAAGATTGAGGATTTGAGGGAGACGGAGAAAGTGCTTTCCGGCAGGGGATCGGTGCGCCTTATTGAGGTGGGGGAGGCGGAGCTTCAGGGAGCGCCAGTATCCTCCCGTTATCCCAGGGAGATGTATTACAGGATTTTTGCCTCAAAATACCTGCCCCGGGACATGGACAGGATACTGTATCTTGACCCGGATATTATCGTAAAAGGTTCTCTTTGCGAGCTTTACGGTCTTGATATGGGTCAGTATTACTTTGCCGCAGCCTCCCACACGGGAAAGGTTATGACAAAGCTTAATGAGCTGCGTCTTGACCTTGAGGAAAAGGCGCCATATATTAATTCCGGCGTTATGCTGATGAATCTTGAGCTTTTGAGGAAAAACCAAGATTACAGCGCGGTTTTTCAGTACATAAGAGAGCGAAAGAACAGGCTTTTGCTGCCGGATCAGGATATTATAAGCGGTCTGTACGGGAA
The DNA here is from genome assembly GCA_944385775.1 of uncultured Oscillospiraceae bacterium. GTDB lineage: Bacteria > Bacillota > Clostridia > Oscillospirales > Oscillospiraceae > RUG626. Next base: position 2,852 of record CALWYM010000037.1, on the reverse strand, counting down.
AAGAATATACTCCCTTGACCCCCTTGTGTATAACATGACGGAACGTATGCTGTACCTTCGTTGGCCCTTTGAAAGAGACGAGATTATGGACTGGGTTTGGAAAAACACCGTTATAATCCACTATTGCGGCAGAAATAAGCCATGGAAGGAAAACTACACCGGTGAGCTTGACGTTTATTACAGAAATACAGTGGAGGAGATGAAAAAGCGGGGAATAAGGTAACCCCTTTGTTATTTCGGCAAAAATAAAAAAGAGACGCTCCCCTTTAAGGGAGCGCCTCTTTTTATTTCAGGCTAAGAGATTTACTTTGCTATGGTCTCGCAGAAGTTCATAAGAATCTTAGCAACTTCGCCGCGGGTAGCGGTACCGGTAGGAGCAAGGCTTCCGTTATAGCCCTGAAGCAGACCGTTACCCACAGTCCACCTGACGGCGGACACTGCCCATTCTGAAACCTCAGCTCTGTCTACAAATACTGTAAGGTCGCCCTGAGGCATGACGTCATAGCCCTTGAAAGCGGCGTAGTTATACAGAATCTGCGCCATCTGCTCACGGGTAATGTTGTCCTCGGGACCGAAGGTGCCGTCGCCGTAGCCGCCCACAATGCCGTTGGCTGCCGCCCAGTTAACGGCATTGGCGTACCACTGGTCAGATGCAACATCGGTGAACACGCCGCTGCCGGCAGCAGGTCTGCCCTCAAGGTTATAAAGAACCTGAGCAATCATGCAGCGGGTCACAGTGGCGTTAGGGGCAAAGAGGTTATCTCCGATGCCGTTCATCATGCCGTTTTCATAGGAATACTTAACAGCCTCATAGAACCAGTCAGTTGTTGCCACATCGGTGAAGGGCAGAACGCTGACAGCGTCGGTGAAGGTTGCTGTTACGGTAACTGATGTGCTTGGCATCTTAAAGGTATATTTGCCGTTTGCTCCGGTTACAGTCACGGTATTGCCAAAGGAATCCTTTACGGTAAGTACGTTAAGAACGTAGCCGGCGTTAGGAGTGACGGTAACTGTCACAGTGGAACCGGAAGCTGCGTTTGCAGGAGATACGGTTACAGTGCCGTTAACGGTTCCGGAAACAGTGACGGAATACCCATTGCTGCCGGAGGAACTATTTGTAATCCACAAAGCGGTAAAGACAGTATCTCCGGTAATAGTGGCTTCGTCTCCCTCGGCGTAGTAGTTATCCTCACCGTCATACCAGCTTCCGAATACATATCCGTCATTAACGGGAGCAGCCGGCAGAGTGAACTTGCCGTCAGTGACAACATATTGTCCAACCTGTTCGCCATCGACTACTATGGTCACAATGTAGCGCGGATTCTCGTCGCCTTCGCTGACAGGGTCAAAATAGACTCCTGTTTTATCGTTGAGCATGGTAATGTCGTTATTTTCAACAGCGATATTATCAGAATTTGTACCAACACGAATACCGCTTGAATACTCATCATACTCATAACCTGCGTTGGAGATATTGGTAAGGGTATTGCCCTCGATGGTAATGTCGGAGCACGGAACTTCACCGTCACCGGCAATATTGATGGCATTATACGATGTGCCGTCAATAACGTTATCAGAGACTGTCAAATGGTGAATTGCATTGAAGTACATACCGTACTTGAAGTTTTCAATGGTGCACCCGGTAACCTCCACGTAGCCGCCTGTGGTATAGGTGGAGGAAATGGCTATTGAACCGCCAATGCTATCCAAATCATCGCCGCCGATAAAGTGGACATTCTGAATTTTGGTGACATCAGTCTCGGAACCACCGGTGAAACCGTAATCAAAGTACACAGCCGCCTGCTGTGAGCCGGAGTCCTTGTACTCGATTGTCATATCTTTCAGGACACTGCCCTCGCTGCCGCCTGTAAAGGTAAACAGACCGTTGCCATCGTCCTGCTTGTATGTACCGACAATAACGGTTTTTTCTTCGGAACCGCGGATAGTCAGCTTTTTATTAAGTACGACAGCGTCGGAAATCTCATATGTGCCGGGGGCAACATACAGGCTGTCGCCGGAAGCTGCGTTTGCGATAGCGTCCTGGAGAGTCTGATAATAAACCTCGGTGGTCTCGTTTTTAACTACCTGCTGGGTAAGAGAATCCTCCGGAGCGTAGGCAGTGGTGGTGCTGCCAAGTACTGGCTTCCATGTCTCGGGAACGGTAACAGGCTCGGTTTCACCGTTTTCCTCATTTGTGAGCTCAGTCCATACCTTGAGGGGCTCGGCAAATTCGCAGCCTTCTCCCACGGTAAATGAAGCGGTGGTGTCAACTCCGCTGCCCTTGTCTACATTGACAGCGCCCCAGGTATTGCCGCTGGTGGTAAGACCGTCGGATTCGACTTCGGAGCCGTTTACCTGAACCGCAGCGTTGCCGCAGTCTTTAATATCAACACCGCTGATTTCTACGGTTCCCTCGCACATATAGGCATGGATACCGGACTTGGTGCTGGCATTGCCCACAATGTTCAGGTTCTTAATTGTTGTGGTGGTGCCCTCATCGGTTTCGCTGACGCCGATAATGTGGAACTTATTTGTGCTTGTCCAACCCTCAGCGGTAATGGTAAGCCCGTTGCCGTCCAGGGTTACACCTTCGGGAACCTTAATAGCAGCGTCGCCGTAGTCGACAAGACCTTCGTCGGTGACAACGACGTCCTTGCCCATTACAACTGTATCACCGGAGGCTGCACCGCTAAGAGCGCTTTTCAGGTTGTTGTACTTGGCCTTTACCGCGTCCTCGCTGTCATAGACCACAAACCAGGGCTCGCCGCCGGCTGTTATATCGTTGCCTTCCTCGTCCTTGTTACCATCAAAGGTGGGCTTCACCGCGTCAATGACAGAACCGGCTGTTGTCT
>CALWYM010000036.1 GCA_944385775.1 uncultured Oscillospiraceae bacterium | reverse complement strand
CCCCACTCTACCAAAGCTTGAGGAAATTTTACCTCATTCCTCCAGAGTCGCAGTTTTAGAAAATGTTATGAACCCCACAAACGTAGGCGCAATTTTTCGTTCTGCGGCTGCCCTTGGAGTTAACACAGTTCTTCTTACAAGAGCTTGTAGCGATCCATTATACAGGCGCTCTTCCCGTGTAAGCATGGGTACCGTTTTTCAGGTGCCATGGACGTATATTCCTGATGGCATTTCGTGGCAGGATATTCTCCATAGCTATGGATTTAAAACCGCTGCACTGGCGCTGAAAGATGATTCAATCTCCATTAGTGACCCGGTCCTTCGTTTTATTGATAAGCTTGCCATTGTTTTGGGTACGGAGGGAGACGGGCTTGCCGCTGAAACTATTTCAAATTGTGATTATACAGTCAAAATTCCAATGACCCACGGAGTAGACTCCCTTAATGTGGCAGCAGCCAGCGCTGTGGCATTTTATCAGCTGGCGCTTATGAAATAAGAAAAACCGTCAGATGTAATCTTACATCTGACGGCTATTATTATCCTAAGGAATCGTACATTGCCCTTGAAAAGTCCTCTATTGATAAATAGTCCGAATCACCTGAATGGGCATAATAGTACGCCCTGACCATAATGTTATCCTTCACCATTATTATTGTGGGAAATACATTTGAATATACTGAAATGTAATCTGCGCATATATCAGGGGAAGGCAACTTTTCATAGTGACCCAGTCCCCTTCTCTTATCGTAGTTTTCATATTCCTTTGCTATCATCATGGCAATCTTGTTATTTTTTGCTTCAATATAGTTGACGTATAATCCAAAATTTACTATTTGTCCGTCAGGCATAATTACATAACCATTGCTGTTTATTTCCACAATTTGAGGAGCAAGAATATCGCTTTTTGATTTTACTTTCATAAAAAGGTCATCTGTAAACTTCCCTCCTACCAGTTCATCAAAGGTTGCAAATGGTATATCGCCTTTGTAGTCCTCATAGGAAACTTCACTTTCAGAATCCCTTTTCCAGGAAATAAGTAAAATAAGAAAAAATACAATAACAAGAGTCGCATCTACAAAATGCATATACTTGGTGTAGTCAAACTTTTTCTTTTTGTAATATCTCCTGTATCCTTCTTTCCCCTTTTTTAAATTCCTGTATGCTTTTGCATAAAACACTGCCTCTGCAATCATATTTACATAGAAAGTTAGCATAAGCACAGCAAGCAGTATCCAAGTAGGAGTTCCAAGCATAACTATTGACATCACAGGAGTAAAGCCGTGTCTAAAAAAAGGGTAAAGTATGGACATTGCAATTACGTAAATAATTCGCCCGTAAGTATCGTTTTTAAGCTTTTTAAAAGTTATAGCCTCAAGTTCAGGATCTGTATTGGGCTCTACCGCATTTTCATCTCTTGACATAAATATGTCAAATTTTCCCCTTGAAGCAACAAACTCCCAGCCGGACTCGTTCATAATCTCCGTAAGCCCATCTTCAGGTCTTTCGTCCCACGCTTTGCCGCTATATATAAATCGATACCTGACCTTTGCCGGTTCCCTTTTTACAAATGAGCCAAAACCGCAAAAAAATCCGTCTGAAGTTAAGAACAGCCCCTCCTCGGCAAGCCCCTCGAGCCATGCTTCTACCCTGCCTATATCGTAAACAGGTCTTGGCGTCAGCCTGTGATAAATCTTTTCTTCGCTCATATAATCTCCCCCTTTTCCGCATCTCGTATCATTCTTTTAATGCGAATAATCTCCTCGGCATATGCCACTCTGCCTCGGTCAGTTATTTCATAGGTTCTCTTGCGCCCGTCCACATCTATTTCTTTAATATAACTTACCGCCTCAAATTTAGACAGGATTGTGTATAACGTTGCAGGACCAATTTTAACCTCTCCTGAACTTCGCTGAAAAACAAAATCCGCTACCTCAGTTCCGCACATGGAAGAATGAACAAAAGCCATAAGCACATAAAACATGGGTTCAGTAAGCTTATCCAGAGACTTCTGCGGCACCTAATGTCCCCCCTTAATATGTATAATATCGTTTATCGATATTATACTATGATAGGTTCTCCCTTGTCAATATCAAATAACGATATTGTGTAAAAAAAGAAACTCCCCTTTTTATAAATATGGGGGAGTTTGTAATATAAATATTTAATCTGTCTGCTCAGCTTGAGCTTTTTTTCTATCGGCAACACGTTTTTTTGCTGCACACAATGGGCAAAGCTCTGATCCTGTTTCATAGGAAAAATTCTTTCCACATTGGGGGCAGCGGTGCTGCTTGAGCTTTGCAACAGCAACCTTTCCCAAATGAGAAACTTTCATTGGAGCAATTTTATCAATAGCTTTGGTCCAGCACTTTTCTTTGCAAACACCACACTGAGTGCACTTAAATACCTCAACTGCAAATGTAAATGTATCCTCTTTATTAATAATTGAAATTGCCTTAGTCGGACATGAGTTAACACAGGTCCCACAGGCGTAACATTTGGAATTGACAAGTGGCATACCCATGGTGAACTTTGAATTTTCCCCGTCAGGAGATTTTTTAAATTCCCTTACAGCATCACGAAGCATATACCTGAAAAACAGCGGACTGTCTGCGGAGTTATCCAGCTCGGGCAAAACCTTAAACACCTTATCAAGGGTATTGTTATTGAAAAAATTAAAAAGCTGTCTCCTTGACACGGTTTCCGGCTGAAGTTCATATTCGTCACCGGGATACAGGATCTTTACCCGTTTGTCAAAAAGCTCATCTCCAAGAAATTCAAGGAGCTTATTCAGATTCTCATTTACAAGACTTATTTTCTTTTCGTTATCGCATCCAGCACATTCCCTAAGTGATACAGTCACGCCGTTTTTTAAAGCGGCATAGGCAAGCTGCTCCCAGGAAATACTGGCAAGGCAACCAACATTAAGGGAGTATTCATTGTCTTCTCTGTTACAGCCAACGGAAAAATGAGTTTTTCCCTCAACTGCCATAAGGAATCTTTCAACTTCGCCAGATACAGGAGTTATGCATCTAGCAGGACAGTTAGCGGCACAAAGATTGCACTTTATACATTGGTCATATATAGGTCTCTTGCGTTTACCGGTAGGATATATGCCCTTTGGGCAAATTTCGGAGCACACCTTGCAATCAACCGCAGTACTTTTTCGATCCAGACATCGCTGAGCAATGTAGGAAGGAACTGTCCTTATATAGTAACCTTTTTCAAGGTACTCTCTCATTGCCATATTGTTTCCTTTCAGAAAGTCCGCAGTCATATCGTAAGACTGCGGACTTTTCTACAATTCTATTTCTTTTTCTCAGCATCCTGTATGTCAACTATGCGTTTAGCAGCGGCCCATCTCTCAGCCTGCTTGCTTTTCGGCTTTTTTGTTTTCTCTTCCTCTTCATCTTCATCGTGAGGTCTGGACTTATATATGACACTGCATATCACTATACCAACCTCATACAGAAGAATCATCGGTACTGCCACCGTAGTCTGGCTTACCACATCAGGAGGAGTAATTACAGCGCCTATAACAACGCAAATGACAATAACAATCCTTCTGCTGGCTTTCATCCACTGGGGCTTGAGAAAACCAATCCACGTCAGAAGCGCAACAACCACCGGTATCTCAAATATTACACCAAATGAAAACATAAGCATGGTCAAATAACTTATATATTCCTTTATGCTGTAAAGTCCCTCTACATCAATGGTGTTAATGTTTCTGAAAAACTGAAGCGTAAATGGGATAACCAGCTTATATGCAAAGACACAACCCACCGCAAAAAGGGCAAGTCCGCCTATAAGGACAGAGAGGAATTTTGCTTCCTCCGACTTCGTAAGTCCCGGTCCAACGAACTTATATAACTGCCATGCAATTATCGGCAGCGAAATAACAAGTCCACTAAGTACGGATACCTTTATGTACTGTCCCATAAGCTCAGCCACGCCTGTCTGAATAAAAATATACCCATCAGCATGACTGATTGCCTGCTGCGTCAGAGTGTCTGCGAAGGAATAGCTGACAACAGTCGCTATGAGGAATGTACCGATACTGATAAACACACATGTTCTCAGTTCACCCAAATGCCCCCACAGCGTCATTTCTTTATTAGGATTGCTTTTACGCTTTCCATTTTTCTTATCAGCCATCTATGCCACCCAAATTACTTATTCTCAGCACTATTTTCAGTCTTGGACTCAGCCTCAGCTGTCTCCTCCGGCTTGTCCTCAGGCTTATTCTCTTTCTCCTTATCGCCGTCATCCTCAAGTCCCTGTTTAAAAGAACTTATGGTATTTCCGATAGTCTTACCCAGCTTTGGAAGCTGCTTAGGTCCAAAGATAATCAAAACAACTACCAGGATAACAAGCATTTCAAGTGTTCCAACTTTTCCCATTATAAATACCTCTTTTCTTATTTTGCGGTCTTTACAAGATCCGCTTCTTCGGTCCCGTCACCAGCGTCATCTACGTCAGCTTTGATGCTCGGAGAATCCGAAACTTCTTCAACAAGTTCTGCCATTTCGAGCTCTTCATCCTCCGCTTCTGTTTCAGCAGAGTTATCAGTAATTTCAGCAGTCTTTTTCGCTGTGGAGGCATCCTTATTGATAGTTCTCTTTATGCCGCTTACAGTAGCCTCAGTTTCTTTTGTAAGATCCGTTAAAGGTTTGGTCATTTCCTTAAGGGGCTCCTGCAGTTCTTCAAGAGGTTCTATTACAGTCTCTCTCAAATCCTCTGTCATTGAGCCAAGATAAATCTTAACTATTCTGAGGAATCTACCAAGCTTTCTGGCATATGTAACCATCCTCTCAGGTCCAAGCACAAGAAATGCTACCACTAGCATTACTACGAGCTCCATTGTACCTATTCCCATAGAATATCTCCTTTGATTAATTTAAAATAATTTACGGTTTCACCTCCTGTTAAATAATCCTCTTTAGGTTAACCACTCCTAAAAAAGTCCCACAAGCTCTGAAGTTCTCCTCAGAACCTTGACTATTATATCACAATGCAATTCATTGTTCAATCATTTTTAACAAAAAACAAAATTTTTTTCCTAACAAGTTATTCATATTTATTCTATTTATATAATGCTGTTTACAGCTAAAGTATTTTATGGTAATCTTTTAAGTAAAAGAGGTGGTAAAATGCTTATTTTATCAAACGGAGTTCTTGAAAACGCTCTAAGCTGTCTTTCTGAGAGCTCGCCGACATGGAGTAAGGTTATTCAATCCGTAATGGAAAGAGATTTGGATAAATACAAATTTCTTGATAATTTCCTTACTAGCGAATATAATGAAAAAACTATTAATCCAGATAAAAACAACATTTTTAAAGCGTTTGCTCTTTGCCCCTTTGAAAAAACAAGGGTTGTAATAAGTGGTCAGGACCCCTACCCAAACCACGAACACGCAATGGGTCTTGCTTTCTCTGTGCCATACGGTACAAAGCTACCTCCGAGCCTTAAAAATATCTATAAGGAAATAAATGACGATACAGGCAGTGAATCGGCTACATACGGAGGTGACCTTTCCTCATGGGCTTTCCAGGGCGTCTTGCTGATTAATACCACTTTGACTGTTGAAGCCGGAAAGCCCGGTTCTCACAAAAGATTTTGGAATGGCTTCGGCGCAGAGGTATTGTCCGAGCTTAACGAAAAAAGTCCATACCCTCTGTGTTTCATACTTTGGGGTAACGATGCCCACAATATGGGACAAAGGCTTGAAAAATATAGTGCAAAGCAGGCGCCGAGAAAATTTATTTATTCCGCTCATCCAAGTCCTCTTTCAGCTTACAGGGGTTTTTTCGGCAGCAAGCCCTTTTCTGCTGTGAATGAATTTCTTACTGAAAACGGTGAAAAGGCTATTATTTGGTAGCCTCGCCAGTCTCCGTATAAATGGAGGTGTATTCTGTGCAATATAAGTTTGAAACATTGAAACTGATTGAAAAAGGCTGGTCTGAAGATAAAAAATACTGTGCCGCCGACAGTAAGGGAAATAAATTTCTTCTTCGAGTATCCCCTATAACGCAGTATGAGAGAAAGAAAAATGAATATGAGCATATGAAAACGGTGGCTGCTTTGGGCGTACCGATTTGCAGACCTCTGGAGTTTGGTATATCCGATGAGTGTGTTTACTCCGTTCAAACATGGATAGATGGTATTGACGCAATAGATGCAGTCCATAACATGACAGATTGCGAACAGTATTCTTATGGCTATCAGTCAGGGCAATTTCTAAAGAAAATCCATGAAATCCCTGCTCCTGTAGAAACGGAGGACTGGGAAACCTATTTTAACCTCAAAGCAGACCGCAAAATCAAAATGTATGAAGAATGTGCTACCAAGTACGAAAACGGACAAAACTTTATAAATTATATTAATTCACACAGGCACCTGCTTCACGGTCGCCCTCAAACCTATCAGCACGGAGACTATCATATTGGCAACATGATGATAGGCGATGACGGAAAGCTTTATATTATTGACTTTAACAGAGATGATTTCGGAGACCCGTGGGAAGAATTTAACCGCATTGTGTGGTGTGCGGAGGTTTCCCCTCTGTTTGCCGCCGGAATGGTAAACGGATATTTTTGTAACGACATACCCATGGTTTTTTGGGAACTGCTTGCTCTTTATATTAGCAGCAACACCTTAGGCTCAATTTGCTGGGCAATTCCTTATGGATCTAAGCAGATCCAAATAATGTTAAATCAGGCAAAAGATATACTGAGCTGGTATGATAATATGGAAAATCCCATTCCAAGCTGGTACACGAAAGCTATGAATAATAACCTCCATTCTTTTGAAACCGAATATTAAAAGCAGGTGTGACTGAAACTCACACCTGCTTTCTCTTTACGCCTGCTTAATTGACAGACTTATCCTCTTTTTCTTTTCATCCACACTCAGCACAACAACATTTACAATATCACCCACGCTGAGCACCTCAGATGGATGCCTAATAAATTTTGTGGAAATCTCAGATACGTGGACAAGTCCGTCTTGGTGAACACCTATATCTACAAAGGCTCCAAAATCAATTACGTTTCTAACAGTTCCCATAAGCTTCATTCCAGGCTTTAAATCCTTTATATCCAGCACATCTGTCCGAAGTATGGGCTTTGGTAAACTGTCACGAATATCCCTGCCCGGCTTTTTAAGTTCAGACACAATATCCATAAGGGTCGGCACACCAATACCAATCTCAGTGGCAAGTTTTTCCGCACCATAGACTCTAACCGTCTTGTCCAGCTCCCGCATATTGCCGTTTTTGACGTCATTTTCAGTTTTGCCCAAAAGCGTGAGAAGCTTTTTCGACGCCTCGTAGGATTCAGGGTGGACCGCAGTATTATCGAGAACATTTTTGCTGTCTGGAACCCTTAAAAAGCCGGCACACTGCTGATATGCCTTTGGTCCAAGCTTTGGAACTTTCAGCAGCTGACTTCTCGATGTAAACTTACCGTTTTCCTCCCTGTACGCCACGATATTTTTTGATGTAGTAGCATTAAGTCCGGAAACTCTGGAAAGCAGTGACGGGGAAGCAGTATTAACGTCAACACCCACTGAGTTTACGCAGTCTTCAACAACTGCTGATAATGCGCTGTCAAGCTGCTTTTCCGGCATATCATGCTGGTACTGACCGACTCCAATGGCTTTCGGCTCAATCTTTACAAGCTCTGCCATAGGGTCCTGAAGCCTTCTGGCAATTGAAACTGCGGAACGCAGATTAACGTCAAACTGCGGAAATTCCTCGGCGCCAAGCTTACTGGCTGAGTACACGGATGCGCCTGCCTCGGAAACTATTGCGTAGCTAAGGTTTGCTCCCTTTTGGTTTTCCTCGTGTATAAGCTCTGCAGTCATCTGTTCTGTCTCCCTGCTGGCCGTTCCATTACCAATGGCGATATGCTCAACATTATATTTTCTTATAAGAACTGCAAGCTTTGAAATTGCCTCACGCTTTTGCTTTTCACCATAGGTTGGGTAAACCACTGTTGTATCAAGAACTTTACCAGTCTCATCTACTACTGCAACCTTGCAGCCCATGCGGTATCCCGGGTCCAGACCCATGGTCACCTTACCCTTAACAGGCGGCTGCATAATAAGGGGCTTAAGATTGTTGGCAAACTGCTCAATAGCACCTTCGTCGGCTTTTTCAGTAAGTTCAGAACGGATTTCTCTCTCAATTGACGGAAAAATCAGCCTGGTGTAGGCGTCATTGCTGACAGCCTCAAGATAGCTTTTATATGTTGAATAAGGTACTATCACTTTTTTCTTAATAATTTCAAGTGCCCTATCCTGGTCAAGCTCAAGACTGACCTTAAGGAACTTTTCCTTTTCTCCCCTATTTATAGCCAGCACCTGGTAACTGTGGATTTTACTTACACTCTGAGTAAAATTATAATAATTTCTGTATACCGAATCTTCCTCCGTGGCTGCTTCGGAGTGTATGCTGCCAGATTTTGATATAAGCTCCTTCATAGACTTTCTTATATCGGCATCATCGCTTATGTTCTCGGCTATTATATCCCCTGCACCTGCAAGGGCTTCCTCTGCAGTGTTTACATTTAGTGACGGATTAATATATTTTTCTGCCATTATAGTAAGCTGAGGACCTTTTTTATCCTGCTTCATAATAAGCTCCGCCAGCGGCTCAAGTCCTTTTTCCTTGGCTATAGTTGCTCTTGTTCTGCGCTTCTGCTTGTATGGGCGGTAAATATCCTCCAGCTCTGAAAGAGTAGCGGCATTTAGGACTTTTCCTTTTATCTCATCAGTAAGCTTACCTTGACTCTCTATTGATTCCAAAACAGTTTTCTGCCTGTCCTCAAGATTTCTAAGGTAAGCAAGTCTTGTTTCAAGCGTCCTCAACGCTGTATCGTCCATAGCCCCGTGAAGTTCCTTACGATAACGGGCAATAAACGGTATGGTATTGCCTTCATCAAGCAGTCTGATAACATTTTCCACATACTCCTTCGGCTTGGAGAGCTCCCGGCTAATTATTGCTGATATATCCATTAACAAACCTCCTGCCAGGAATAATTTTCCCGACAAGAAATATTTTAGCATACCGAGCTTAATTTATTCAAGATAAAAAGCTATGGGTATTTTTAAAAAAAATCAGCTTTTTTATAATTTCTCTCTTGACATTTTTTTATTGCCGTGATAACATATTCAAGTAGCTTAAGTTTACGCGTTACGGGGGCGTAGCTCAGCTGGGAGAGCGCTTGAATGGCATTCAAGAGGTCATCGGTTCGATCCCGACCGTCTCCACCAACTCGATAGAGTGAAAAAAGACTTGAAACTGTTGTTTCAAGTCTTTTTTATTTTCAAATTTTCGATACGCTTCAGATTCTGACCTGCATATGCTAACATTGCTAAACCAATTTTTTATGTCAAAAAATAACACAATACTTGTATTTTTCTTTATGCAGTGATAAGATAAAAATAGGTAACTGGGTATGTATGGGAATATGTATATTACATCTAATGATGAGATATTTTCCCTACGTATCCATTGCAGAAGGCATTCAAATTACCATAATTTGTGTTTGAAAGTAATATTAATAAAAAAAGAACAGGAGGAAGAAAAATGTACAAAAAACGAATGTGTATTTGGAGCATTTTGCTTGCGCTAGTGATAACAATTACCATTTTGCCAACCGCGGCACTTGCTGATTACACGGGTGAGATCACAACATTTGATGATCTTGAGTCCGCTCTCAATGAAGACGGGGCAATTAGCGTAAAACTTGTGACCGATATAACTTTGACAGACGGAGTTGACGGAACAGGTTTTGTAACCGTTCCCACAGGTAAAACTGTTACTCTGGACCTTAACGGTTATCGTATTATTTCCACAACAACCTCACCTTTAGACGATGTGATTGTGGTAGAGGATGGCGCAACTCTTACTATCCGTGATACTTCTGAGGAGCAAAGCGGCGCTATTGTTCAGGAAAATGTTTCGACCTTTATGTTTAAAAGAAACATTTTGAATATTGGTCCTAGTGCATCAGTAATTTTTGAAAGTGGAACTCTGGAAACTGCTGCGCCGGTGACTGTCGCTTCCGGAGGCAGCTTTACAATGACCGGCGGTACTATTT
>CALWYM010000035.1 GCA_944385775.1 uncultured Oscillospiraceae bacterium | reverse complement strand
AATGACAGTAGTATATTTCATCTACTATATCACTTCACAATCCAAATAATCCACAAAACAAATCGCTAAAGCTAGCAATTACTTCTGAGCCTGTTCCGCCTTCAGTGCCTCCTCAAGGGCATATGAGATCTGGTCAGGGCAAGAAGTTGGCTTCATACCACAGGTAGTACCACGAATAACAGGGATAATCTCCTCAGCCTTTTTTCCTTTAAGAAGCGCAGAAATGCCCTTCAAATTACCGTTGCAACCACCAACTACCTTCAAATCTTTGATAACGCCGTCCTCAATCTCAATATCATACTGCCTTGAGCACACGCCCTTCGGATAATATGTAAATGTCACTGTTTTCACCTCCACATAATCAACGATATGAAAATTATAATCCATTTTTTTATAAATGTAAATATCTATTATAAAATATTTTTTAACAAAGTTTTGAATTCATATTTTTACGTTGACATTTATATCATGTACATAGAAAGAATTTCGGAGGAACAAAGGATGGGAAAATCATTTAAGTTTATAAGAAAAAGTATATATGTATCTTCCGCCGGAAAGCTTGCAATTATTGCATTTACTTGCTGTGTATTGAAAATTGCGTCGGAAAATATTAATTTTTCTTCATTTGCGTCAAGCTGGAATATTGATGGAATCTCAATTCCGTACAAAATAATACAAATGGAATTTGGCAGTTATACTGACAGACCTGTGTTCCCCGTTGAACTTGAGTTTCCGTTATCTTTTGACCATGAAAAATCTAAAGAATCAACTGGGATTAATTGTACAAACGGAACGGAAAACAATCGAATTTCACTAACGGACACAACTACCCTCTCTGTACCTGAAGCGAACTCGAATGAGGAAAATAAAAATTCTGCTCCTACGACAGATAATTATGAAGCGCAGGATAAAAGCTATTCAGCGGATTATATAACTATAAAAAATACAACAGATTATACTATTGATGTGGAATCATTGTTATCAAAAGAGCTTGGGTTTTCAGCTAATGACGGAGCAGAGGTTTTGATAGTCCACACCCACGGAAGCGAAGCATATTCACCTTCAGACGGCAATATATATGAGGAGTCCGACCATTACAGGACATTAGACAAAAATTATAATGTAGTAAAGATCGGAAGCATCCTTGAAGAGGAGTTAGAAAAAAAGAATATAACGGTTACCCATGACGAAACCCTTTATGATTACCCAAACTATAATGATTCATATTCAAATGCTGCTGCAGGTATATTCTCTGCTGTAGAAAAAAACGAAAATATAAAAATTGTAATTGATTTACACAGGGACGCTATGGAGGACGAGGACGGGACGGTATATAAGACGATTGCAGATATAGGAGATACTCCATGCGCACAGATAATGCTTGTAGTTGGAACAAATGGCTCTGGGTTATCCCATGATAAGTGGGAAGAAAATCTTTCCTTTGCACTAAAAATTCAAAGTGTTATGAACGAAAAATACCCAACTCTTGCCCGACCGTTAAATATAACAAAATACCGTTATAATCAGCATGCCACTACAGGTTCTATTATTGTAGAGGTAGGCTGCAACGGAAACACTCTTACTGAGGCAAGCAACGCAATAAAGTATTTTGCCGATTGCCTCGCAGAAGTACTTTACGGGTAATTAAATTTTTAATTTGTGTCTAACTAAAAAACGCTATGCATATGGACAAACCTTATGCATAGCGTTTTTCTTAGTTTATGACAGACTGTGCTATTAAATTTTTAAGCTGATTTTCTCTATAACGTGTTATATCAATCATTTAACCGCCTTTGCCACACTTTGTCTTACAAGTGCTCTTCTAAGTTTGGCTTCGGCAGCTGACAAGGCAACAGGTGAAATCTGATCCTTTTTTTCTATAATTTCCTCGGCGGCTTTTTGGGCTGCCTCTGCTCTTTTTATATCAATGTCCTCAGCCCACTCAAAGGTGGTTGGCGCAAGCTTTACCTCTCCGCAGGACACGATGAGAAGCCCTCCTATACACGCTGCAGAACGTATGTCTGAATCAGTAACAACTTTTGCCTCGCCCATTCCAAGGGGAGCCACGTAATCGATATGCTTAGCTAATATACATACCTCACCTTCCGTGGTCCTTACAATGAGTTTTTCCACATCGCCGTCAAAGCTAACTCCATCTAAAGTAATAACCTGCAAATGAAAGGCAGACAATTAATTCACCCCTTTGCCTTTTTCACAACGTCATCAATCGTACCGGCAAATAGAAACGCAGATTCCGGAAGATCATCATGGCGTCCCTCAATAATCTCCTTAAATCCTCTTATTGTTTCGGAAAGAGGAACATATTTACCCTCCATGCCTGTAAACTGCTCAGCAACAGAGAACGGCTGAGAAAGGAAACGTTGAAGCTTTCTGGCTCTGGCAACAGTTAGCTTGTCCTCTTCAGAAAGCTCATCCATACCCATAATTGCGATGATATCCTGAAGCTCCTTGTATCGCTGAAGCATTTGCTGTACTGCCCTGGCTACCTCATAATGCTCTTTACCAACAATTTCAGGTGCAAGAATTCGGCTGGTTGAGTTAAGCGGATCCACAGCAGGATATAGACCAAGAGAAGCGATTGAACGGTCCAAAACCGTAGTAGCGTCAAGATGAGCAAAAGTTGTAGCGGGAGCCGGATCAGTAAGATCATCAGCAGGCACATAAACAGCCTGAACTGATGTAATTGAACCTTTTTTAGTAGATGTTATACGCTCCTGAAGAGCACCCATCTCCGTTGCAAGCGTCGGCTGATATCCAACGGCTGAAGGCATACGCCCCAGAAGAGCGGATACTTCAGAGCCGGCCTGTGTAAATCTAAATATATTATCTATAAAAAGAAGCACGTCCTGATGCTTTTCATCACGGAAATATTCGGCCATAGTCAAGCCGGAAAGACCAACTCTCATACGAGCTCCTGGCGGCTCGTTCATCTGTCCGTAGACCAGAGCTGTTTTAGAAAGAACTCCTGATTCTTTCATTTCATAATAAAGGTCATTACCCTCACGGGTACGCTCCCCTACTCCGGTAAACACGGAAATACCGCCATGCTGAGTAGCAATATTGTGAATAAGCTCCATTATAAGTACGGTTTTTCCGACTCCAGCACCACCGAAAAGACCTATTTTACCACCCTTTGCATAGGGGCAGATGAGGTCAACAACTTTAATACCGGTTTCAAAGATCTCCGTTGAAGTTTCCTGCTCCTCAAAGCTTGGCGCAGGTCTGTGAATCGACCACCTCTCCTGCGTTTCAGGAGCAGGCATATTATCAATAGGATCTCCTAGAAGGTTAAAAACTCTGCCAAGGCATTCATCGCCTACGGGTACAGTAATAGGGCTTCCAGTATCAACAGCCTCAACGCCTCGCTTAAGTCCGTCGGTAGAACCCATTGCTATGCAGCGAGTTACGTTATCTCCGATATGCTGAACGACCTCACATATAAGCTTCTCGCCGTTAAGCTCAATTTCAATCGCGTTGAGAAGATTAGGCAGTTCGCCATCTTTAAATTTTATATCAAGTACAGGTCCCAAAACCTGCGAAACAGTTCCAACATGTTTGTTATCCAACTTATATCATCTCCTTAAAACTGAAAGGTTACTAGGCTTCTGATCCAGCAACTATTTCAGTTATCTCCTGGGTTATAGCACCCTGACGTGCACGGTTGTACTTAAGACTCAGATCCTCTATCATATCTTCAGCATTTTTAGTGGCAGCCTCCATGGCGTTACGCCTGGCGCACTGCTCACTGGCACACGACTCGCAAACAGCTCCATATATCATTCCGCCCACATATTCCGGGACTATTATGGAAAACACCGTACTGCTGTCTGGCTCATATAATACGAAGGTATTCTTTTCCTTTGAAGAAAAAACTTCGTCCCTGGTTAAAGGGAGAATTTTCATAATAGTCGGCGTTTGAACAAGCATTGATACAAAATTTGTATAAACAATATACACCTCATCAAAATCGCCGCGGAGGTATCCTTCACAAACAAGACGTGCCATTGTAAATGAATCGCTTACAGAAATATCCTCAGCAGAACTGTACTCAGCTGCAAAAAGCGCATAACCTTTGCTTGAAAAAGTTTCAACCGCCTTTTTACCAACAGGCAGTACAACAGAACTTTTTCCCTTCATTTTCCCAGCAGCAAGGTTAAAAACATTATAGTTATATCCTCCAGCTAAGCCCCTGTCTCCCTCAATAACAAGGAAAAGACTATTCTTTACCGGTCTTTCATCTACATACGGAGATGACAAACTTGTATCGCCGCTTGCTATGGATGTAAGTTTATCGTAGACAAGTTCAAAATAAGGTCTGCTTCTAAGTGCGCGCTCTTGCGCCTTACGTAATTTAGAGGAAGCTACCATTTCCATAGCTTTTGTAATGTGCTTCGTGCTTTCCATACTCCTGATACGAAGCTTTATATCCTTCATGGATACACCGGCCATGAACAGTCCCTCCTTATGATTTAGAAAAATCTGAAACGCAGTGAGTAAGAACTTCTTTCAACCGTTCTTCCACATCAGGCTCAAGCTTTCCGGTCCCCTCAATCGACTGAACAACATCAAGACCGCCGGTGTCAAGGTATGCATACAGTTCTTCCTCAAATCGTTTTACGTCAACCGTTGGAATATCTTTTAAATAACCATTGGAAGCAGCGTAAAAAATACAGACCTGCTTGGCAACAGGAACAGGTGAACCATTCTTTTGTTTCAAGACCTCTACAATTCTTTCACCCTGTTCAAGACGTTCTCTTGTATCTTTATCGAGATCTGAACCAAATTGGGCAAAACTCTGAAGCTCCCTGTACTGTGAATAGAGAAGCTTGAGAAAGCCGGCAACTTTCTTCATGGCTTTTATCTGAGCGTTGCCACCAACTCTGGAAACAGAAATACCTGGGTTAACTGCTGGCATTACTCCGGAGTGGAAAAGCTCTGATTCCAAGAAAATCTGTCCGTCTGTAATTGAAATCACGTTTGTAGGGATATACGCAGATACATCGCCTGCCTGAGTTTCAATAATTGGAAGAGCCGTCATAGTGCCTCCGCCTTTTTCAGGAGACAAGCACGCCGCTCTTTCCAAAAGCCTAGAATGAAGGTAAAATACATCACCCGGGTAAGCCTCACGACCTGGCGGACGTCTTATAAGAAGCGATATTGCCCTATACGCGACAGCATGCTTTGAAAGGTCATCATATACAATAAGTACGTCCTTTCCCTTGTTCATAAAATATTCGCCCATTGCACATCCGGAATACGGGGCAATATACTGCATTGGTGCAAGTTCTGAAGCTGTTGCACTGACAACAATGGTATGTTCCATGGCTCCGGCAGCTTCCAAAGTAGATACAACCTGAGCAACAGTAGAACGTTTCTGACCAATAGCCACGTATATGCAAATACAATTTTTGCCTTTTTGATTAATAATTGTATCGATAGCTATGGTTGACTTTCCAGTTTGTCTATCGCCAATTATAAGCTCACGCTGCCCTTTGCCTATGGGGACCATAGAATCAATTGCTTTTATTCCTGTTTGCAGCGGCACGGAAACACCAATTCTATCAAGAATACCCGGTGCCGGAGATTCTATTGGACGGAACCCCTCAGATTCTATTTCTCCCTTACCGTCAATAGGATTACCAAGAGCGTCTACAACTCTGCCTATAAACTTATCTCCCACAGGGACAGATACGACCCTTCCAGTGCGAGATACTGTATCGCCCTCTTTTATCCCAGAATCATCTCCCAGTATAACTATCGAAACTGTATTTTCCTCAAGGTTTTGAGCAATGCCAAATTCCCCATTGGAGAACTCAATAAGCTCATTCATAAGACAGTCACCAAGCCCGGAAGCTCGAGCGATACCATCTCCTACAAGAATTACAGTTCCCGTTTCGGTTTCGTGAATTTTATTATCATAATTTTTTATTTGGGACTTAATAATTTTCGTAATTTCCTCTGGTCTTAGTTCCATAATATACCAGCTTTCCTTGAGATTCAGTACAGAAATAAGCTCAAAGAACTGTTTCTGAAAGGATTTTTTTTTTTTCTTTGAGCCTCGACGCTATTGTTCCATCGTAGCTTTTTCCGTCCATAAAAAGCCTGATGCCGCCGATTACATCGGGCTCAACTTTAGATGCCAATACAATAGATTTGCCCGTATGGGCTTCAAGCTTCCCCTTAAGCTTCTCTGTTTGGTTTCCTGTTAAAGGGTAAGCGGAGACGCAAATAACACTTAAAATATTATTATCCTTGTAATATGCGCTGCGGTATGCCTCTATACAATCGCTGAAATCACCTATCGCTCCGTTTTCAATAAGAAGCTTTAAAAAATTCAAAATATATTTTTGAACATGATTACCCAGACTTTCATCAAGAAGCTGACACCTCTCCGCCTTAGGCAAAGACGTAAGTGATAGAAGCTTAAGATACATGGGGTTTTCATTAAAAATTTTCTTAATTGAGTCGATCTGATTCATGATTTCTAAAGACAGACTCTCTTCTTTCGCCAAGTTATATAAAGAAAGACCGTAGACTTTCCCCTTTTCTGTCATTTTTCATCACCAATATTGTTTATAAATTCTTCAACAAGGCTTTTGTGCTTTTCTTCATCAATTTCCTTTTCAATAACCTTTTCTGCAATTTCTATTGCAATATCAGATATTTCATTTTTTACCTCGTTGAGAACCTTTTTCTTTTCCTGCATAACGTCTTCGTGGGCTTTACTTATAATAGCTTCAGCCTGAGCATTTGCTTTGCTGATAATTTCCTGCTCACGCTTCTCACCACGAGTAGTGGCGTTTTTTATTATTTCATCACCTTCCTGACGGTAATTCTCAATTTTTTTCTTGTAATCCACCAGCATTTCCTCGGCCTTTTCCTTGGAATCATTTGCGTCAGAATAAAGATCATCAATTTCTTTCTGCCTGCTGTCTATCATTTTCTTAACCGGGACAAAAAGAAACTTTTTGAGTATGAGAAATGTTATTATCATATTCAGGAAGGTAAACAGAGCTGTCCAGGGATCTATACCAACAATACTTTCAAATCCAGACATCCCAAATTGCTCCTTTCAGTAAACCAAATATGATTAGTAAAAAAGGATCAAAATAAGGGAAATAACCAGAGAATAAATACCTGTTGACTCGGTTATAGCACAACCAAGAATCATATTGGTACGGAGAATATTTGCTGATTCTGGCTGACGTGCCATTCCTTCCAGAGCTTTGCTGACAGCAATTCCCTCACCAATAGCCGGACCAAGTGCTCCAAATCCCATACAAAGACCTGCACCAATTGCAACTGCTGCTCTGACGATTGCTTCTTCCATAATAAAATTCCTCCTGTAATTACTTTATTTATATCTGTTTATACCAACAGAAAAAATACACATACAATTTGGCAATTTAGTTAGTTTGAATCAGATTCAGGCGGCGGACAAGCATTTCCCACATAAACCATTGTAAGAAGGCTAAACACCAGCGCCTGAACGCATCCGGAAAATATATCAAAGTAGAGGGAAAGCACACCCGGAAGACCTAAGGTCAAAATCGGAACACCTGAAAGTATGTCAAACATCTCAAGCAGTGAAAAAACTCCCAAAATCACAACTGCCGATCCTATAATTTTAAGCGACAGCTTGACCTTTTTTATACCAACAAAAAAAACAATAATCCCAATCGCCAACAAAATAAGCGGTACAGCAATGGGGCTTCTGCTTAGATTACCTAAAACCATCGTAGATATACCAGCTAATCCTGTATATACAATACTTGTCAAAACACTTCCGCCCATAATGTTTCCAAAGTGACGAAAAGCCATAGAAATTGGTTGAGCAATCTCGCTAATAATGTTCATAGGCAACATGACTTTTATTGGTTCAGAAAATCCCTTGAGCCAGCCCCGGACACCACTCTGCTTGATATTACATGCCCAAACAAGAACGCTTGTCATAAGAGCCCATGTTAACGTTGTAGAAAGGTCGGCAGTAGCTGATCTAAAAATACCAGTCATTCCAATAAGAGAGCCAAAAAGTGAAGACATCATCAATGCGCCAATATACGGAGTCCAATAGGAATTATGCTTTCCCATAGTATCTTCCACCAGCCCGTATAGCATAGACACAAGCTTTTCAACAATAACCTGCCTTTTCCCATGTCTTTTTTTAAGACCTTTTCCCAAGAAAAGTGCCAAAACGCACAGAACAATCATTACAAAAAACGATGATACTGTGGTTTGGGTAATACTTACCGGACCAATTTGAAAATAAATCTTGGGACCGTTCATTTACCAGCTTCACCACCCTTACTAAAAAAATCAACAAATCTTATGCTTATTTGAAGAAACAGAAGCGGAAGCAATGCCGCAATTGGATCGCAAAAATTAAGCTTTATTATAACAATATACACAGCAGCAATAAATATCAGTCTTATCGTAGATGAAAACAGGATTGATAGCCTCGCAGAAACACTGGTCTCATTCTGTTCCGCTTTTTGAACAGCTCTAATAACAGTGAAGGTTAGAAAAAGAAAATTTGCAACCGAAATCAGCGTACCGCAAATACCACCTATTAATACTCTAAATGAAAATTTTCCAATGAGAGCATAAACAACATACATTGCTGCTACAAAACAAATTTCAATTAATGAAATTCTCATAACCTGCATAAATTCTGCTCGATATTTCGACATCCGTTTCACCCCATTTATTTATGGTCATTATAATATTTACTTTTATCCTTTTGGCTGTCTTGTTGTTTTGAAATAATTGCAATGGATTTCAGAGAAGCTCTTAAACCTGAAATAGCGCCCAAAATTCCCATGATCAAACCAATTGCAATGACCCATTTGCCCAAACTGAATTTGTCTGAAATCCAAAGAGCAAATAATATGGAGACAACAAGAGGCGTAACAACAGATAATCCAAATTGGGTAATCCAAACAATGCTTTTTACAAAAGAATATTTTGAATTCAAAACTCTCACCTTTATTTAATTATATAGAAAAAAGTTAAAATGTCAACTTCTTTACTAGAATTTAATACCATTTTGAGACAAATGATAAAATATGGTAAAGAATCGGTTAACACTTTACCTTTCCTTTGCAAGAATAAGTTCTTAAATTATAAGAATAATAACCAAATTTCGTGAAATCCTATTTAAAAAAGGGGGTGACATAATGGCTATAAGCTTTACCAGAACTATTATTATTTTCTTTATACTGCTATTCTCAATGAGAGTGATGGGAAAACGTCAGCTTGGTGAGCTTGAGCCGATGGAGCTTGTAGTAGCTGTTTTAATATCCAACCTGGCATCTCAGCCATTGGCTGATACAGGTACACCTCTAATTTACGGGATAGTCCCTGTAATGACTTTGCTATCTCTTCAGGTTTTAATTTCTAGTCTTTCTATCCATAACATAAAATTTCGTAGAATTATTTGCGGTAAGCCAAGTATTCTTATAGAAAACGGAAAAATAATTCAAAGCGAAATGGAAAAGAACAGAATATCCCTTGATGAGCTTTTTTCTGAGCTCCGTACC
>CALWYM010000034.1 GCA_944385775.1 uncultured Oscillospiraceae bacterium | reverse complement strand
AAAGGTGCTCTCTCCAACGGTTATATTGATTTTCATTTCACTTTCCTCCGAATTAACTTTTTCCGTTTTTACGTCCCCGCAGCCAACAAGCAGCCCCAGGACTAAAAATATTACCGGGATTATTTTTCCAAGCTTCATCTACTGCACCTCCATATGTAAAATTTACCATAAAACAGCGGTACGTTCAAGTCTCCTTTTCGCCCCCGGCGAAGGGGAGAAAATTTTTTTCGTGGGTTTAAGGTCTTTTCTGTGTATAATATTGTAGAATCACCTTGAAAGGAGGGAGCCGGGCTATGGACGACAGGGAGCTTATAGAACTGCTTGGGCGGAGCAGTGACAGTGGAATGGCGGAGCTTCTCCGCCGGTACGGACCCCTTATAAGATACGTAATAACCCCGATTTTAAAAAATCCTGCCGATATTGAGGACTGTTTTTCGGAAATATCCCTTAAAATTGTGGATAAATTACACTCCTTCGACCCCGAAAAGGGCAGTCTCAAGGCGTATCTTACAGTCCTTTCCAGAAACACAGCCCTTAACCTTTTGCGTCGGAGCAAAAATTCCGGGTCGGACACAGCTCTTTCCGACTCCACCCCGGACCTCTCTCCCTCGCCGGAGGAATCCCTGCTCCGCCGGGAACTTTATGAAGCTGTAAGGCGCTCAATTTCCCTGCTTTCTGAGAGAGACAGGTCACTTTTTTACAGAAAATATTACTATATGCAGTCCACAGCCCAGATTGCCAGAGAAACGGGGCTTTCGGAGCGCGCTGTGGAGGGCAGGCTTTACCGTCTGAAAAAACGGCTTCGCTCAAAGCTGGGAGGTGAGGGCTATGAATAAAAAGGACCGTGATATTTTCCAAAATCTTGACAGTCTTTTGTCTGACAGCGCGGAATACCTGGCTCCCGACGCCGTCGCCGCGGAAATAACGCCATATAAAAGCTCCATGAGCCGGATTATATGGGGGCTTGGACTTACGGGCATTACGCTTAATTTCCTGTATTTAAACTTCATTCTGCCGACTATCGGCACGGCGCTTCTTCTTCTGGGCTTTCGCTCCGTAAGGCGTGAAAACCGCTGGTTCTCCCTGTGCTACGGCGTTTCCATTATCCGTACCATGTTTTTGCTCGCTGTTTTTTTCCTGAACTCCACCATATACAGTCAAAAATTCCTCTCATCAGGTATTGGTACGGCGCTGAATCTTGTTAACGTCGCCCTTCCACTTTTTAACCTGATTTTCCTGCGCCTTGCCCTGGGTGAGCTTTCCGCCAAATCGTCCCTTCCCACGGGAACCGGAGCAGTAACGTCCCTTATTGTGTGGTACGTAATGCTGCTTTTTCTGGCACTTACCGGATACAGGGGTATTATTATCGGACTTATCATGGTTTTACTATATATCCTTACCCTTGTAAGTCTCAGGAAATTTTCGTCACAGCTTTCCGAAAGCGGCTACGCAATTACCCCCGCTACGGTAAAATATTCTGACAGCGCGGTGCTCTTTTTCCTTGCCGCCCTTCTCGGAGCGCTTATGACCGTTGGCTACTGCTTTTTCAGTTCATACCATATGGACTGGGAAGTCTTTTCCCAAAGCCAATCGGAAAAAACGCAGCAAATCTCGCAGGACCTTATTGAGCTGGGATTTCCGGAGGAAATTCTCGCCGACATGACGGAAGATGACATTCTCGCCTGCGAGGGCGCCACGGAGGTTTATTATGTAACGCGAAACCACCCGTTAAACGACGGGCGGCAGGTTGCGGAAACAGAGCCTAACGACAGCGGCGGCACAAGCTATCACTATTATACCGTCTATGACGTAAAGGAGCTTTCAGTTACCGGCGTTGCGGTAAAGCTTGGCGATGAGCGTGAATCGTGGCGGATTATCCACTATTTCCGCTGGGACGTAACGCCGGAGTTTACCGGCACGGAGGCTATCCGCATAATCCCCGCCTTCCGTGAGTATATGGGCTGGAGCAAACGCGACGACTTCTCCGGTCAGCTTCTGTACACTGACGGGGAAACAAGCTACTCCTCCCCCTACGCCATTTCCGGTCAGGAGCAGTACCAAACCACAGGTATTCTTGGCTGGGTAAGCTTAAACCGGGACTGGCTCGGCTCCTTTTCCATGCCAAACGGCTTTACTGATTACCGCGGCTACGTTACCTATTCCATTGAGGAACTCGTTGACGGCTATATTGTGGACTCCTGGTTCTACTACTGCCACCAGCAAAATCTCAGCTTTCCAAACATTACAGCAAGAGAACACATTATGAGCGGCATAACAGGCGGAGGAATCCTTGAGGGGTCTTTCCACACGGTAGACGACGCGATTCAGTTTAACCCATCCTCGGATATCAGACTTTGGTAAAAGAAAAACGCCGGAGAGAAGAAATTCTCTCCGGCGCTTTTTTCAGCTGTAAAACACTATTCCCAGCACTCCGCCCAGCACAATTAACATAATCGGCGAAAGCTTCTTTTTAAAAATCACCTTGTATCCTCCCATTGCCGCAGCCAGCGCCAATGTTACCGCCGCAGCCTTTATTCCCTCCGGAAGAGAACCGGCTGAAAGGCAGTTTTTAAAAACCATGTAAATGCCTGTTGCCAAAACTATGCCGATTACACAGGGCTTTACTCCTCCCAGCGCCGCCTGAAAAAAGCTGTTGTTCACTGCCCTTTTAAGCAGTACCGTAATCAGAAGTATAACCGCAAAGGAGGGCAGCACAACGGCAAATGTCGCCAGTACCGCGCCCCAAAATCCTGCCTGGCTGCTGCCTACATAGGTGGCAAGGTTTACCATAATCGGTCCCGGCGTGCTCTCGGAAACGGCAATCATATAGCTAAGCCCTTCCTCCGTAAGCCAGCCATATCTCATCACAACGTCACGGATTAACGGGATTGCCCCGTAGGCGCCACCAAAGGAAAAACAGCCAACCTTTAAAAATCCCAGAATAAGCTCAAGATAAATCATTTGGTCCCTGCCCCCTTTTTCCCTTTAAGAAGAAAAATCGCAAGGCTGAAAACCGCCGCGGCAATCATAAGTGTCACGGAGGAAACTCTCCACCCGAAAATATTGCACAGCAGCATAACTGCGGCGCTTACCGCCATAATGCCCCGAGGCAGCTTTTTCTTTTTCATCTTACTTATCATGGTAAAGGCTGCGTCCAGTACAAGCAGACCCACCGCAAGGGAAATCCCCTTAAAACAGCTTGCGATAAGGTGGATTTCAAGGAAATTGTCAAGGAACATACTTATAAGGTAAATCACTATAAAGGACGGCGTGACAATTCCAGCCGTGGCGGATATTGCGCCGCCGATTCCCCCCTGCTTATAGCCCGTATAGGTGGCGCAGTTTATGGCAATAGGTCCCGGCGTGCTCTCCGCTATAACGGTAATATCCATCATTTCATCGCTTGTAAGCCACTTTTTTCCTCAACGCAGGTATTTCCGATAATTGAAATCATAGCGTATCCGCCGCCAAAGGTGAAAAAACCGATTTTGGCAAAGGTCAGAAAAAGTTCTGTCAGTATGTTCATTTTCCCCCACCCTTCTTTGGAACAGGGAGTTTTTCTTTTCCCCGGTTCCTGTATGCTTTTTTATCTCTCTCCCAGAGTGCCTGTCAGCTCTCCCAGGGTTATCTCTCCCCAGCTGTAATTTGTCAGGTAGCTGCCCTTAAAGTTCCGGGCGTACTCCTCCCTGCCGGAAAGATAATCATAAAGGTCACACCGGACCTTTTCCATTACGATTCTCCGCTTTCCGTCCACAGTCTCCACTACATCCGATATGCCGTACTCCTCAAGGGTATTTTTAAGCCTCAGCGCCACCTTCCTGTACCGTGAAAGGGTCATGGCGTTTACCGGCTCCTCCTCCCAGAGAAAGCCTATTGCCTCCTCAGAGGTGACATATCCTCCCCGTCTGTCCACAAGCAGAGCAAAAAGTTCCTTTGACTTTTTGTTTCTGAAGGCTATGGGCTTGCCACCTACAAATACATCAAAATATCCGAAGGTCCGTATGGACACCTTTCCCCTTTCACCGGAAGAACCGTTATCCTCAAAGTCTCTGTCGCCCACAGCGTAAAGCATTACATATCCCGGAGTTTTGTCCCCCGTCTCCCTGCGGCTGCATACAGCCTTTATTTTCCGCTCCGCCGAGGTATCACAGTCCAAATACGTAAACTCCGCCTCGCCGTTTCTCAGAAGCCTGTCAAAGTCCTCATAGGACGCGTCACTGTACTTTACAAAATCCTCCAGAGGAGTATAACACTTTGTAAGACTCAGCCATTGCTCACCTGTATAGCCAAAAAAGCGGCAAACGTTATCGCTGGCATAAAGGGGCTTTACCTGTCTGTCCGGCAGCACCTCAAAGGCGGCAATACCATCGGAAAAGCGCATCATAAGGTCCTTCATTCCCTCTTTAAGAAGGGCATTTTCGTCTCTCAGCGCCTTCCGTTCCTCACTCTCCCGAACCTCATGGCTGCAATAAAGCGTCACATTACGGTCCATTGTGATAAATATGCCGGTGTACTGCCTCGGTGTGCCGTCGGAACCTCTGCCACGATAGCCTATCTGCGGCGGCTTTCCCTCGTCTTCCTGCATTTTATGGCAGTGCCTTGTGAAAAAATCCGCCACTGCCTCCCTGTATTCCGGCTCCACCGTGGGAAGAAGCCATTTTTCCAGCGCGTCCTCAAACCGCACGCCAATGCCCTCAAACTTTTTAAGAGATGAATTTTCACTGCAATGAAGGCATTTTACAGTGTTTGATTCGGTGCTTACCTCGAAAATCTTATCGTAAACCTCGGAAAGGGCATTGAGGTAGCGCTTTGCCTCCTCTGCCCTTCGTGTTTTGTGTCCCTGGGTAATATCCACGCAGGCGCTTTGAAACTCCGGTTTCCCGTCCGCGCCCAGTGTCTTTATGACCCAGCCGAATACCCTTGCCCTTGTGCCGTCCATTCGTAGCAGTGTCAGTTCCCCGGCGACAGGCGTGCCGCCAAGGCACACCCGGTCAAGATACCTTACAAATCGGTTTCGCTCCTCCATTGGCACCATAAGAAGTATGTTATTTTTATACATCTCCATATAGTCAGACTCACCCTGCCGCGGCTCAGGGGAACGGAGAATCTCCATCATGCGGCTGTTTATGTATGTTACCCTCGGCTGCTTCTCGCAGGTATATTTGACAAAGCCGCATGGAATAGTATCATTTAAAAACCGCAGGTTTTCGTTTTCCCTTTTAAGCTCTGTAATATCAGTTAAAACAGAGGACACAGTAACGGTTCCGTGGGAAAGAGAGGCGGAAACCGCCGCGTCCCTTACCCATATGACACTTCCGTCCTTTTTTATAAGCCTGTACTCAGCGCTTCCGCTCTGTCCCGGGCTTTTTAATTTGTCCATATGCTCCCTGTAAACCTCTCTGTCCGCCGGGTGCACCATGGCGCCATAACGGTCGCCGGCGCTGCCGGTAAGCTCTGACAGGCTAAAGCCCACCATGCCGCATAGATTCTGGCTTACAAAGCTAAGCTGCGGCTCGGGACAAAGAACATACTGGTGAAAGCCGCTGACAGTCAGGTTTAGCAGCTCCTCTGTATTATTTCCCATTATGCTCATAGCAAACTCCTTTTAAACGGGACGGCAAGCCGTCCCGGAACCATGCTATTATATCACATAATCACAATAATTTTTAGGCTTTTTCGTAATTTTTTCAGCTAAGTGCTCTCAGCACGGTTTTTCTGATTTTTCCGCTGATTGTTTTGGGAAGCTCACTGACAAATTCAATCTGGCGGATCCATTTATACTCCGCCAGCCGCGAATTTGCAAAGCTTTTAATCTCTGTTTCCAGAGCAGCGCCAGGTTCATAGCCTGCGGCCGGGACTACATAGCCCTTTATCGCCTGACCTCTCAGCTTATCAGGCACGCCGATAACGCTGCACTCCAAAACTCCCGGGTGCTCCATAAGCACGTTTTCCACCTCGTCAGGACCTACCCTGAAGCCTCCTGTTTTTATAATATCATCAAAGCGACCGTGAAACCAGTATCGTCCGTTTTCGTCCATATAAGCTCCGTCCCCTGTATGGTAAACGCCTCCGCGGAAAACATAGCTGTACTGCTCGTCGTTATCAAGATAGCCTGTGAAAATTCCGGGTGGGAACCCCTTTTCTCCGGGCGCAACAACTATTTCCCCCACCTCTCCGGGAGCAACCGGTTCTCCGTTTCTGTCCCTCAGCTCAATATTATAAAGGGGTGACGGCGTACCAAGAGAGCCGTCCACGGCTCCGGTATGGAAAAAATTCGCCATAAGCAGCGCTGTCTCCGTCTGACCGTAGCCCTCGCAAAGAGGTATGCCGGTCTGCTTTGTAAAGCTTCTGAAAACCTCGGGAGCCAGTGTCTCCCCCGCCGTTGCGGCATGTCGCAGCGTCGGCATTGGCGGAACACCCTTTCTCACAAGGTAACGGTAAACGGTGGGCGGCGCGCAAAACGACGTGACGCCGTATCTGTTTATAACAGCCGTCAGCTGCCTGGGCTCAAAATTGTCAAAATCATAGACCATTACGGCACTGCCGGTAAGCCACTGACCGTACAGCTTTCCCCAGGACGCCTTTGCCCAGCCGGTCTCCGCCACAGTAAAATGAAGTCCTCCCTCCTCAGCTCCCTGCCAGTATTTGGCTGTGACTATATGGGCGAGGGGATAGGAGAAGTTATGGATAACGCCCTTGGGATAGCCGGTAGTGCCGGAGGTAAAGTAAAGGAGCATTGGGTCAGAGGTCTTTGTCTCCACACGGTCAAGGGTATCAGGGACGGATTTTGCCGCCAGGGTGAAGTTTTCAAAGCCCGGGGCTTCGCCCTGGACAGTCCACAGCTTTACCTTTTCTCCCGATTCTCTCACCGCCGCCGCAAGCTTTTCCGGCACCTGATTTTCCGTTGTGCAAACTGCCGCTGAAACCTTAGCTGCCTTTATGCGGTAGGCAAAATCCTCCGCCGTCAGCATATGGGTCGCCGGGATTGCCACGGCTCCCAGCTTGTGAAGGGCGATAACGGCAAACCAGTACTCATAGTGGCGCTTTAGCACAAGCATTACCCTGTCGCCCCTCGCGATACCTGCCGAACGGAAAAGATTCGCCGCCCTGTTAGAGTACTGCTTTACCTCACGGAAAGAGAAAATCCGCTCCTCCCCCTTTGTGTTGCACCATACTAACGCCCTTTTTTCCGGCTCCCTGTTTGCGATTTCGTCCACCACATCGTAGCCGAAGTTAAAGTTTTCCGGGTAGTTGAGACTTACCGACTCCACCTTTCCGTTTTTTCCGATATGCTCCTTAAAATACCTCTCGTATATACTCATAGCCGCTCCTTAATAACCGCTCCTGTTCCCAGGCTGCGGAACCTTTCATACCTGCTGCCAACCAAATCCGTATCCTTTCCCAGAGTCTCAAGCTCCGATGAAAGAAGATCACGGATACGGTCATAAAATTCCTTTTTACCCAAATCCTTTTCGGATATAATGCGCTCTGCCACCCCAAGACCTCTGGCGTCCTCAGCGGTAAGCTTAAGGCTTGCCGCAGCCTCCTCCGCTTTTGACGGGTCCTTCCAGAGTATGCTGGCGCAGCCCTCCGGGGATATAACGGAATAGACCGCGTTCTGAAGCATCCATACCCTGTCGGCAACAGCCAACGCCAGCGCTCCGCCGCTTCCTCCCTCGCCTATCAGAATGGATATGACCGGAACGCAAAGAGTGCTCATCTCCGTAAGGTTTTCCCCGATAGCCTGACCCTGTCCACGTTCCTCGGCGCCGATACCGCAATACGCCCCGGAGGTATCGATAAAACAGATTACCGGTCTTCCGAATTTCTCCGCCTGCTTCATAAGGCGAAGGGCCTTTCTGTATCCCTCGGGGTGGGGCGCGCCGAAATTGCGGTAGCTCCGCTCCTTTGCCGTGTGTCCCTTTTCAATGGCAATTACCGTAACGGGTCTGTCATTTAAAAGGGCGATACCGCCGACGATGGCCTTATCGTCGCCAAAACGGCGGTCTCCGTGAAGCTCCATAAAGCCGGCAAACACATTGGTTATGTAGTCAAGACCTGTGGGTCTTTTGCTGTCCCGCGCCAGCTTTACACGGCTGTAAGGCGTCTCGTTCATGGTTCTGACCTCCCGCTGTGAATTTTTAAAAGGTAGGATATAAGCGCTTTCTGATTTGCCCTGGGAACTATGGCGTCTACAAAACCGTGTTCCAAAAGAAACTCAGATTTTTGAAAGCCCTTGGGCAGGGGCTTTTTCGTTGTCTGCTCAATTACCCTCGCGCCGGCAAAGCCAACGGTAGCCCCCGGCTCGGCAAGGATTACGTCTCCCTCCATGGCAAAGCTGGCAGTTACGCCGCCGGTGGTTGGGTCGGTGAGCACGACTACATAAAAAAGCCCCGCGTCGCTGTGACGCTTCACCGCAGCGCTTACCTTTGCCATCTGCATAAGGGATAAAAGTCCCTCCTGCATTCTGGCACCACCGGAAACGGTAAAGCCCACTACGGGAAGCCTTCGCTCCACGGCGTACTCAAAGAGCATTGTAAGCTTCTCTCCCACAGCAGACCCCATGGAGCCCATCATAAAATATGACTCCATAACAAAAAGGCAGCAGCTTTCGCCGCCTATTTCCCCGGTTCCGCATATGACAGCTTCCTCCTCGCCGCTTGCCAGGCGGACTGTCTCTGTCTTTTCGGAGTAGCCCGGAAAATCCAGTGGGTTTTGGGCTTTAAGCCCGGGATAGAGCTCCTTAAAGGTGCCCCTGTCGGAAATTACGGAAATCCGCTGCCTTGCCTTCATGCGGAAATGATAGCCGCAGGAGCATACAAGACCGTTTGCCCAGAGACGGCTCACAGGTATATTTCTCCGGCAGTTGGGACAACTTTTTTCAGGCTCTCCAGCGTCCTGCTGTACCGGCGCGGCGGTGCGCCCGCCCTCCTCCAGCTTGTTCTTCGGTTTTAAAAAATTTATAAGTGCCATAAAATCACCTGTTTCCCATAAAGGTTAAATCGTAGCTTCCGGAAATAAACCTGTCGTCGTCAACGATGGAAAGCTGCTCCTCAATATTCGTGTCTATCCCCTCAATCACAAGCTCGCACAGAGCAGCGCGAAGCTTTCTCAGCGTCTCCTCCCTGGTGGACGCGCAGACTATAAGCTTTCCCAAAAGGGAATCGTAGTACGGAGACACGGCAGTACCCGGAACAAGGCAGGTATCAAAACGCACCGAGGGTCCTCCCGGCACGTGAAGCATTTTAAGTGTTCCGCAGCCGGCGGCGTTTATCCTGCACTCAACGGCTGAGCCGGTCTGGCGTATGTCCTTCTGGGTAAAGCCCAGAGGTATGCCTGCGGCAATACGTATCTGCCACTTCACTATGTCTATGCCGGTGAGCATTTCCGTAACGCAGTGCTCCACCTGAAGCCGCACGTTCATTTCCATAAACCAGAATTTGCCGCTGTCATCAAGGAGAAATTCCAGAGTCCCCGCTCCCACGTATCCGATTTTCCTTACGGCGTTTACCGCCCTTTCCATAATGGTTTTTCTCTGAAGGTCATTTACCCCGGGCGACGGCGCCTCCTCAATAAGCTTCTGGTTCCGTCTTTGCAGAGAACAGTCCCGGTCACCCAGGCAGACAGCGCTGCCCTCCTCGTCAGCCAGAATTTGAAGCTCCACATGGCGGGCAGGGTAAATATACTTTTCAATATACACTCCCCCGTCGCCAAAAGCTGCCAGAGCTTCCCTCCGTGCCTCCATAAACGCTTCCTTAAGCTCGTCGCTTTTAAGGACAAGTCGTATTCCCCTGCCGCCGCCTCCTCCGGCGCAGGCCTTTATCATAACGGGATAACCGATTTTTTCGGCGGCGATAACAGCTTCCTCAACGTCCGAAAGAGTCTTTGTGCCGGGAATAGTATCAAGACCTGCCTTTGACATAAGCTCCTTAAGAGCGGGTTTGTCGGAAAGCTCCTCCATGGTCTTTGGGTCGGGTCCGATAAATACAATACCGTTTTTCCGGCAAAGCCCGGCAAAATGGGCGTTTTCTGACAGAAATCCGTAGCCCGGGTGGATTGCCTGCGCCCCTGCCAGAATAGCCGCGCTTATGATCCGGCTCTCATTGAGATAGCTGTCTGCGGCGTCGGCTCCTCCGATACAGTAGCTCTGGTCGGCAAGAGCCACGTGAAGGGCGTTTCTGTCCTCCTGTGAATACACCGCTACGGTGGAAACTCCCATTTCCTTACAGGCTCTTATTATCCTCACGGCAATTTCGCCACGGTTTGCAACAAGTATCTTTGAAAACATACCTTACTCTCCCGTAACGGCAAAGGAAAACTGCGCCGAGGCGCAAATCTTTCCATCCACCATTATCTGTCCTTCACAGAAATAAAAGGGCGGCTTTGCCCTTTTTATGCGGCTTCTTGCCTCAATCATATCCCCAGGTCTTACCGGGTGGCGGAAACGGACTTTGTCCATGCCGGTATAAACCGGTATCTTTCCCTCCGTGAGCTCCCGCCCCATTAAGACACAGGCGGACTGCGCCATTATCTCGCAGAGTATGACGCCGGGAACTATGGGATTTCCGGGGAAGTGACCTTTCAGGAAAAACTCGTCGCCGCGGACAAAATAGCGGCATACCGCCTCGCCGTCTATGTTCTCCCCCTCGTCAATAAGAAGCATATTGTCCCTGTGGGGCAGGATTTTCATTATTTCATCTCGACCCATTAAGTTTTTACCTCACAATTCTGAAAAGCTCTGTGCCGTATTCCACCACCTGTCCGCTGGCGGCGCAGATTTGGGAAATAACTCCGTCCTCCTCGGCGGTAATCTCGTTCATAAGCTTCATTGCCTCAACTATACACAGAGTCTGACCCTTTCTGACTCTGTCGCCTACGGCAACGTAGGGCGGCGCGTTTTCCGCCGGGGAGGCGTAGAAAACTCCTACAAGGTTTGAGCGGACGCTTACATAGTCCGGCGCCGCCTTTTGCTCCGGATTATCCGAAATAACCGGCTCCGTCTGCGAAGCTGACCGGTTCGGCCGCTCAAGACGCACCCTGCTGCCGTCCTCCGTTATCTCAAGACCCGTAAGCCCCAGCTCCTTCATAAGCATGGCATATTTGCGAATATCTGTCTCATTCATAAAATCTGCACCTTTCTGAAAGCAAGACAGGCGTTATGTCCTCCAAAACCCAGGGAATTTGAAAGCGCAAGGGTTATGGGCGCGGTAACCGGGCTTATCGGCACACAGTTAAGGTCGCATTTTTCGTCCTGCTCCTTTAAGTTTATGGTCGGCGGCACAATGCCCTCATTAAGGGCGTAAAGGCAGGCGATGGCTTCCACCGCCCCCGCTCCTCCCAGCATATGACCGGTCATGGACTTGGTGGAGCTTACAAAAGCCTTCCTGCTCTCCTCCTCACCCAGGGCAAGCTTAATCGCCTTAGTCTCCACCACGTCGTTCATGGCGGTTCCCGTACCGTGGGCGTTTATATAGACTGTGTCACTGTCATCATAGTGGGCTTCGGTCATGGCGTTTTTCATTGCGCCGGCAGCGCCACGTCCCTCCGGGTGAGGCGCTGTTATATGATAGGCGTCGCAACTTGAGCCGTAGCCGCAGACCTCGCCGTAAATTCTGGCGCCTCTTGAAAGGGCGTGGTCGTATTCCTCAAGAACCAGCGCCCCGGCACCCTCACCCATTACAAAGCCCTTTCGCCTTTTGTCAAAGGGCAAAGAAGCCTCGTCGGGATTTTCTGAGGTGGACAGAGCCTGCATATTCACAAAGCCCGCAACGGCTGAAGGACAGATTGACGCCTCAGCGCCGCCGGTAATGACCGCGTCAGCGTAGCCGTGGCGGATAAGGCGAACCGCGCCGCCAATGGCGTCGGAGCCGGAGGCGCAGGCTGTTACCGCCGGCATGACGGTACTTCGGCAGTCGTAGCGTATGGCTATCATGCCGGAAGCCATGTTGCTTATCATCATTGGTACAAAAAGGGGCGACACACGTCTCGGTCCCTTTTCAAGAAGCTTTTTATATTCGGTCTCAAATGTATGTATTCCGCCGATTCCTGTACCGAAAATAACACCGAACCGTTCCGGCTCTACCTTTCCCACAATACCGCTTTCAGTTACAGCCTGGTGTGCTGCGGCAATGGCATACTGGGCGTAAAGGTCGGTACGCAATATCTCGTTGACGCCAAGGTACTCCTTAGGGTCAAAGTTTTTTACCCGGGCGGCAAGCTTTGCCTTATAGCCCTCTGTGTTAAAATCAGTTATTTGGGAAATTCCGTTTTTTCCGGTCTTCATGGCTTCCCATGTATCCGGCGCCGTGTTTCCCAGCGGGGTTACGGCGCCTATTCCCGTTACAACTACACGTCTTGGTTCACTCATTGACTTTCTCCTTACATGGCGATGCCGCCGTCTACACGGAGCACCTCGCCGGTTACATATTTTGCCGGGGCAAGGTATGCCACAGCCTGGGCAACGTCCTCCCTTTCACCCATCTTTCCCAGGGGTATAAGCTTAAGAAGGTTATTTTCAGTCTGATTTGCAGTCATGTCGGTAGAAATAAAGCCGGGAGCCACAGCGTTACACCGTATGCCCCTGGGAGCAAGATCCCTGGCGACGGACTTCGTAAGCCCGATAAGCCCTGCCTTCGACGCGCTGTAATTTGCCTGACCCGCGTTTCCCATAATGCCTGAAACGCTGGTCACATTTATAATTGACCCCTCCCTGCCCCGTATCATAAGAGGGGACAGGTGACGTATCATGTTAAAGGCTCCCTTGAGGTTTGTGTCAAGAACTTTGTCAAAGTCTTTTTCGCTCATTGTCGCCACAAGTCCGTCCTTTGTAATTCCGGCGTTATTTACAAGCAGGTACACGCCGCCGAAGTCCTCTTTTATTTTGCCGCAGGTTTGTCTGACCGTTTCAAAATCAGCTACATCACAGCGGTATGATACTGCCTTTACGCCGTATTTCTCACGGCAGCGCCGGGCTACGTCCTCTCCCAGAGCCGTATTGCTGCCGTATATAATCGCAACGTCGGCGCCCATGGAGGCGAGCTTTAGTACAATGCTCTCCCCTATCCCCCGGGAGCCGCCGGTAACTACCGCAGTCTTTCCTCTCAGCATGGTCATCTCTCCTTTAAATATTCCGTAACGCTAAGGGCGGTAACATTTGGGTCTGTTCTTCCAATCATATTGCAAAGGGTCTTTCCAGGTCCCACCTCAATAAAGGTGTCAACGCCCTCCGAAACCATATTCCTTACAATTTTCTCCCACCGTACCGGGCTTTTTATCTGGACCGACAGAAGCTTCACCGGGTTTTCACCGTATATCTCTCCCGTAACGTCGGAGAAAAGGGGAATTTTCATTTTGGAAAAATTCACGTTTTTAAGAATTTTTTCAAAATCCGCCCATGCGTTATCCATAAACGGTGAGTGAAAGCCGCCTCCCACCTTAAGTGGTATGGCTCTTCCGCCGGCGCTTTTTACCGCCGCTTTAAATTTTAAAAGCTCCTCCGCTGTTCCGGACACCGTTATCTGACCGGGACAATTATAGTTTACAGGGTAAACCTGGGAAAACTCTCCGCAAATTCTCTCTACCGTTTGGGGAGAAAGCTTTACAACCGCCGCCATGGACGCCGGAAACCGTTTCGCCTCACGCTCCATAAGCTCGCCACGGCTGCACACAAGACGAAAACCGGTTTCGTCGTCCAATAATCCGCTTACAGCCGCTGCGGTCAACTCGCCCAGGGAAAAACCGGCGACGTAACTGACCTCTGTACCCATGTCAATAAGAGTCCTTGCCGCCGCAAGCTCAAGGGCGAAAAGGCAGGGCTGGGTGTTTTTCGTCTCACAAAGCTCCTCAGCGTTGCCGAAAAAGCACTGCTCCGAGGTGCCCGGGCGGATAGCGTCGCACATCTGAAAAACTTCTTTTGCCACCTTATAATTTTCAAAAAGCTCCTTTCCCATGCCGGGGTACTGGTCACCCTGACCGGAAAACACAAAGGCTACTTTACCCATTTTGCAGCTCCCAGAAGGATAGGCTCAGCTTCCTCTATTACCTCACGCACAATCTGAGCCGCCGGCTGCTCCTTTTTCACAACCGCCGCCACCTGACCGGAAAGAAAACAGCCCTCATTTTCGTCGCCCTGCTGAACGGCCTTTCTCAGCGCGCCCCTTCCCAGAGCTTCCAGCTCCTCATCACTCATTCCGCCGTACTCCGCCTTGGCGTAGTCCCTTGAAAATCTCGTGCGAAGACTCCTTACAGGGTGACCGAGGCGCTTTCCGGTAACCATGGTACATAGGTCTGTGGCCTTTAATATTTTATGCTTATAGACAGGGTGAATGGAGCACTCCTCC
>CALWYM010000033.1 GCA_944385775.1 uncultured Oscillospiraceae bacterium | reverse complement strand
GGAGCCGTGGGTCAGGTGACCGCCCTCGGAAAGGTTCATTCCCATAACCTTGTCGCCGGGTGACAGCAGTGCAAAATATACCGCGGCGTTTGCCTGGGCACCGGAATGGGGCTGCACATTGGCGTACTGGGCAGAGAAAAGCTCCTTCGCTCTTGAAATTGCGATTTGCTCCACCTGGTCAACATATTCGCAGCCGCCGTAATAACGCTTTCCGGGGTAGCCCTCCGCGTATTTGTTTGTCAGCACGCTGCCCATAGCCGCCATGACGGCAGGGGAGACGTAGTTTTCGGAAGCGATAAGTTCAATATTGCGGCGCTGGCGCATAAGCTCGCCCTCTATGGGGAGGGCTACCTCCGGATCAGCCTTCGTTAAAAGCTTCAGAATGTCCTCTGGCAGAGTGCTCATATAATATTACTTCCTTTCAAAAAGATTTGAAAAGCAAGGAGAGTCAAAGGTGCTTTTTATAGAAAAGCAGCCCCAGGGTTTTAGGTCCGCAGTGGCAGGAGACAGTACAGCCTGCCTCGGCGGTAATAATCTCGTCAAAAATTTCGTAGGACCTGACCTTCTCCTTGACTGAATCCAGAAATTCCTGGCTTAAGCCGGGGGAATAGGTTATGGAAACCCGGCTCGGGTCTATATTGTCGTTGCCGTTTAGCTTATCGTCAATATACTTCATTATGGATTTTTCAATACTGCCCCTGTACTTTTTTCCTACGCCCATGGCACCGTTTTTGACCTCTATCATGGGGTGAAGCATAAGAAGGTTTGCCCCCAGTGCCGCAAGAGAACTGCACCTTCCGCCACGGCGGAGATAATCGAGGGTGTCTATCACAAAGGAGACGTCAAGAAGCTGCTTCTTTTCTTCAATAGCTTCCTTTATCTCCTGGGGAGACGCACCATTTTCAGCCATTTCCGCGGCGTTTAGCACAAGAAGCCCTATGCCGGTGGACAGGTTTCTTGTATCAACAGTAATAATGCGCCCGTCCCCCGCCGCGGCAATATTCGCGTTCTGGTAGCAGGCTGACATATCGCTTGATATGTGAAAGGAAATAACAGCGTCGTTTTCCCTGAGATAATTGTCAAAAACAGTTTCATAGTCCGAAACATTTACGGCCGTTGTGTGGCAGGGAGCCTTTGTACTCTCCACCATTTCAAAAAGCTTATCCGCAGTCAGATCAACTCCGTCAACATACTCTTTTTCCCCAACAGTGACAGTCAGAGACGTAACCGATATATTATGCTTTTCTATAAGCTCCCTTGGAAGGTCACAGGTGCTGTCTGATGATATTTTTATCTTCATAATACGTTCCTTTCCCGGAAAAGAAATAGGTTATAAAATCAACAGATAACTTCAATGTGTTGATTTTAACACACATCCGTGGAAATGTGAAGCATTATTTTAAAAACTACATAAGTGTTCTGTAATAAAGACCTCCGGTACGTTTTTTATCAAAGGGGGAGAGACCCAAAACAGAGTCAAAGGCTTTTTTGCATTCCTCAGGAGATTCCACTGTAAAGTAAAGGGTATAAAAATCTGCGGGAGCGGGAGTTTTTTCGCCTAGGTGGAGGGGCAGAGAGTTAAAAATGGTGGTAAACTGTCTGTTGTGGCACTTGGTAGGAAATTTAATCCCCAACCTGTCGGTAATTGTGGGGGAACCGTTACAGTTTCCGCAGCCCTTTTCACCTTTGCTGGGGCAGCTCCGCACGCGCATAAGGGGAAGGTAGCCGTAGACAATGAGACCGCGTTTTGGGCTGCCCTGAAGCTTTTCCGCGGCGCTCATGGAAAGCTCATAGCTTACTGTTGCGGCGGACAGACCGAGGCGGCTGTAATTTTCAAGAGCGGGACTATTCAGTATATTAAGGGAAGCGCCGCCGTATGCGGCAAGGGAAAGTTTTGAGGAAAGCTCAATACCGTAGACGTTTTCGCAGTAAAGACTTGAAAGCCCCATTTTAGAAAGCTTTTCAGCAAGAGCGTAAATTTTGTCCTCATTTTCCGGGAAAAGCACAGCCGGAACCTCACCTGTAAGGGCGTCTTTGAACCGCTCTATAACCTCCGGGTGACGGTCAATTTCCTCCAGGGGCAGGATATACCGGAAAATGTCCGGTGAGGAGAAAAGCTGCTCAAAGCTTTCAAACCTTGCCCAGTACTGGGCTTTTTTCGGTGGAGTATATTTTGACCGAGGAAAGGAATAGTCCACAGGCAGGTGGGGATTTGTAACGCCAAGCTCGCTATCCAGCAGCGAAAGACCATCTCGGCGCATTTTGTTCATTACTGAGGGAGGAAGCATAAGATTATCTTTGTTTTCAAAGGAAAGGGAACGGAGATAAAACTGCGTTCCGCCGGTTTTTGACAGAAATCTTCCGGCAATTTCCTCGTCGGTAGGCTGGCTCAGGGCGGTGATGGCGCCCTCAGCGGAAACGGACACCGTCTTTCCCAGAGCGGACATGGAAAGAACTGATGAACTGCCTACCTTTAGGGTCATGTCCACGGGCACTACGGGATTTTCCCTATCGTAAAGCCGTGACAGCTGACCAAGAAGCTTCGATGAGGCTGCCGTAACGTCCTCCTTGACACGGTGACCGAACATATCCGTTCGCTTTCCTGTGGCGTAGCCGTCGGTAAAGCCGCTTCGCGAAAAGTCGGAGCGTAGCAGCTCCTCGTCATAGCTTTCCCCAGCCAAAGCCTTACGGCAGGCGGTGACAGCGGCGGCAACATATTCGGGACGTTTCATGCGTCCCTCAATTTTAAGGGACGCGATTCCCATTTCACCGAGCTGCCTTGCGTATTTAAGATGGGACATATCCTTAAGAGACAGGGCGTAGTCCCGTGAACGGGACTTAAAATTAAGGCGGCAGGGCTGGGCGCAAAGACCACGGTTTCCGCTACGTCCACCGAGCATACTTGACATATAGCAGCCGCCGGAAAGGCACATACAAAGAGCGCCGTGGATAAATACCTCTAAATCAACCCATGTCTCACGGCGAATTTTCTCAATTTCCTTTAGTGAAAGCTCCCTTGCCAGCACAACGCGCTTTACGCCCATGTCCTGGAAAAACTTAACTCCATCTGTGTTGTGAACGGCGCACTGGGTAGATGCGTGAACCTCCAGTGTGGGGTAACGGTGGAGAAACATATCCATAACGGCAAGGTCCTGTACAATAACGGCGTCTGCGCCGGAGGCGGCAATTTCCTCAGCGGTTTCCCAAAGCTGCTTAAGCTCCGAATCCATTACAAGGGTGTTTACGGTTACATGGACCTTGACGCCGTGACGGTGGCACAGGGAAACTGTGTCCCTAAGGCTGGACGATTCAAAGTTTTCCGCGTTGCGCCTTGCGTTAAAGCCCTTGGCGCCCAAATAAACGGCGTCCGCGCCGCACCTGACGGCAGCTAAAAGCTGTTCTTGCCCTCCCACAGGAGCTAAAATCTCAGGTTTTCCCATATTTTCCACTCCATTTAAAACGTTTTAGCTCAGTATAGCACCTAAATGTAATTAAAACAAGGGCAAATGCCCCTGTAAATAGGGGCGACTATGTGTTATAATCAGATAGAAAAATGTTTCTAGGGTGATTGTTATATGAAGGTATCGGTAATCGGCGGCGGAGCGTCTGGGCTTATGGCTGCGTTGACTGCTGCGGAAAACGGCAACGATGTCACTGTTTTTGAGCGGCAGGCGCGGGTAGGGCGGAAGCTTGCCGCCACG
>CALWYM010000032.1 GCA_944385775.1 uncultured Oscillospiraceae bacterium | reverse complement strand
CGATCCTACCACGATCCGCTGGTCGGCCATTCGGTTTCAGAGGAACAACAACACCTATCGTATGCTTATCAGCATATGCCAGCTCATTCTGGAAGGAATGCTTCTGACCACAGACTCCGGAGAATATAAGTTGGCTTCCTTCGTCGATGAGCAGCGTATGAACCGCCTGTATGAGAAATTTATCCTCGAATACTATGCCAAGGAATGTCCACAAGTGACGGCAACGGCTTCACAGATTCCATGGGTCTTGGATGATGGGATTGGGACAATGCTGCCGGTCATGCAGAGTGACATCATGCTCACAAGAGGCAATGAGGTATTGATCATCGATGCCAAGTATTACACGCATACCACGCAAACTCAATACAATGTCCACACGCTTCATTCCAGCAATCTGTATCAGATTTTTACCTATGTCAAGAACAAGGATGCGGAGTTTGGCAGTAGGCCGCATACAGTTTCTGGTATGTTGCTCTATGCGGCAACTGATGAAGCTATTCAGCCGGATAACAGGTACCAGATGAGTGGCAACAAGATTAGCGTCCGAACGCTTGACTTAAATCAAGAATTCTCCGAAATTGCTTCGCAGTTAAATGCGATTGTGGACGAACATTTTTCTGCCAATTAAATCTCCATTAGAATTCCTTTTAACCTGCAAAGATGAAACGATAGCCCACAAATTAAACGGTAGCCGTAAATCAAACGATAGCCTGCTGCTACCCAGTGCCTTTGCAGACTGGGTTGGCGGCAGGCTATGCTTTGTCTGGCGGCGGCTGGGGCCGATAAAAGCCCGAAATCCTTTGAAATCAGGGCTTTCAGGCAAAAGAAAAGCACCGCAATCCTGATACGCATTGTATCAAAATTGCGGTGCTTCTTTGGTGGAGGCGGGGAGAATCGAACTCCCGTCCGAAAACGCTTCCATAAGAACTTCTCCGGGCGCAGGCTGTTATTTCGGGCTCAGCCCCGTTCCCTTACCACGCCGCAAACAGTCAAGCGATTTGGTTCGGTAGCTTCATTATGCGTGGTGCGCTCAAAGCTTTACGCACTCACGTGCTCCACTAAATCGACGCTCAGTCCCGGCTCGTGGACCTTCCGGGAGGAACGGTCGCTGCTTAAGCAGCGGCGAGAACTACGTTATCGTCGTTCTTTAATTTATAATTGCCCTTTTTTAGGCTGACAGGCTCAGCCGCCCGCTATTCAAATCTCGGCGCCCCCGTCGAAACCAGTACGCCCCCATATGTTTAGCTTTATTTTCTCACTAAGCGGGAGAGTTATACCCATATTTATAAGGGTACAGTCTCCCCTAAGCGATTTTTTTACGTTCTTGTAAAATTTATCATTATTCTTCTTGGAATAATATGGGCTATACCACGATAGAGCTTATAAAACGCCCTGGGAGTATAAAACGCCTTTCCGGCTTTTGCCGCCTTAAGAGAGCCGGCAACGACCTTTTCCGGGTCGCAGTATGGAAGGGTATTGAAGGTTTTTGAATTTCCCTTAATGCCGCCCAGGGAGATAAACTCCGTATCCATAGGACCGGGGCATACGCAGAGAACGGAAATGCCTCGGCTTTTAAGCTCGTCACGAAGCCCCAGGGAAAAGGAGGAAACATATGCCTTTGAGGAGCTGTAAACCGTCATTCTGGGGTTAGGACAAAACGACGCGATGGAGGACATGTTTATAATATTTCCACCGCCGGTCATGTACGGCAAAACAGCGTTAGTAACAAGGGTAAGGGACTTTATATTAAGGTCCACCATTCTGGAAAGCTTCTCAGGCTCACTGTCCAAAACGTTGCCTAAGTATCCGCAGCCGGCGTTATTCACAAGAAGCCGTACCTGTGGCATTTCCTCCATAAGCTTTTTCCGAAAAGCGGCAATATCCTCGTCCTTCGTCAGGTCAAGGGGAATGGAAACAGCCTTTATTTTGAGCTCTTTTCCGATTTCCTCAAGACGTTCCGCCCTTCTTGCAATAAGCCAGACACATTCCACATCCGGAAACTGCTCCGTTAGCCTTTTGGCGAATATGGCGCCGAGTCCGGCGGAAGCCCCGGTGATTATTGCAGTTTTCATATGTAAATCCTCCGTCCTGTGCCGGGAGGGAAGTTTACCCATACCCCTCCCGGCAGTAAATTTTCAAATCAGCACTTCTCAGGCTCAGGATATGTCTCGCCCATAGTGTCTACTGTGACGGACTTCATAACCTGCTTTGTACGGGGAGCATCCTTGTAGTTTGTGCTTACCTCTGCAATCTCGTCAACAGTATCCATACCGTCGATAACCATACCGAAGGAAGCGTACTGACCATCAAGGTGAGGAGAATCCTGGTGCACGATAAAGAACTGGCTGCCTGCTGAGTTGGGGTCAGAGGTGCGTGCCATGGAGATAACGCCACGCTTATGGGCAAGGGGGTTATTGTGACCGTTAGCGGTAAACTCGCCCTTTATGCAGTAGCCGGGACCGCCTACGCCTGTACCCTTTGGGTCGCCGCCCTGAATCATAAAGTCCTTAATGACCCTGTGGAATATAAGTCCGTCATAAAAGCCGGAATTCGCCAGGGAGATAAAGTTATTAACCGTATTCGGCGCAATCTCCGGATAAAGCTCTATTTTAATTGTGTGACCGTTTTCCATCACAATGGTAGCAACTGGATTTGCCATAATCATCTGTTCCTTTCTTTTATGGTGCGCTGGATTTCACGCTCAGCGTCACGCTTCGCGGAGCTTTCGCGCTTATCATATATTTTTTTACCCTTGGCAAGGCCAATCTCCACCTTGACCAGGGAATTTTTCAGGTAAAGGGAAAGAGGAATCAGCGTGAGACCGTCCTGCTTAATCTTGCCGTAAAGCCTG
This sequence comes from uncultured Oscillospiraceae bacterium, assembly GCA_944385775.1. Lineage (GTDB taxonomy): Bacteria > Bacillota > Clostridia > Oscillospirales > Oscillospiraceae > RUG626. The sequence goes on along the minus strand of CALWYM010000032.1, from coordinate 13,493 downwards.
GCGATTTCCCGGCGGTGCATTAAAAGCCGCTTGGGACGCAGTGGGTCACGGTTAAAGATATTGCCCTTTTCGTAGGGTGAAATATGTATGCCGTAGGCAAACATCTCACCGTCCTTGACAGAGCAGAAAGAATCCTTTAAATTTACCGCGCCGAGGCGAAGGCTCTTTACCTCAGTGCCGAAAAGCTCGATACCGGCTTCGTATTTTTCGAGAATAAAATAATCGTGATACGCCTTGCGGTTCTGAGCAATCTGCTTTACGCCCTGCACTTTGGCCACGGAAATGTACCTCCTGTCCCGTCTGAGTTTCATCATACAGGATGATTATACCATATCCGGCTGAGAAATAAAACAATAAATTATGAATTTTTGGCTTTTCAGGTCAAGGCAAGGCTCTGAAGGAGCCTCAGCGCGCCTTTTTCCGCAAGCGCTTTTCCGTGTTCCCTTATGTGGCACCAGAGCTCCGGCGTCATGTCAAGCTTTTCCCCGAACTCCCCGAGCCAGGACGTGCTGCCGTAAAGCGGGTACAGCGCCAAAAGGTACCGCTCATCATAATAGTAAAGAGAGGAGGGTACCGTTTCCTCCACCGGCACTGAGAGAAGCTCCTCCAGGCTGTCAAAGGCGAAAACCTCGGGAGTAGCCGACGCTTCCTTTACGAAAAACAGATAACCGTCCTTGCCGGAAAACAAAGTCACTTCCCCGGTGAGAGAGCGGTGAAGGGCACTTTTCAAAATGGAAAGAGCAGACTGCTCCGTAATTTTCGCCGGGTACTGCCGCCTCGGCAGGTAAAGAGAATAGGAGGACGGTCCCAGTATATGTATATCCATGTCAATATCTCCTTCAGGGAAAATTAATAATTTCTTTGTATAATTATAATTCACACCAGTGTAAAATGTAAGAAGTAATATATGGCGGCGCACCCATAAGCCATACCCGAAAGGAAAAAATATCCTAAGGAAAATCTCAACAAAAATTTCTTACGGGTATTCCAATTTTCCCTAAAATATATTAGAATGTATGTGAAAAATTAAAGAAAAGCCAATCCGGTTTTTGGGAGGTTATTTATATGGCAGAGAATATGAAGCCGAAATACAAGCGTGTTTTGCTGAAGCTTTCCGGCGAGGCCCTCGCCGGTAAAAAGAGTTTCGGACTTGACTTTGAGGTGATTGAGAACATCGCAAGGGTCATAAAAGAGGTTAACGAAATGGGCGTGGAGGTTGGCATAGTCATCGGCGGCGGCAACTTCTGGAGAGGCGCCAAGGACGGCGCCGGCAAGATGGAACGCTCCAGAGCCGACCATATGGGTATGCTTGCAACCGTTATGAACTGCCTTGCCATGGCGGATATGCTGGAGCAGCTGGGAGTAAACGTCCGTGTCCAGACAGCCGTGGAGATGCGCGCTATTGCCGAGCCATACATAAGGCTTAAGGCTGATAAGCACCTTAAAAATAACAGAGTCGTCATTTTCGGCTGCGGTACGGGAAATCCGTACTTTACAACGGACACAGCCGCTGTTTTGAGAGCTGCGGAAATCAAAGCCGATGTAATTCTCCTTGCTAAAAATGTGGACGGCGTATATTCCGCTGACCCGAGGAAAGACCCCAACGCGGTAAAATACGATTCCATTACCTATGACGATGTGCTGGCACAGCACCTTGCGGTTATGGATTCTACTGCCACAAGCCTTTCAATGGATAATGACATTCCCGTTATTCTGTTTGCCCTTGAGGACCCGGAAAATATAAAGAGGGTTATTATGGGTCAGCAGATAGGAACAATAGTAAGAAAATAAGTAAACGGAGGTAAAACCATGTATCAGAATGACCCTACCTATACAGAATATCTTGATAAGATGACAAAAACAGTATCGTCTCTTGAAAGCCAGTTTGCCACCGTCAGGGCGGGCAGAGCCAACGCGGCGGTCCTTGACCAGATCAGGGTGGAGTATTACGGCGTGGCTACCCCTGTAAACCAGGTGGGCACCATAAGCTCCCCAGACCCACGTACCCTCGTTATCCAGCCCTGGGACCCAACGCTTCTGAAGGCTATTGAAAAGGCTATTCTTACGTCAGATATAGGAATTAATCCCCAGAACGACGGCAAGGTTATCCGCCTTAACTTCCCCCAGCTTACGGAGGAGCGCCGTAAGGACCTTATTAAGCAGGTGAGCAAGTACGCTGAGACCGCCAAGACCGCTGTGAGAAACGTACGCAGAGAGGCGCTTGACAAGTTTAAAAAGCAGCAGAAGTCCTCCGAGCTTACAGAGGACGATTACAAGAACGTGGAAAAGGATCTCCAGCAGATGACCGACGATTTCATTAAGAAAATCGACTCCGTGACCGCAAGTAAGGAAAAGGAGCTTACATCTATTTAAGGCTATGGCAATATTTTCTAAAAACATAAAGCAGGCGGAGCAGGAAACCTTGCCCCGCCATATTGCCATCGTTATGGATGGCAACGGACGCTGGGCAAAGAAAAGGGGACTTCCGAGAACTGCCGGTCACGCAGTGGGAGCGGAGACCTTCCGCAAAATCGCCTATGCCTGCCGTGATATGGGTATAGAGTATCTGACTGTTTATGCCTTTTCAACGGAAAACTGGAAGCGGAGCCGTGACGAGGTCAATACCATAATGGAGCTATTAAAGAAGTATCTTAACGAGCTGGTTGATACTCTTGTTGAAAAGGGCGTCCATGTAAAGGTTTTGGGGGATAAGAGCGGGCTCAGCCCGGAGCTTCAGGAGCTTATACGGAAGGTGGAAGCCATATCCGACACCATTGACAGCCCGTACCACGCAAATATCTGCATAAATTACGGCGGACGGGACGAGATAATAAAGGCGGCGCAGAAATGGGCTGAGGACCCTGAAAGACCGCCTCTTACTGAGGAGAGTTTTTCTCACTATTTATACTCTGACGGAATACCGGACCCGGATCTTGTTATAAGACCCTCGGGGGAGCAGCGGCTTTCCAATTTCCTTTTATGGCAGTCTGCCTATTCGGAATTTTATTTTACAGATACCCTCTGGCCGGACTTTGACGAAAACACCCTCAGGGAGGCAATTAAAGCCTACCAGCGCAGGGACAGGCGCTTTGGCGGCGCGAAATAAGAGAGTTACAAAAGGAGCTTTTTATGCTAAAAACAAGGACGATTGTGGCGGCGGTGCTTATCGCGCTGCTTATTGCTCTGACCTTATATCTTCCAAGCTGGTGCCTTGCCGCTGTGGTGGCGCTTATCGGCGTTATCGGCGCCTACGAGCTTATGCACGCCACCGGGGAAGCTAAAAATATGGGAATGTATATTTTTCCCATGATAACCGCTGCCGCCGTACCGCTGGGTACGTATTTCGGTCACGGCGAAACGGCGCTGCGTCTTTCCCTTACCTTCCTCATGCTGACCCTTTTCAGCCAGGCTGTGTTTACATATAAAACTCCCGGCGAGGTGGAGTTTTCCTCCGTTGCCACAGGCTTTGTGGCAGGGCTTATAATACCGGTGTGCCTCACGGCGCTTGTGAGCATGAAGCTTATGGAAAACGGCGGCATACTTATTATAATGTCCTTTGTAATTACCGCTGTCAGTGATACAGGCGGCTATTTCGGCGGAATGTTTTTCGGAAAGCACAAGGGTATAGTTAAGGCAAGCCCCAATAAGAGCCTTGAGGGCTTTATTGGCAGCTTTATCTGGGGGATCCTGGGAATACTTATTTTCGGCGTAATAATGGACAAGTCCGTTGGCATAAGTGTAAACTACGGGCTGCTTGTGATGTACGGTGCGCTGGGCAACGTGACTACCCAGATCGGTGATCTGGCATTTTCCGTGGTGAAGCGCCAGCACAATATAAAGGATTACGGAAACCTGCTGCCCGGTCACGGCGGAGTGCTGGACAGATTTGACAGTATGATTTTTACAGGACCCCTTGTTTACGTACTGGTGACCCATTTCCCGGCATTTTAAATGAAGAATGGATAAGATAGAAATGACAGGCAATAATACAAAAAAGATTACCGTTCTGGGCTCTACCGGTTCTATTGGCACCCAGACGATGGAAACAGTCGCCTTTTTGGGAAGCTTTCAGGTTCAGGCAATAACGGGGAACAGAAACGTGGCGGAAATGGAGCGGCAGATTCGGCAGTTTAAGCCAAAACTTGCCGTTATGAGTGACGGGGAAGCGGGAAAGGAGCTGTCTCTGAAAACGGCCGACACGGAAACGAAGGTAGCGTGGGGTGAAAGGGCTCTTTTAGAGGCGGCGGAGCTTGACGCCGATATACTTGTGTCCTCAATAGTAGGAAACGCGGGACTTGTACCCACCATGGCGGCAATTAAGGCTGGGGGCAGACGTATTGCCCTTGCTAACAAGGAGACCCTGGTCTGCGCCGGTCACCTTTTTACAAAGGCTATTTTGGAAAACCACTGCGAGCTTATTCCGGTGGATTCGGAACATTCCGCCATTTTTCAGTGTCTGATGAGTAGGGGTGAAAGCGAGATAAGGCGTATTTTGCTTACAGCCTCCGGCGGACCTTTCCGCACAAAGCCTATTTCTGAGCTTTATAGTGTAAGGAAAGAGGACGCTCTTAAGCACCCCAACTGGGACATGGGAGCGAAGATTACGATAGATTCGGCAACCATGATGAATAAGGGGCTTGAGGTTATTGAGGCAATGCATCTTTTCTCGGTACCTGTGGAAAAGATTAAGGTTGTGGTGCACCCGCAGAGTATAGTTCACTCCGGGGTAGAGTTCGCGGACAACGCGATTATCGCCCAGATGGGCACTCCGGATATGAGAATACCGATTCAGCTTGCCCTGACCTATCCCAAAAGGCTTCCAAGCCTTGCAAAGCCCGCGGAGCTCACGGAGATTTCACAGCTTACCTTTGAGGAGCCCGATTTGGAGAAATTCGGCTGTCTTGCACTGGCTCTTGAGATTGCCGGGAGGACCGATTCCGCGCCGGTTGTTATGAACGGCGCCAATGAGGAGGCGGTAAGGCTGTTTCTCTCAGACAAAATCGGGTTTATGGATATTCCCCAAATAGTGAGGGAAACTGTGGAAAAACTGGGCAGCCTTCCGGCAGACACAATAGAGGAAATTTTGGAGCGGGACAGACAGAGCCGAAGAATGGTAAGGGAACTCTCTTTATAAAAGGAACAGTATAGCAAATGTATATTATTATTACAGTGTTGGCTTTCGGCATACTTATTGCCGACCACGAGCTGGGGCACCTGATTGCCGCAAAGCTTTGCGGAGTCAAGGTAAACGAGTTCGCAATAGGAATGGGTCCCACAATATTCAAAAAGGAAAAGGGCGAGACGGTCTATTCTCTCCGCTGCCTTCCCATAGGCGGTTTCTGCGCCATGGAGGGTGAGGACGAGGATTCCGGCGACCCGAGAAGCTTTGTCCGCCAGAACCCTTTGAAGAAAATATTCATATTGGTTGCCGGGTCGGCTATGAATTTCCTTTTGGGATTTCTGGTTCTGCTGGTGCTTTACTGGAACAGCGCCGCCTTTGTGACAAATGTTGTCTCTGAGACGGTAGATGATTTTAAATACGCCGAAAACGGTATTATGGCAGGAGACGAAATCTATTCCATTGATGGTCACAGAGTGTTTTATTCCTCCGACTTTTCCACATATATGGACAGGGCAGGGGAAAGTGTTGACATGGTGGTAATAAGAGACGGGGAAAAGGTAACTCTCCGTTCCTACCCGCTTCAGAAGGAAAATTATATTGTGGACGGTCAGGAGGTTTACCGCTATGGTATAACCTTTGAACTTGTTAACGCTACCTTTCCTGAGAAGATTAAATTTTCAGCCTATCAGTCCTATAATTTTGTAAGAATAGTGTTTATGGGGCTTAGCGACCTTGTTCACGGCAGGCTGGGAGTTGACGATATGAACGGCGTTGTAGGGATAGTCGCCACTGTAAATCAGGTGGCAGAGCAGTCCCAAACCCGGAGAATAGCGCTGGAGAACGTGGCGTTTTTGTGTGCGTTTATCGCTATTAACCTTTCCGTTATGAATATGCTGCCCATACCGGCTATTGACGGCGGCAGGATATTTTTCATAGTTGTAAATCTTATAATTGAAAAAATAACGAAAAAAAGGGTAAGTCCCAAAATTGAGCAGGTCGTTCACGGCGCAGGTTTTCTGCTGCTTATGGGATTTATGGCGTATATAATGCTGAACGATGTGGTAAGGATTGTAGGTTGAGAATAGAGAATATTTTCCGGGCTTAAAACCCGGAAAGGGTAGCGAAAGGGAGAATTACTCTCCCCTAAGCACAAAGGGGGATATGGATATGACAAGAAAAATAAATGTGGGCGGAATTGAGATAGGCGGCGGAGCTCCTGTCACGGTGCAGTCCATGTGCAATACGAGAACGGACGATGTGGATTCCACCGTAAGCCAGATAAAGGTCATGGCAGCTGCCGGCTGCGACATAGTGCGCCTTGCTGTTCCCGATATGGCGGCGGCGGAGGCAATTTCACAGATTAAAAAGCAGGTCAAAACGCCTCTTGTTGCCGATATACATTTTGATTATCGCCTTGCCCTTAAAGCTCTTGAGGGGGGCATTGACAAAATAAGGATTAACCCGGGCAATATCGGTTCTGCCGAAAAGGTGAGGGAGGTTGCCAGAGCCTGTGAGGAGCGCCGCGTTCCGATAAGAATAGGAGTAAATTCCGGTTCAGTGGAAAAGGACATTCTGGCAAAATTCGGTGGACCTACGCCTGAGGCGCTGGTGGAAAGTGCGCTGGGTCACGCAAGGCTTCTTGAGGACGTGGGTTTTTCCGATATATGTATTTCCGTAAAAAGCTCCGATGTTACAACCACCGTGGCGGCATACAGGCTCATCAGCCAGAAGTGCGACTATCCACTTCATCTGGGGGTAACGGAGGCAGGAACGGAGTATCTGGGCTGCATAAATTCAGCCGTTGGAATAGGAACGCTGCTTATGGAGGGAATCGGTGATACAATCCGTGTATCCCTTACTGCCGACCCGGTCCGCGAGGTACCGGCAGGCATTGCAATTTTAAAGGCGGCAGGCAGGAGAAAGGGCGGAGTTAAATTTGTATCGTGCCCTACCTGCGGCAGAACACAGATAGATCTTATATCCCTTGCCCACAGCGTAGAGCAGAGACTTTCCGGAGTTGACAGGGATATTACTGTTGCTGTTATGGGCTGCGTTGTAAACGGTCCCGGCGAGGCGAGAGAGGCTGACTACGGCATTGCCGGCGGCATAGGCGAGGGACTTATATTCAAAAAGGGTCAGATTATTGAAAAGCTGCCCTTTGAAAACCTGGCGGACAGGCTTTTGGAAATTATAAACGAGGATGATTGACCATGGAATCAGAAATGGCAGTTCCATTTCTTGATATGTTCCCCTGCTGCCGTACCGGCGGAGATTTGGGAAATATATTAAGCGGCGGCGAGGTTTTAAGCGCCACTGTGGACAGAGAAAACAGAACAATCAGTCTTACGGCGCGGTTTAAAAGGTTTGTGCCTCCTTCCTACATAAACGATATGGAAAGCACCATATCAAGGTTTTTCGGGCTGCGTCATGCTGATATTAAAGCCTCCTATCCTTCCGAGTTTACCGTTATAAAGAAAAAGGCACCGGAGAAAAAGGAAAATGAGGCTATCTTCGGAAAGATATGGAAGGGTCCCGTTACCCCAATCAGCGAGCTTACGCTGGATTCGGGAAGGGTTACGGTTCAGGGACATATTTTCGCCGTAAACTCACGAGACATAAAAAGCGGCGCCCATATTCTGTCCTTTGACATGACCGATGAGACAGGCTCCATAAGGGTGTCCAAGTTTATTATGGACGACGAGATGAAAAACGCCGCAAAGAAGATTGACAGCGGTATGGACGTGACAGTTTCCGGCATGGTTAGCTTTAACAGGTTTGACGGTGATATGATAATAGAACCAAGAGCCATTGCCAAGGCTCCGGCAAAGCCTGTACGCAGCGACAAGGCTGAGGAAAAGCGCGTGGAGCTTCATCTCCATACAAAGATGAGCGCCATGGACGCTCTTACAGACCCGAAAGAGGTTATTGAGCGTGCCATTAAATGGGGACACAAGGCCATTGCCATAACAGACCACGGTGTGTGTCAGGCGTTTCCGGACGCGATGAAGGCGGCAAAGGACAAAATCAAGGTTCTCTACGGTGTGGAGGGCTACTACATAAACGACGTGGACGACAAGGTGGCGGTTTCCGGTAAGGGCGATATGCCCCTTTCCGGCGATTTCGTTGCCTTTGATATAGAGACTACGGGATTAAACTCCCAGAAGGACACCATTACCGAAATAGGCGCGGTTTTGTTCCGCGGCGGAAAAGAGGAAAAGCGTTTTCAGACCTTTGTAAATCCCGGGCGGCATATTCCATTGAATATAGTAAACCTGACTGGTATTACAGATGAGATGGTTGCCGACGCCCCCAGTGAGGGGGAGGCTGTTTCGGCGTTTTTGGATTTTGCCGGGGATTTGCCCCTTATAGCTCACAACGCCGGCTTTGACATAGGATTTATTGATGAGGCCTGCATACGAATGGGACGGGATTTTGAGCCCACTTATGTGGATACACTGGTTCTTTCCCAGGCTCTTTTGCCCGAATCTAAAAGCCACAAGCTTGACGTTGTGGCAAGGGCGCTGGCGCTGCCTGATTTTGAGCATCACAGGGCCTCAGATGATGCGCGAACCTGTGGGCTTATTGCCGCGCGGTTTTTTGAGAAAATTATGGAGGAGGGGAATATCCGGAGCCTTTCCCAGGTAAACGACTATATTTTGCCTCTCCGCCGAAACAGCAGCGCCGTCAGGCGTCAGAGACCGCAGCATATTATAATCATCGCCAAGACCCAGGCTGGTCTTAAAAACCTTTACAGGCTTGTGACGAAAAGTTACCTTGAGCACCTTAAGAGAAACCCAACCATGCCCAAGAGTCTTATAATGGAGCTTCGGGAGGGACTTATAATCGGCTCCGCCTGCGAGGCGGGGGAGGTGTACCAGGCGGTATGCGACCACAGAAGCAGGGCGGAACAGAGACGGCTCGCGTCATTTTACGATTATCTGGAAATCCAGCCTCTTTGCAATAATATGTTCATGCTTGAAGGGGAGCACCCCAAGGCATCAAGTGAGGAGGAGCTGAGGGACTTTAACAGACGGATAGTGGCTCTGGGAGACGAGCTGGGAAAGCCCACAGTGGCTACCTGTGACGTACACTTCCTTGACCCGGAGCATGAGATTTTCCGTCATGTGCTGCTGTCCGCCAAGGAATTTGACAGCGCGGACAAGCCCATGCCCATATATTTCAGGACAACGGACGAAATGCTTGAGGAATTCAAGTATCTGGGTAAGGAAAAATGCTACGAGGTTGTGGTGAAAAATACAAATCTTATCGCCGATATGTGCGATGTGATACGACCGCTTCCTCCGGCAGGAAAGCTGTTTGCTCCGAAAATTGAAAATTCCGATACGGAGCTAAAGCGGCTTGTTTATGACAAAATGCACAGCCTTTACGGGGAAAATCCACCGGAAATTGTTCAGGAACGTGTGGATACGGAACTTAACACAATTTTGGAGCATCATTACGACGTTATATATATGTCAGCTCAGAAGCTTGTGCAAAACTCCCTTGAGCACGGCTATCTTGTAGGGTCCCGTGGAAGTGTTGGCTCCAGCATAGTTGCCTTTATGTCAGGCATTACTGAGGTCAACTCCCTGCCGCCCCATTACCGCTGCCCGAAGTGCAAGCACTCGGAATTTGTCACCGACGGAAGCTACGGCTGCGGCGCCGATATGCCTAACAAGCGCTGCCCTGTCTGCGGTGAGGAATACGCCAAGGACGGCTTTGACATACCATTTGAGACGTTTTTGGGTTTCCCGGGAAATGAAAAGACACCGGATATTGACCTTAACTTCTCCGGTGAGTATCAGGCTGAGGCTCATAAATATACAAACGAGCTTTTCGGGGCGGACCACGTTTTCCGTGCCGGAACAATAGGTACGGTAGCTGAAAAGACGGCATACGGGTATGTGAAAAAGTATCTTGAGCGGACGGGCAAAACGGTTTCAAAGGCAGAGGAAACAAGGCTTGCCCTGGGGTGCGTCGGGGTCAAGCGCACAACTGGTCAGCACCCCGGAGGTCTTGTAGTTATACCACAGGATATGGAAATTGCCGACTTCTGCCCGGCACAGCACCCGGCTGACGATGCGGGAACGGATATAATCACAACCCACTTTGAGTATCACTGCATGGAGGACAACCTTCTTAAGCTGGACGAGCTTGGTCACGATGACCCCACAATGATAAGAATGCTTGAGGACATGACCGGCGTTGACGCAAAGAAGATTCCTCTTGACGACCCGGAAACCCTTGCCATATTCAAGTCTCCGGCACCCCTTGGGCCTGGTGAGGACGACCCCATAGTTGCCAAAGCCGGCACCACAGGCATACCGGAGTTCGGAACGGCGTTTACAAGGCAGATGCTGGTTGATACCCAGCCGGAATGCTTTGATATTCTGGTGCGGCTTTCCGGCTTTTCCCATGGTACCGACGTGTGGCTGGGGAACGCAAAGGATCTGATTGTCAGCGGCACAGCCTCTGTTAAGGAGACGGTGGGCTGCCGTGACGATATTATGCTTTACCTGATTTCCAAAGGGCTTGAGCCCAAAGTCGCCTTTAAGATAATGGAGGCGGTAAGAAAGGGAAAGGTGAAAAAGGGAGGCTTCTCCGAGGGCTGGGTGGAAAGTATGCAGGAGCACGGCGTGCCCCAGTGGTACATAGACTCTCTGGCGAAGATTGCCTATCTTTTCCCGAAAGCCCACGCTGTTGCCTATGTTATGATGGCGTTTAGAATCGCGTGGTTTAAGGTCCACAAACCACTGCCCTTTTACAGCGCGTATTTTTATCGCCGCAGCAAGAAGGACGCTTTTGACGCCTCGGTAATGACAATGGGTGAGGACGTTTGCCGCGCCAAAATCCGTGAGATTCGGAATAATCCCAACGCCACGGCAAAGGACGAGGACCTTCTCACTACCCTTGAAGCCTGCTGGGAATTTTATAAAAGAGGATTCCATTTTGACAGAATCGACCTTTACCAGTCCGACGCCACGAAGTTTAAGATAACTGATGGCGGATTAAGACCGCCTTTTGTGGCAATATCCGGTCTGGGAGAGACTGCGGCAGTGGATTTGGCAAGTCACCGTGGCGATAAGGAATTTATCTCCGTTGAGGAGCTGAGTCTTAGCTGTCCGAAGGTGTCAAAGAGTCATATTGAGCAACTTAAAGCCATGGGCGCCTTAGGCTCGCTGCCCGATACAAGTCAGATTTCATTTTTCTGAGAAACAGGAAAAGGGGAAATTGCCTTTCCCCTTTTTTGGGAAAGAGACATATATACAAAGGAGATGAGATAATGAGCTTTCCCAATATATCAGCGGCCTTTCCCGGCTGGGAGACTGACGGGGTTTTAGGCTCCGGTCCGTTCGGGACAGTTTACCTTGCCCACACCCTTGTGGACGGAAAGCCGGCATACGCCGCAGTCAAGGTTATTAAAACGCCGCCCCGGGAAGAGGCTATACAAAGCGCCGAGGGTATGGGCATAAGCCGTGACCTTTTGCGGACATACTTCGGCAAATTTAAAAATGAGCTTAACTGGGAGCTGACCATGTTCAAGTCCGTTAACTCCCATAACCTTGTAAATGTGGACACAGTTGCAATGGAGGACCTTCCCGGCGCAGGCTGGGTGGGCTATATCCGCTCCGCTGTCTATACTCCAATGAAAATATATTTTGACAAGGTAAAGCCCACTGAGGAGGACGCCGTTCGTCTCGGCGCGGAGCTTAGCTCAGCCCTTGCAGCTCTTTCGGAGTACGGTATGGTTCACGGTGAAATCAAGCCGGAAAATGTAATGGTATCTGATTCCGGCGCCTTTTTGCTGGGGGACTACGCTGTTCGCCGCTGCCTTGAAAAGGCGGGAACGGAGCTTTTCTCTACCGGTGATTCACCCTTTGACGGACCGGAAATCGGTGAGGAGCGAAATTATACGGCAAAAACCGATATTTACGCTCTTGGTATGCTTATCGCCTACACGGCAAGAGGTATGGAGCTTCCGGAGAATACCGGGGACCTTACCGAGGGGCTTGACCCGAAGCTTTCGGAGATAATTCTTAAAGCCACGGCGGCAGACCCGGAGCAGCGGTATGACAGAGCGGAGGATATGTATAACGACCTTGTACGCCTTAGTCTTTATCCCAAGGGAAAAACTCCACGGCGCGCCATAGCGGCAGCCACAGCCTTTGACCTGGTCAAGAAAAACGGCGGCGACATAAAGGCGCCGTCAGCTCCGGCTTCTGAGGAAAAACAGCAGGTAAAGCCGGTGGAAAGTTCAAAGGAGAAAAAGGCATTTTCCAAAAAGTTTATATGGTGGGCAGTGGCGGTGCTGTGCGTTTGCGCTATCGTTATAGCCCTTGCCGTTTCACGGTGCTCGGCAAACGGGGACGGCGGCGAGGATAATACCGTCGCAGGGGAAAACGGCGATAACACGGACCCTAACGGCGATATTCCCACGATGGATATAGATGAGGTTGACGAAAACGGTCAGAAGATTGACTCCCAGGAGGACGGTCAGAATCAAAATGATGAGGACCAGTCCCAGCAGCCGGAGGACGAAACACAGCAGCAGGAAAATCAGGATAATCAGGGTGAAAACACTCAGAATAATACACAGGACAATACCCAGAGCGGAGATACCCAGGATAGTACCCAGAGCGAAAATACTCAGGATAGCACCCCGAGTGGAAATACTCAGGACAGTCAGGGAGAGGACCAGACTACCGGTTCTGCGGAGCCGGAACTGACAAACGTCTTTATATTCCCGGATTCCGACAGCCGTCTTATATCCGAAAGTGAGCTGGAGGGCTTTGACAGGGAGAAATCCTACACTGCCATAAACGAGATATATGCCCGTCACGGTAAAATTTTCGGAGACCCGGAGATTCAGGAATACTTTGAGGGACAGAGCTGGTATGAGGGCACGACAAACAGCAGCTCGGCGGTGGCAGAGCAGTTTAATTCTACGGAGCAGGCCAATATCCGTACCATAGTGGAGTATCAGGAGAAGATGGGCTACCGTGACGTGTCAGAGCCTGAAAATACGGCTCAGCCTGAGGTTACCCAGAGTCAGTACATTCTCCCCACGGATACCAGAGCAATAACCAGGGAGGACCTGGAGGGGTTTGACAGGGAAATGTCCTATATGGCCATAAACGAGATATATGCCCGTCACGGAAAGATATTCAGCGACTCCTTTATGCAGGAATATTTTGAAAACCAGAGCTGGTACAAGCCTGTAACTGAGGACAGCAGCGAGATTACGCCGCTTTTTTCGGAGCTTGAGAGGGAGAACCTCCATGTGCTGACGGCATATCAGCGTGAAATGGGTTACAGAGACCAATAAAAATGCCGCAGAGAACAGCTCTCTGCGGCATTTTTTATCCCAGAA
>CALWYM010000031.1 GCA_944385775.1 uncultured Oscillospiraceae bacterium | reverse complement strand
TTCAGGCGCTTCCACAACTACAACACCAAGGCTTAAACCGCTTATAATTCTATTTCTTGCAGGAAAATGCTTTCCTTCAGGTCTTGTTCCCGGAGGATATTCACTTATAAGCGCACCAACCCGTTTTACGTCTTCATAAAGCGACTTGTTGTTTTTTGGATATACAACATCTGTGCCGCAGCCGAGAACTCCAATAACCTTTCCACCGCTTCTAATTGCACCTTTAGCTGCAGCTGAATCAATACCCGCAGCTAAACCGGTAACAATAAGTCCGCCCTCAACTGAAATTTCATACGCTATTCTTTCCGCAGTTATTACACCGTAAGGGGTAAAACTTCGGGTTCCTACTACGGCGACAGCAATTTCGTCATCAACTTCAGGAAGATTTCCGCTTACGTAGAGGACGACAGGCGGGTCATATATGTTTTTCAATCTTACTGGATACTGATTGTCGTTACAGGTTAAAATCTGTGTTTTACTTTTCCTGCACCTGTCAATAATTATAAGTGACTCACTAAGGTCTTTGTCACTTAAACTGTTGATTGGACGAGAAAGGACTTTTGAGTATTTTCGTTCATCAGCAAAATAAATTTCCTCCGGCGAACCAAAAGCACGAAGAAGTTCATTGATTGTAGCAATGCCAACACCTCTCCTTCTTGAAAGCCATACCCAGTATTTTAAATTGTTCACCGAATTCACCCCTTTATTTGCGTAAAAACTTATAGACTGCTTTTTGACATTTCCCACATTAAAATTGCAGCGGCATTTGCTGCATTTAATGATTCACACATTGGCTTCATGGGAATAATGACAGAACCATCACATAAAGATATTAGTTCCTCAGTTAATCCGTTGCCTTCGTTACCAATACATACAGCGCAATTTTCTAACGATATACTTCTAATATCTGCACTATTTTGATTAAGAGTTGCGGCGTAAATATTATTGTCTGAAGTTTTAAGCATTTCTAATGTGTCTAAACCAATGGAAAATACCTTCTCTCTGAAAACAGCGCCCATACTGGCACGAATGGTTTTTGAGCTCCATATATCTGCGCAGTTTCCAATCAGAAGCACATTCTCAACTCCAAAAGCATTGGCAGTTCTTATAATTGTCCCTACGTTGCCAGGATCCTGCACATTTTCAATTATAATAGAGTTTCTTAAAGCGGGTACATCGTTCCAACACGGAATTTTTGCGGAAAAAACTATATCCTGAGGGGTTATTAAAGGAGAGATAGACCTGATAATATCATAATCAGTTTTATAAAAAACAGCTCCGGGTATATTAAAATCGGGTTTTTCGTTAGCGTAGAAAATGTCATGCACTTCTATTCCCCATAATGAAGCCTCTCTCAATAGCTTTATTCCGTCTCCAAAAAACTCTCCATGTTCGTTTCTATAAGTACTGCTTGAGCCCAGTTTTTTCAGGTGAACCACTTTTTCGTTTTTTCTGCTTGTAATTTCCATCACTATATCACAAACCTTCTTGTCCGGACACATATACATAATTAAAACATTTTAGCCTATATATAATAACAAATAACACTTCTTTTAGCAATAGCGTAATTATCAATTTATTCCTGACGAAGTATTGCTTTTTTTGATAAGTATGTTAGAATATATGTACAATATGCAGAGTAGGTTTATGTGCGTTAAGTGCTCCAGGAACGGAGAGTTGCCCTGGAGATGAATAGGTTTTATCCTGCGATACATTAACCGCATCTCGCTGCATGGAAGATATAACTGATTATCTCCTATTGTGGGCATATTGCGTATAAAAGGAGGTAATTTTTTGCACAATTTTTTAAAAAGACTTTCAAAATCATCAACAGAACTGTTTAGCCTGCGCAATATGACATTTTGCGCTATGTTTGCTGCCCTTGCGGTAGTTATTAAGTCAACCTTTTCAATACAAATAACTCCGTACATTAATATAGGTTTTTCCTCTATCCCGAATCAGCTTGTGGATGCATTCTTTGGTCCCATAACCGGAATGTTTTTTGCTGGTGTGCTGGATATTGTAAAATATATGATAAGACCGGAAGGAGCGTTCTTCTTTGGTTATACATTTGGAGCAATGGTTGCAGCTTTTATATACGGGATATTTTATTACAGGAAGCGTATTACACTGAGAAGAGTGTTTCTGGCAAAAGCGATTGTGGTTGTAGTTGTTAATATGGGACTTACAACATTATGGCTAAGCATTCAATCAGGTGAAGCTTTTATAGTTCTTTTGCCGATGCGTGCACTCAAGAACATTATTCAGTGGCCTGTTGATTCGCTTGTTTTTTACATAATTATAAAAAGACTTGAAAAAATAAGCTTTTTCCGTCCTTATTTTTCGCAGAAAGAAGAAACAGGCAATTGATGAATTGGCATAGTTTTGGAAAAGATAAAAACAATGTCGCTTGTTCCACTACTCAGTGGACAAGCGACATTACTTTTTTTGCAAGTTAATCATCACGGAACAAAAATTCACTGAAATTAAGTGTTTTTCAATTCCTCAATGCACTGCTCGCAAACGTTCTTCCCCTTATAATTGATAACATTCTTCATTTTACCACAAAAGATGCATGCGGGTTCATACTTCTTCAGAATGATTGTGTCCTCATTTGTGTAAATTTCCAGAGCGTCTTTCTCTGCAATATCAAGTGTGCGACGTAATTCAATAGGAATTACGATTCTTCCCAACTCGTCTACTTTTCTGACAATTCCAGTTGCCTTCATTAGTTAAGCCTCCTATTTGAAAGTTTAAAGTAACTTCACAATTAATTGTAGCGGAAACGGAAAAAGCAAACAATTAATGCAAGACATATTCATCGGCTGATTCATAACTGAAAACTGTGGATTACGCCTTACTTATCCCATTACCTTACATGAATGTGAACCTGTCAACAGCTCGCGTCTTATACTAATTTCAGCATCTCATTTGGCTTAGCAACCAATTGAGATGCTCCATGGGTTAAGAGAAAATCACGATCTCTGAATCCCCACATAACAGAAATACATTCGATCCCTGCATTAGCGGCTGTTTGTATGTCTGTATCACTATCACCCACATAAACACATTCGTACGGGAAACTATAAAGCTCATCCATAGCTTTTATAACAGAATCCGGCTGAGGTTTACGCCGAACCCCCTCACGTTCTCCTATGGCAACAGAGATAACCCTCCCAAAGAAGTGTTGAACGAGCTTTTTTACGGTGGTATCTGGTTTGTTTGAAACTACGGCGAGCTTGTATTCTTTAGCTGCCAGAGTGGAAAGGAGCTCCATTACTCCACCGTATGGAGCTGTCTTGATTAAACTGTGGTCATTGTAGTAGTCGAGATAAAATCGGAGAATGTCATCAAAACCGGGTGTGTCTCGCCCTGAGGGTAGACACCGCTCAAAAAGAACAGCGGAGCCGTTACCCACCGAAAGCCTCACTTTATCAAGACTTTGCAGAGGGAATCCAAAATGTCCCAGCGTATAATTAACACTATCACTAATATCATCAAGAGTATTGAGCAATGTACCATCAAGGTCAAAAATGACAGTAGTATATTTCATC
>CALWYM010000030.1 GCA_944385775.1 uncultured Oscillospiraceae bacterium | reverse complement strand
AAAGAAATGGAGGAGTACGAGGTATCTCTCTGGCTTGCGCCGGGAATGAATATTCATCGCAATCCTCTTTGCGGACGTAACTTCGAGTACTATTCCGAGGACCCGCTGATTTCCGGCATGATGGCTTCCGCCATAACCCTGGGAGTTCAAAGTGTGCCAGGCTGTGGTACCACCATTAAGCACTTTGCCTGCAATAATCTTGAGGACAACAGAAAAGGTTCTGACTCTGTTATCAGCGAGAGAGCCTTAAGGGAGATTTACCTCAAGGGTTTTGAGATTGCCGTTAAAAATTCCCAACCTATGAGCATTATGACATCCTATAATCTTATTAATGGTGTTCACGCGGCCAACAGCTATGATCTTTGTACCAAAGCGGCAAGAGATGAATGGGGCTTTGAGGGTGCTATTATGACTGACTGGACCACAACCACATCTTCAACCGCAGGGGAGTGCACAGCCTCCGGATGTATGCGAGCCGGTAATGATATGGTTATGCCTGGAGCTGAAAGCGATCATGAAAATATTCGTCAGGAGCTTATAGAGGGTACTCTTTCGCTCAATGAGCTTAAGAGGTGCATTTATAACACCGTTAAGCTTATCCTTCAGACTAACCAGTATGAGGGATGTGTAAGTTATCTCACGCAGTTTAATAATCTTGACACATATATGACAGTAAAATAATAAAAATCCTGCCTGAAAAGTACCAGGCAGGATTTTTTATTATTTTGAAATATCTCGTGTGGGGGGGGGTAATAAATTGTTTAGGAGTTAATCCAGTTTCCTCCTTAAATACCTTAATAAAATAACTTTGACTGTTAAAACCAAGAGCATTGGCTACTTCACTGGAAGAGTAGTCGGTATGGATTAAAAGCTCCTTTGCAGCTTCGATTTTATGCTTGCGAACAAACTTTGAAAAAGTGATTCCTGTTTCGGTGTGAAACAAATTTGATAAATAGTCAGCTGAAATAGAAAGTTTTGTGCTGACCTCTTTAAGAAGTATAGGGGATCTGAGATTTTTAAGAACATAATTTATGGTCTGGGTTACAATGGGAGAAAAAATTTTTGTTTTGCCTGAAATAGGCTCAGGGTCTTCAGAGGTAGAGCTTATATCAGGAAGCAGAGCAAAAAACATCTGCATACATTGAGTGTGCCATACATAAATATCTTCCGGGGGCATATTCAAATTAAGCTTTTGCAGAAACATATCACTTATAGCAAAAGCCTCAACCTCAGGCATACCGGCTTCTATGCAATTGCGTGTAATAAGAGTAATTGTAGATACGGCGAGAAAGAGAATCTGGAGAAATTCGTTGTTGCTCATTTTTCCTGCTCTTCGCGGGTCGAACATTTGTTTAGCATATTCTAAAGCTTTAGGGTCACGACTTATTATATATTTTCGAAGTAATTCTTCTTCGTAAATGGAATGATTTCTTGGCGCGTCATCTTCAGGTGCAACTGTCATAAATTTGTATAATTGAACGTACTCTTTTTTCAATTTCTAGCCTCCTTACAGTATTTTAATTAATGCCGTAGGCTGATTGCCTAAATATAAAAGAATAATTATATAAGTTTTAGGATAAATGGTATAAATCTATTACTAATTATTGTACACTAAATTTGGGCTTTTGGTCAAGCCACAAATTAATTCTACAGGAGGTACAGTGAAATGGGTATAAAGAAACCGATAGTATGCGAGATTGCGAAAGACACTTTTGCAATAAACGAGTTTGGCATGGCGGCTTGTTTTCTTTTGATTGGAAAGGAAAAAGGTCTCTTATTTGATGCCGGCTGCGGAATGTACAACATCAGAGAAATAGCTGATGAGCTGTGCAAGGTACCCTATGAGGTAGTTATATCCCATAGCCATGGCGATCATGTTGGTTCCATAGATAAGTGGGACAAGGTCTGGCTTCATCCTACCGACTGGGATGCACTGTCCCCTGATAAATACCTTGCGAACAAAGAAAAGCTTAAGAGCTATCCTGTGATGATGGCTGGTTTTGGCTCCTTTGACGCTTATGATATATCTCCGGACCAGATTACTTTCCCGGAAAAATGTCCTGAGCTGCTTCCACTTGAGGATGGTCAGATCTTTGACCTTGGCGGAAGAAATGTAGAGGTTGTGCACACTCCCGGTCATACCCCGGGTGAAGTAGGACTTATTGACCCGACTACGAGAATTTATTTCTCCGGCGACGGCTGCAATATTAACCTTGGAATCAGGTCGACAAGCATTAATACCGCGCTTAAGGGACTTTTAAAGGTTAAATCAAAGGAGAGTCAGTTTGACAGAAACTTTAATTCCCATATAGGCTATGGAAGCTCTACTATTAACAGAAGTCTTCCTGAGGGAGTACTTGATGAGTGCATTTATATTATGAGAGGGATAATTAACGGTACAGCAGATGTTCAGAACAGAACATCACCATTTAGACCGGGCTCAGATCCGATTACCTTTGTCCAGTATGGTAATGTCCTTATAAGCTTTGACCCGGACAGGATAATTGACGAGGGAGAAACGCCGGCAGAATAAACGTAAATTTAAGAGGAGGTATAAAAATGAGCAAGAATGTTTTTAAGGCAGGTGCCGCGAAGCTTGATATTTCACCAACTCCCGATATGCTCCCTATCGAACTTGCTTTTAACGGCAGCGCGTATGAAGCGGTAAAAGAAGGAGAGGGAATAACGGTTAGAGCAGTGGTCTTGGATAATGGCAGTGACCGTTTCCTTTTTGAAGCATTTGAGCTTGGAAGCGTTCCTGACCCTGACCGCCTCCATGAGCTGCTGTTTAAGGAATTTGGAATAGACAAGACCCATGCCCTTTTAAGCGGTACTCACAATCATGCAGCGCCTCATCCGATCAGCCATTCCAAGGGCGGAATGAAAATGCCCATGGAAGAGACAGAAAATTTAAAGAGGTACACTGACAGAATCCTGACCCAGGCCGTAGAGGCTGTAAGACAGGCTATATCCAATATGAGACCTGCAAAGTGGGGGTTTGGCGAAGGAAAATCATACATAAATATAAATCGTGACGAGCATTTCGATGACGGTTACTGGATGCAGGGAAAAAACTGGGAGGGCTGCAGTGACAAGACATTGGCAGCTTTAAAGTTCGTCGATTATGACGGAAAGCTTATTGCAGCTGTTTTGAACTACGCAATGCACTCTGTTATGAATTTCTGCGCTCAGGATGTTGATGGTAAGGTTAAAATATCCAGCAGTATCCCGGGAGCAGCCTGCAATTTCCTTGAAAACTATTTTGGCGACGGAGCTGTTGTACTTTGGCAGTCCGGTGCAGCCGGAAATCAGAATCCGTACATGGCCTATTGCAACAGATACGACTGCAACGGAACTATGTATGCCAGTGAAAATCTGCCTGGCGTTACATATGTCACTGCCAGAGCTTTGGGAGAGCAGCATGGTGTTGATGCCCTTCGTACACTTAAGAGCATTACGGATTTACGTGATGAGATTTCCATAAAGGCATATGAGACCATGATTTATCTTCCCGGTCAAAAGTTCCCTGAGGGTGTGGATAGAGCATATCACCGCCTTATGGTTGACAATATTCTGGTTCAGAGGGGATATTATAAGCCAGGTGAAAAGTATGAAAAGAACCTTGTGGATATGATTCCCACCGATGAAAAGGTTCCTATGAGAGCACAGCTTATTATATTTGATGACGTGGCGTTCTTTGGTGTTGCCTGTGAGCTTTATAACGAGATTGCAATGCTCTGCAAGGAAGTCTCACCCATTAAAAAGCTTGTGGTAACAACCCATATCGGCTATCCCTCCGTAGGATATGTACTTGATGACGCCTCTAAGGGTCATAAGGTGTTCCAGTCCTTTGGACTTGTAAGAGAGGGAGAAAGCAATGCTCTTGTTGTTGACGGAATGATGAGTATGTTTGACAAGGCTTTTTATGAGTAAAGGAGAGAACGAAATGGCAGAAAAGTTTTTAAATGTAGGAGCCGCGAGGCTTGATATATCCCCAACTCCAGATATGCTTCCAATTAAGCTTTCCTTCACAGGAGGAAATTATGAAGCAGTTAGAGAGGGTGAAGGTCTGACTGTAAGAGCGATTGTCATAGATAACGGTGAGAAGAAGTTTCTTTTTGAAGCATTTGAATTGGGAGGAGTACCGATTCCAGATGTTTTAAACAAGGAAATCGAGGAGCGTTTTGGAATTACCAAAGAGTATATGCTCCTTACAGGAACCCACAATCACTCTGCTCCGAAGGTATATGATCCTCCGAAAGAGGGGGAGTACAACAAGTACGGTATTGAAGAGGACAGCGGAGAGGGTGTTTTGCGCTGGTCTGAGCTTGTACATAAAAACGCAATACAGGTTATTGAGGACGCAATGTCCAATATGAAGCCTGCAAGGATTGGATTTGCTACGGATAAATCTTATATAAACATAAACCGCGATGAGCTGTTTGATGACGGATTCTG
This sequence comes from uncultured Oscillospiraceae bacterium, assembly GCA_944385775.1. Taxonomy (GTDB): domain Bacteria; phylum Bacillota; class Clostridia; order Oscillospirales; family Oscillospiraceae; genus RUG626. The sequence continues at coordinate 27,015 of CALWYM010000030.1, read as the reverse complement.
GATGCAGGGCAGAAACTGGGAGGGCTGTAGTGATAAAACAGTTGCGGCGCTTAGATTTACCGACTATGACGGGAACATAATTGGTGTTGTATTAAACTATGCAATGCACGATGTTATGAACTTCTGTGCTCCTGACGTTGATGGCAAGATAAAGATTACCTGCGGTATTCCGGGTATTGCCTGTAAGTGGCTTGAGAGATACCTGGGAGGAGATGCTGTTGTCATGTGGCAGTCCGGTGCTGCTGGAAACCAGAATCCCAATGGTGCCTTTAATCAGAGGTTCGATGTTAACGGTACAATGTATTCCGCTCAGGAAATATCTGTGCCAGGAGCCAGCTATGCACTGGCTATATGCACCGGTGAACGTCATGCAGTTGACGCGCTTCGTGCAATTAAGAATGTTGAGACTGAGCATGACTGGGCGCCAATTAAGGCAACTGAGACTATAATAGAGCTTCCAGGACAAAGGTTCCCGGAAGGGGTTGACCCGATGTATCACCGCCTTATGGTAGACAATCTTCTTGTAAGCCGTGGTTATCTTAAGCCGGGTGAAAAGTATGAGAAGAAACTTGTCGACATGATACCGGTAGATGAGAAGGTTCCTATGAGAGCACAGCTTGCCATGATTGGAGATGTGGCGTATTACGGTGTTGCCTGCGAGCTTTACAATGAGATTGGTGTGCTCTGCAAGGAAAATTCACCACTTAAGAATACTGTAATTACCACTCACATAGGCGCAAAGAGCGTAGGATATGTTCTTGATGACGATTCAAAGGGTCATAAGGTGTTTCAGTCTTTTGGACAGGTGCGAGAGGGAGAGAGTAACGGTCTCGTTTTAAACGGCATGCTTAATATGTTTAAAGAGCTTCTGTAATAACAGGTTTGGCTTAAAGTACAGCGCTGTCAACGATTATGTTTTGACAGCGCTGTACTTGTTTTAAAAAATATTAAAAGTCATCTCATCCCTTGAAAACGTTGATTTATTCATTCGAGGGTCAAGTGAAAATCTTGACTGTTTATACATATAAAGTTTTTAATTTCTGTCAAAACTGACCGCAGTGTTGACAATTTTACCATTACAGATTAGAATATAAAGAGAATTGCTGACGATTAATACGATAGGAAAAAAGGAGGAGTGAAGAAATGGATACACGGGATATGGAGCTTTTCCTTAAGGTTGCGGATTACCATAGTCTTACAAAAGTAGCCGATGAGATGGGCATGACACAGCCTGCCGTAAGTGCTACGATTAAAAGGGTTGAGGATCTTGTCGGTGCGCCTCTTTTTGTACGTAAGGGTCGTCGCTTGATACTGAACCAGGCGGGTTTACAGTTTTATGGTACTGCTGCTTCTATATGTGTAAACCTAAGCCATATTAAGGAGAGCTTTGCTTTAGGATACTCTAATTCCCATGAGATTATCATTACCTTGAGAGTTCAGAGCGACTGGCTGTTTCAGCAGCTGGATTTATTTACGAGCAAATATGAAAATATATGTGTTACTCTAAGACCTGGTGGACCTTACGATAAAAGCGGGCTATCTAAAATTTCTGATTTCTCCGTTATGCTCCAGCATGATGTTACTAATGAGAAATATGTACCTATTGATGTTCAGGATACCCTATACATTATCGTTCCTGTTGGCCATCCACTGACTGATAGGGGCAACGTTTATTTGGATGAGCTTCGCGATGAAAATTTTGTTTTTGCGAGGAGTACGTCAAGCTCCGGATTTGACGCCAGTTATAATGCCTGCGTTGGAGCCGGTTTTACCCCTAAAATATCTCTTGTCACAGATAGTGCCAAGGGCAAACTTGCCTGCATTCAAAATGGCTGTGGAATAGGTCTTGTGTATAATAACGAAATGAATACCGCTTCAAAGCTAAACGATTGTACACTTATTAGGGTGCGTAATGTTATGGATAGACGTACGATATGCCTTACATGGAATGAAGAGACACTGTCGGAGGTTGGAGAGACATTCCTGAAATTTATTCACGGTTAAATAGGGGAGAGGTGATACTGATATATGAATATGGATGTATTGGTCTCTTTTATTAAGATAGTGGAAGAGGGAGGAATGACAAAGGCGGCAAACGCTTTGCATATTTCTCAGTCAGCTATGAGCGGATCTATCGGTAGGCTAGAAAAGGAATTAGGGGCTACGCTATTCGACAGGGGTGGCAAGAACCTTCAGCTTACTCCGGAGGGAGAATTTTTTCTTGTCTGGGCGAAGCGTATGCTCAATGCCGTTGAGGAAGGAAAACAGTCTGTACTGGAGGCAACTACTTCTAAGGGCGTAATTAAAATAGGCACATATGCTGAAAATGATGGTATTTATTCAGTTGTATCTGCTTTTTCCAGGGCATATCCCAATATCTCAGTTTACCTTTACGATAAAAAATCCATGTGGGCGGATTTTTCATCGCTAGATTTGGATTTTTTTGTTCTTCCATCCTCTGAGTGTGGTAACATGTCAACCATAAGAATTGCACTACGCCAGAATATGTATGTTCTTATGGGAAAAAATCATCATCTTGCTAATAGGGCTATTTTGCAGCTGTCCGATTTGAAAGGCGAGAAGTTCGTGTTTAAGGCTTCGAGTGACGGACGAATGGACAGTATGTATACCTACTGCGTGGAGCATGGATTTGTTCCACGGGTATCGTTCCTCTGTGAGGGTGTAGAGTGCCTTCTCGACGTAATTACGCAGAGCAGTGCAGTTACATTGGTTTATAACACTTTTCGTCAGTTCAGGCAAAGGATGGATGACCTCCAAGCGATACCTCTTGACGGTGTAACAAGAAATCCCACAGATATAGCTATTGCGTGGAATCCTGACTACCATGCAAATCCTTTAAGGGAGATTTTTATAAACTTTGCGAAAAACTACATGGAAAATGAATATAGAAAATGAGAAATAAGTTACGAAACTTTTAATAATACGTCCGGAGATGCAATCTTCGGACGTATTACAATAATTAATTTAAGTAAACTATTATATTATATAGAGTTTTTAACAGGTTTCTTTTATTTTTGTGGAACGGTTGATTCCTTTTACAAAAAATTAACAGAAATAATATTACTTTTAATAAGGTTTTTTCTATTGTTTTTTATGTAACATATACTAAATTGTATTAAAAAAATACATTGCACTATTTTGAATGTACAATATGCTTAATAAATACTATTCAAAATATACATTATGACGGAAAAGCTGGATATAATTTTGCATTTATTTGTGCTATTTTTCAAATTCTTTATGTTAAATAAATGTTAACGATTGAGAACAGCAACAAAAGAGGGATTAGAGGTATTATACAAGCTAGTTAATTATGTTACATAAATATGAACGATTTTTCAAACTGTGGTTTGTGTGTTATTCTATTATCACTCAAAGGCCTAGAGGAATGGGGTTGCCTGATGAGCTTGGTTATGAAAAAACCGAGCTCTGTCGGTAATCAAAAATTAAAGAGAGAAGGATAGATACATATGACCACTCAAATAGCAATAAATATTGCACTTTGGGCACTCATGCTTGTCATGATTGTTATAGCCAAGTGGGATTACGGCGTTATAGCAATCGGTATTTCGGTACTTCTTGTTCTTACAGGTTGTATTGACGCAAATACTGCTCTTTCAAAGTTTGCAGATAGCAACGCGGTTATTATGGCAACCATGATGGTAGTTGCTAACGCATTTGGAAGAACAAGAGCGGTTGGAAGCATAGCTTCCTTGCTGTTTAAAGTAGGCGGTAGTTTTAATAACTCCTTGAGACTTTTTATGATTATTAACTTCGGTCTTGGATTCCTCCTTGCAGGCGCCATTGGGCGTATCGCTATTGTGTATCCTCTGATTATCGCAATCTGCGAAAGGTCTGGAAAAAGCCCGGCAAAGGCAATGTTCCCGGTTGGTATCATGCTCCTGTGCGACCAGCTTTCACCTCCAATAGGAAACGGAGCTGTTCTGTATAACAGGTATAACGGCTTCCTTGAGTCTGCCGGATATACTTTCGGTGACAAATTTGAGCTTCTTGACCCATTCTTTGCAAGACTCCCTGTTTCCATCATTATGCTGATTTACTTTATGACCCTTGGTATTAAGCTTGCTCCTGATGCTCCTTCTGTTCAGATTGAGTCTCTGGATCTTGGTAAGCAGGCTCAGAGGGCTACCAAAGCAACTCTTAACAAGAGGCAGGAAATTTTTGCATATATTATATTTGCTTTCACCTGCATTGGTTTAATTCTTGCTGAGTCTCTTGGTATTGCACAGTGGATGGTTACCGTTACCGGCGCTATCCTCATGTACTTCACTGGCGTTCTCACTTTCAAAGAGGGAATCAATGCTATGCCTTTCTCCCTCATCTTCCTCTATGTCGGAGCACTCATTATGGGTGCTGCTCTACTTAACACAGGTACCGGTCATTGGCTCGGCAGTCTTGTTGCTGACGCTCTTGGTGAACGTCCTTCCAGCATTGCCCTTATCGGAGCATTCTGGTTGGTTACCATGTTCCTGACCCAGTTCATGAATAATGGTGCAACCGCAAACCTTCTTATTCCTATCGGAATTGTTACCTGCTCAACAATAGGGTGCAGTGCTAAGGGTGTTGTTATTGGCATCCAGAACGCTTCCCTTACTGCATGGCTTCTGCCTTCCGCAACTGCTGTTATTCCAATCATTATGGAGGGTGGCGGATACGACGTTAAGACCATGATTAAACAGGGTATACTGCCAATGGTTATAAAGACTGTTGCAGGCGTTCTTTGGACAGCGTTCCTGTTCCCAATCTGGCCCTGATGTCGACAAAATTTGACCATTGAATAAAACTGTTATAAACCTTCAAATTTGTTCTGAATTGTATAATGTATAATTGCCCCATTATATAGATATACAAAAATCTAAAGAAAAGGAGTGTAAAGTAATGGATAGACAGACTGTTACTTGGACCGGTGAAGACAGGCTCTCTTGGCGTGCCGAACTGGGCATTGTTGAAAATAAGCCCTGCATTATTGACCTGAGCTATGAGACCAACGGCAAGTGGGTTAGCCTTGCTTCTAACCTTTATCCAGAGTTCAAGGTAATTACAGGTGTTCGTACAAAGATAAACCCACAGCGTGAGAAGGGTCTTGCTCCTGGCGAGGAGCTTGGATTCCAGTGGGACACCTATTCCGATGACCCAATGAGTCGTAAGAAAGAGGTCAAAGAGGCAAAGGATTCTTGGGACACCACTGAGATTACCTACTCTAAGGACGGTAACGTCCAGACCGTAGCATTTAATGGTCTTACCTTGGGTCAATTCAACGGTGGCTTTGAGGTTCATTTCTTCGAGGGAAGCAACCTTGTCCGTATTGAGGCTGTTGCATCTACTCAGGATGACGGTGTATGTTACCTTTATCATGGAGGACTCAGTGGCTTTAAGCCCGATAAGCTCTACTACGTCACTCCAAAGCGTCGCGAGGTGCTTGAGAATCCCGGATATCGTACTAACGCGGGTCCGGATCGCGATCGTGAGCGTGTTTACGCCCGTGGACGTGTCCTTACCCTTCAGCAGCCTCACGGTGCCGTTGCAGTAATGCCGACTCCTCACCGTTTCGTTTGGGGCGGTCAGACTGAGAACAATGTTGGTTACAACTACTACAACCTTGAGAAGAGCGGCAAGTTCTCTATCGGTGTTCGCCATAATAAGGAGCAGGAGCACTTCAATATCCGCTGGCCTCTCTATAACGCAAAGCCGGGCACCATGCAGAGAATGTCCTACTTCCTGGTAGTGAGCAGCGACACTGTTTATGCTACCCGTAGCATGGCTATGAAGTACACTAACTTCGATCATCTTCGTCCGCTTGAGGGCTACAAGCGCCTTGGTTCCCATATGCATATTGCAAGCCAGGCTGCATTCCCAAGAGATTACAGAAAGCAGCGTCCATGGGAGCTCCTCATTAAGGAAAACGGCTTCGATATATTCTCACCCTGCGATTTCTGGGCTGAGGGTCGTTGCGATGATAACAAAGAAGGTCGTAAGTCCGATCTTGAGCGTTATCAGCTTGAGTCCCGCTATGTCAGCACCCCTGACTTTCTCCTTGTCACCGGCGAAGAGATTGCCATAAATGGCAAGGACAAGGCAAAGCAGCTGATACCGTTCCACTTTATGATTTGGCCATCCAAGCCAATGCTTTATTCACGCTGGAGAGACGATGATCAGGAGTTTGCTGAGAAGCTGCCTGACGGTCGTACCTATTACCACCTGAAGAGCGCTATGGACGTTGTTGAGATGTGCCGTCGTGAGAATGCATTTATTCAGATGCCGCATCCGGATACTAAGGCTAATGATGGTCTTCCGTATGACTGCAAGAATGAGCCTTGGTTTACAAGCGAGCGTTGGATGGGCTTTGGTGCCAGAATGCTGCCTGCTGATAACTCCGTTGACAATATGTTCTCCGGTCGTATCGAGCGCGTTTGGAATGATATTAACAACTGGGCTGATCATCCACGCTACGTTATGAGTGAGCTTGATACCTATACTAAGGTAAACGAGAGTGAGGAAGACTGGGAGCTTTACCCGATGACCAACTGCACATATGTACAGCTTGATCACATTCCGTCTTCCGAAAAGTATGATGAGCTTGTTGACGCTCTTCGTGAGGGCAAGCACTTCTACTCCACTGGTGAAGTTCTCCTTGAGGAGAGCTGCATTGAGGACGGTAAGGCAACCGCTACGTTCAGCTGGACCTTCCCAATGTCCTACGCTGAGTGTGTATATTCTGATGGCGAGAATGTTAGCTCCGTCAGAATCCCAATGAACGATACCACTCCTTATGGTCGCCAGACCGTTGAGTTTAACTTCCCCAAGGGAATGAAGTGGGCTCGTGTATTGGCTACTGATATTGCATGGAATTCTGCATTCGGTATGCCTGTATTCATCCAGAACAAGTAATTTACTGAGATATTAACTTAATTTATACGATTCTCCCTTCTTTTTATGCGATTGGCAGAGACCGGGCAATAGCCTGGTCTCTGCTGGTTTATATGGCAAATTTTAAAATTAAGCTTTCCGTTTACTTTACTTTGTAGCAACGATGTGTTAACATTAAAATACGGATTATTATTGAAATTTGGAAATGTTGTTTTAAAAAGGACGATTGTTACGTATGGAGCTTATTAGCCAGAAAATGAGAAAGCTTTCTCCGGAGCTTGACCCTTTGCGAATTGGAACAGGCTGGGGGAAGGAGGATCTTTCAAAGCCGCAAATTTTTATTGAAAGTACCTTTGGTGACAGCCATCCGGGGTCTGGACACCTTTACAAGTTAGTGCAAGCAGTCAGAAAAGGAGTAGAGTCCGCCGGAGGCTATGGCGCAAGATATTTTACTACTGATATGTGCGATGGGGAAAGTCAGGGTACAGACGGAATAAATTTCTCTCTTGCAAGTCGTGAAATGATTGCTAATATGATTGAAATTCAGGCCAGTGCAACCCCTTTTGATGGTGGAGTATTTATCGCAAGCTGTGACAAGGGACTTCCAGGCAACTTAATTGGTTTGGCAAGGTTAAATATCCCGTCAGTGGTTGTACCAGGGGGTGTAATGGCTGCTGGACCGGAGCTTTTAACACTTGAGCAGCTTGGAATGTACTCCGCGGCCTATGAGCGTGGTGAAATAAGTGAGGACAAGTTAAATTGGGCAAAGTGCAACGCTTGTCCCAGCTGCGGAGCTTGCAGCTTTATAGGTACTGCGTCAACAATGCAGATTATGGCTGAAGCGCTTGGACTTGCTCTCCCCGGCAGCGCACTTGTGCCGGCTGAGAGCCCAGAGCTTGAAGCATATGCATATGAGGCGGGTGCTATATCAGTTGGGCTTGCGGAAAAGGGAATTAAACCCTCTGATTTTGTAACTTTAGAAAGTTTTAAAAACGCTATTCTTATTCATGCTGCCATTTCAGGCTCTACAAACGCTATGATTCATCTTCCTGCTATTGCCCATGAATTTGGCATTAATATTGACGGAGATACCTTTGATGAGTTGCACAAAAACGCTCATTATCTTCTGGACATTCGACCGGCAGGGAGATGGCCTGCGGAGTTTTTCTACTACGCCGGTGGTGTACCTGCCATTATGGAGGAATTGAGGGCTGTTCTTAATCTCAATGTCATGACCGTAACAGGTAAAACCATTGGAGAAAACCTTAAAAAACTAAGGCGGGATGGTTTTTATGAAAAATGCAATAATCTTCTTTTAGAAGCAAACAGACGGTATGGTTTGTCACTTAAAAGAGAGGATATTATAAGGTCATATGATAATGCCCTTGGTACCGACGGAAGTATAGCGGTGTTGAAAGGTAATCTCGCTCCTGGTGGTGCAGTTATTAAGCACACCGCATGTCCAAAAGAGATGTTTAAGGCTGTTCTTCGTGCCAGACCTTTTGACAGTGAAGAGGAGTGCATTGACGCCGTTTTGCACCACAGAGTTCAGCCCGGTGATGCTGTTTTTATAAGGTATGAAGGACCTAAGGGCAGTGGAATGCCGGAGATGTTTTATACAAGTGAGGCTATTTCCTCTGATAAGGAGCTGGGAAAATCCATTGCCCTTATAACTGACGGAAGGTTTTCCGGTGCTTCAACCGGTCCTGTTATCGGTCACGTAAGTCCGGAAGCCCAAAGTGGCGGACCTATTGCCCTTGTAGAGGAGGGGGATCTTATTGAAATTGACGTGCCGGGCAGGGTACTTGCTATTGTGGGCATTAATGGAGAAAGATGCTCTCCAGAGGAAGTGAACATGATACTGAAAAAACGCCGTGCAAACTGGAAACCTAAGCCATTAAAGTATAAGAAAGGTGTGCTTCGTATGTTCAGTGAGCATGCAGCCAGTCCCATGAAGGGAGCTTATCTGGAATTTGATGATTAAAACTGTTAGGAGGATTTAAAATGAACAAACTGTTGGAGACTATAGGAAAAATAGGAATTATCCCTGTTATTGCTATTGATGATGCAGCAAAGGCTGTGCCGCTTGCAAAGGCGTTGATTGCAGGAGGACTTCCGGTAGCTGAGGTCACTTTTAGAACGGCGGAAGCTGAGGACGCCATTAAGGCGATTAGCAGCCAGTGCCCTGAAATGATTTTGGGCGCAGGTACTGTGCTTACTGCGGAACAGCTTGACAGGGCTGTTTCTGCCGGTGCACAGTTTGTGGTTACTCCTGGATTTAACCCTGTGGTTGTTAAGTATGCTATTTCCAAGGATGTGGTTATTGTTCCAGGCACCGCAACTGCCGGAGAGATGGAGCAGGCAATGGCAATGGGTCTTGATGTTGTAAAGTTCTTCCCTGCGGAGCAGAACGGGGGAGTAGCAAAGCTTAAGGCTCTGGCAGGACCGTATAAAAATCTTAAGTGGATTCCCACAGGCGGGGTAAATCAGAAGAATCTTAACGAATATTTATCTTTTGAACAGGTTCTGGCCTGCGGCGGTACATGGATGGTTAAGAAGGATCTTATTGATGGCGAGTGCTGGGATGAGATTACCGCCATTTGCAAGGAGGCAGTTAGGATCATGCTCGGCTTCCGCCTTGCGCATGTCGGTATAAACTGCCAGTCCAGAGAGGAAGCAGAAAAAACAGCGAAACTTATTTCCACTATTTTTGATTTTCCGTATCTTCCAAACCCTGCTTCTGTGTTTTCAGGCACTGCGGTGGAGGTTATGGACAAAGGCTCAGGCAAGAATGGACATATAGGCATCGCATCAAATAATGTTGAGCGCACTATATATTATCTTTCTTCAAAAGGCGTTAGGTTTGTGCCTGGTACTGAGAAGTTTACTCCCAGTGGAAAGGTGAGAGTTATTTACCTTGACGGTGAAATTGGTGGATTTACCTTTCATCTTGTCCAGCAGTAAAACTGACTATGGTACCCGTGACAAACGTACGGGTACCATTTTTATAGGTATATATTATCTTATTATGTCAAAATAATATCAGGGGGCTTTATATGGAGAAGTATTTAATCCGTATTGGAAGAACAGCTAGGTGCTGCCAAATCTCAAGGTATGGAGATTTTTATACGCTTTGCAAAAAAGCTTAGCTTGTCCTATCCAAATATACGACATTATTTTTACAGCGGCTGCTAAGAAACGCTTTATCGGCGCTCTTGAAAGACGGGCTTGTGGGAGAACTTGGTTATGAGGATAGGTAATGAAATATGGACATGATTCATTCTAGAGAGGATATGGCTGAGCTTATAAAAAGTTTTGGAATACTTCCTTTTTTCAAAAATAAAATTCCGGGATTTTCTCTGGAGGAGCACACTCCCGAAGAATTATTATTTGCTCAGGAAAGCGCATGGATGTGGAAAGGACCTGTAATACAGGGTATAGACTGTGCTTACGGAAAATTTTTCTGGAATAAAAGCTGTTTTATTACAAGGGAATTTTTCTATGATTTTGCAAATTTCCGAAGAGACGGATACGACCTTGACGCCAGGTGGGAAGATGGTCTTATCAGTCACAAGGAAAAAACAGTGTATGAGGTGCTGGAAACAAACGGACCAATGCTATCCTGGGAATGGCGCCGTTTAACCGGGATTGAAAAGCGGGGAGAGTTTGATTCAATAGTTACTAAACTTCAAATGAAAGGATATGTTATAACGGTAGATTTTGTGTACCAGATTACAAAAAACGGTGTTCCTTATGGAATTGGGGTGGCAAAATACTCTACACCGGAGCAGCACTGGGGAGAAGCAGTAAAGGAAAGAATTTATTCCAGAACGCCGAGTGAATCAAGGCAACGGCTTCAGGAGCATTTGGCAAGACTTTATCCTGATGAAACAAAATGTATAGATAATATGCTTGGAAAATAGAATATACCCGTTTATCCGTTTGGATAAACGAGTATATTCTTATTTATTTGCGCATTAAAAAGGAGAATAGATTGCCTTTAGCACACTTACCGCAATTAAACGGACCAGGCATTGGAGTAACAGGACGGTGATTATCAAAATAGTCGGTGTTAAATACGATAGGAGTTCCGTCTGGGTTTTCATAGAACTCTTCAGGCTCAAACGCCATACCCAGAGTTTCTGTGGAAATGGTATCACAAGAAACGTCGGAAATGTAGTCATAAAGATTTGTCTCAAGACGAATATCTTCTCCATCCTCAACGACCTTTAGCTTAACATCCGCATCGATAACAGTAGGATTATTTTCCTTGTTCCACGGCTTCGCACCATTTACATAGACATTACCGCCGGTATAAATGGGCATTTTTCTGAAATACCATGTTGCATTAGCAGTGATGGTTCCCTTCTTAACATTACCATCATCGTCAAAGAAAACTTCTGCCCACTCTTTATAGGTGGGATACTCGTCAAATACTTTCAAACCTACCTCAAGATTCTGACGATTGCCGTTTTCCGGAAGAGGAGCATTCTTAATATTCTCGGGGATTTCATTCTGTAAAAATACGTTATTGTAGAACCTATTATCTCCGTGGAGAATTGACATGAATCCATTAATCTCTGTACGATGAGGAACATGGTACGGAGTATACCTGGGCTGTCCGTTTTCCCTGGAAGCGGTTCCTTCAGAAACAGAAGTGAAAGAGCCGGCAATCAGATTATGGACAAATGCCAGACCCTGGGTTGCAAGTCTTGCTGAGTATGTTGACAGAAGAAGGTTGTTGTCGATAAGGGTAGGACCATGGCTTACCTCAACGAAAATGTCCTCTCCGTGACCCATTCTAACGGTGATAGGACGATTTGTAACGTTGCCATAAAGAAGGTTCTGAGTAACTCTCGTGCCCTGAGCCTGCCAATCAAGCCAAATACCTCTTGAGCAATTGTGGATACGATTTCTTCTGATAATGACGTCAATAGCGGCGTGGAGCTTAATGCCGCCAATTTCAGCACCTGCAAGTTGCTGCTTATTATTGATATGATGAATATGGTTGTCCTCAATAATGGAGAATACGCAACCAAGATGACCGACAATACCGGTCTGCTCACAGTTATGGATATTGCAGCGCCTTATAATATGGGATCCAATACGTTCCTTGGTCCAGCCATCTCTCTGAGCCTGGCAAATAGCGTCACGCTCAGTCTGGGTTCCCTGCTTGACAGCCTTAATTGTCCACTTGTTTTCATTCTCAGGCTGGAGATATTTACCGAGAGAAATACCGCAGCACTTAGAATCGGAGATTTCACAATCCTCAATTATCCATCCCTTTGACCAGTGAGGACCAACCATTCCTTCCTGGTATGCAGTAGGTGGAGCCCAGTTTGTGGCAGCCTGCTTGACTACAAAACCGGAAAGAGTGATGTAGGATACACCTTCCTTTGAGGGATAGAAGCAGTTACGACGAACATTAATTTCGACGTTTTCCTTGTTAGGATCCGCTCCTCCAAAGTTAGCGTAGATAACTGTGTAGTCTCCGTCCTGCTCAGTGTACCACTGGAGAAGGGTATATTCATAAGGCTCCCAGCTCTTTTCAAAGATTTTGGGAGATTTGACCTCGTCAAGAGAGAATACCTCATACATACTTCTGCCATTGAGGTAAACTTCACCAGTGTGATAAGGCGCCAGAGCATGATACCAGTCACCCCAGATAACAGTAGTATACGGGTTATAACCGCCAAAAAGCCCATTGGGGATTTTTGCGAGCCATACGTTACCTTCCAGATGCTCCCAATTCTTTATTGGCTCAGAGCCGGTAATAACAGCCCCAAGAGGAGTTTCTGAACGATAGGTAATCGGTGCGTCTTCAGTACCTGCATTTTTTGGGTCTACGTACTCACGATACACTCCGGGAAGGACAATAACTTCATCACCCGGCAGAGCAATCTGAGCAGCATCGTTGATCCTCTTAAAAGGACGGTCTTTGGTACCGTTTCCACCGCGAGGTGAACCAGCATCAACATAGTACTTCATAATTAACCCCCGTTTATAGTAGTTACACGAGCACTTCATATTTTTATCAGTAATACAAAGTATGTAAGTTTATACTATGTGCTCGTGCACAATTAATAATATACATAGGGGTACATCACCTGTCAATTGGCAAAAAACACATTTTTTAAGGCAATTAGCAAAATGGTTAAATTGAATAAAGGGTTAAAAGTTATATAATATGCACAATAGTTAAAAAAGAATTAATATGTTATTTTAAAATTGAAAATATAGATTATTTTTGCTTTTTTACGTTTTGACAAATAGCCATTATTCCGGCAATTTTTCTTAAAGAAAATGAAACCTGATTATTTTTTCGTGCATACGGCTTAATGTAGTGCTTATATTGCGCTGGTTCTTTTTGGGTCTTATAAACATAAATATCGCAAATTCTGCTGTAATCAAGTCTATTAAAATGCTCCAATTCAAACAAATGACCATTGTGAGGGAGTTTCTTAATGAAAAAATCAACCTATTGACGAAATATTATCATAATGATATAATACCTTTGCCCAATTATTTTAATGGCGTAACTAAAAGAAGAACGGCAGGGTGAAAAATGAAGACATTAAGTATAGAGAAAAATTCCGGTTATGACGTTGCTGCAACTTTTGAGATTGAGAGAAGTGATTTGGAACCATATATTCAAAAGGTTTCTGAAGCCTTGCAGAAGCAAAGACCAATTAAAGGCTACAGGGCAGGAAAGGCTCCTATCCAGGTCGCCAAGAGTGTATATGGCAAGGAACTTGTCTCTCAGGCGGGTCAAAAGGCAATCCCTGTCTTTTTTGAGATAATGTGCAGGGAAAATAACCTTGCTCCTATCACAAAACCCACATTTATGATTTCCAGAATGGACGAAAACGGTGCCGAGATTACGGCTAATTTTGAAAACTATCCTGAGATAGAGTCGGCAGAGTATAAGGGACTCAAAGTTACAAAATACGTAAAAACATGTTCTGAGGCTGATATTGATGAAGCCATTGACCGGTATATGAAAAACCATCTTTGGGTTCACGAGGTGCCTCGTGAGGCCAGAATGGGTGATATTGTAGAGGTTAAATTCAGAGGAACTTCCGGCGGACAGAGATTTTCCTATGACCATTCTGATAAGAGTAGGTTTATCATGGGAAGCGGGACACTGTTCGCCGGGCTTGATGAAGCTCTTGAAGGTCACGTAGCCGGTGACGATTTGGAGCTTTCTCTTACCATGCCGGAGAATTTCCATCGTGAAGATGTGGCAGGCATGACCCTTGACTTAAATGTACATCTTGTTGGTGTATGGGCAAGGGACCTTATGGAGTGTACAGATGAGTATGTAAGGGATAATGTAAAGGTGGGCGACTGTAACAGTGTTGCAGAGTTTAGGGAAAAAAAAAAAAAAATGATTCAGGACAGGTACAATACAAAAAGCGATATGCTTTTTAAACAGTCGCTGGACGTAGCTATGGCAAATGTTTTGGATATTGATGTGCCATTAAGTATGCTCAATGTTTCTCTTGACCGTTTTGTGCAGACGCTAAAGGCTACTGCTGCCGGGCAGGGCATGACGGTGGAACAGGCTCTTGAAGCAGAGGGCAGTAATATGGAGAAATTTTTGGAAACCTGCAAACCGTACGCTATTGAGAAGGTTAAAATTTCACTGCTGCTGGATTATGTGGTGCGCGCTGAGAACATATCAGTCACATCGGCAGAGCTTACAAGGCAGATTGATATTAAATCGAAGGAGACCGGAAGACCTCTTGAGGAAATAAAGGGCAACGAAAACCTAGTCGAGGATATTTATGAAAAGCTTTTAAATGCTAAGGCTGAGAAGATTGTCAGGGATAACGTTGTTGAAGTTATTCAAAATGTTGATGAATTTCCTGAGAGTGTTCGTTGATTTTCAATAACTCATTCTGAAATAAAGCCGCTGACCTGATTTGGTCAGCGGCTTTATTTTAAAATTTTATGTAAGCTGAGTCGGGTATTTGACGCCTTTGCTCATTTCGATTATCCCTGCTACGCCGCACTCAACCATACTTCGGACTGCTTCGGCAGTGAAAAAAGCCATATGCTGAGTATATACCACATTTTTAAACTGCCGCAGGTAGGCAATCTCCCTGTCGGAGAAAATATCGTTTCGGCGGTCACGATGAACGATTTCCTCCTCGTTCTCGCAGCAATCAATACCCAGAGCGCCTATTTGCTCATTTTCAATATTTGAGATAAGACTCTCTGTATCCATAAGTCCGCCTCTGGCACAGTTTATAAGTATTACGCCTTTTTTCATTTTGCTGATACTCTCATCATTAATTATATGATATGTTTCGTCGTTGAGTGCCAGGTGAATGGTAATTAAATCCGATTCACTATAAAGCCTGTCAAGAGATACGTATTCAGCTATTCCTTTAAGCTTGGGATTTTCGTGGCGACTCCAGGCGATAATACGGCAGCCAAATCCGGTAAGTATTTTTGCTACTGCGGATCCAATGCTGCCTGTCCCGATAATCCCTACGGTCATGTCTCTCAGGTGGCGCCCCATAAGACCGACAAGCGAGTAATCGTTTACCTGTATTCTCCAAAGGGCTGGTTTATACTGACGGATACAAAGAAGCATCATCATAACCGTATATTCAGCAACGCCGTCAGGAGCATAGTATGCATTGCATACATGGATTCCGTAACGCATGGCGCTGCTTAAATCAATATGGTTATATCCGATTGTTCTCGTAGACATGTAGTTTACTGAGTGCTGACTCATTAAACTGAAACACTCATCTCCATACTGATTCATGCCCAAAACGGACACTCCGGACCCGGGCTCTAAAGTAAGAATTTTGTCCAGGGTCAGTTTTTCTCCCGACAGCTCAACGGGAACATTGAGCTTTTTGGAAAAATAGTCAAAATACTCTACTTCATCATCTCTAACCTCAAAAGCATAGATTTTCATAATAGCACCGCCCAAAAATAATGACTACATTTTAATACACTAATACTTAAAATGCAAGCGTAAGAAAAATTATTATATGATTGACAAAATGCTGTGTAATTTGATAAGATTATTTGGCAAAAGGAGTGTAAATTATGAAGGATTTAATGCCCTATGAGCTGGTTGAACGGAGCATAATAAAAAAATACAGAAAAGAGCTGTGGAATCCATTTGTTTATGCTAACAAAAAATACGAGCTTATAAACGACGGAGACAAGGTCGCGGTCTGCATTTCAGGGGGCAAAGATTCCATGGTTATGGCAAAGCTTGTGCAGGAGTTTAAAAAGCACGGTCCGGTTGATTTTGATGTGGAATATATTGTTATGGATCCTGGATATAACGAGAGAAACAGGCAAAAGATTATAGATAACGCCCAGTTTCTTCATATTCCGATACAGATATTTGAAACTGATATTTTTAATGTGGCAAATATGATGACAAAATCGCCTTGCTACATATGCGCCAGAATGAGAAGGGGAAATCTTTACAGCAAAGCTCAGGAGCTTGGATGCAATAAAATTGCCCTAGGACATCATTTCAATGATGTCATTGAAACAACTGTTATGGCTATGTTTTACGGTGGACAGATACAGGGAATGCTCCCGAAACTTAAAAGTACTAATTTTTTGGGTATGGAGCTTATAAGACCACTTTACTGCGTTCACGAGGAAGATATTATAAGTTGGAAAAACTATAATCATCTGGAATTTATACAGTGCGCATGCCGATTTACCGAAAAAAGAGACGAGAGCCAGGACGGGATAGGGGAATCCAAGCGGCAGGAAATAAAGCAGCTAATAAAGGAACTTAAAAAGACAAACCCCAATATCGAAAAGAGCATTTTTAACAGTATTCACTGTGTCCAGCTTGATACGCTTCCGGGCTATAAGACCAAAGGGGTAGAATACTCTTTTCTTGATAATTACAACAAATAAGAGAGATGTTTTTAGTGAACGATGATAACTTATTTATGGACTTTTTATGCCAAGTATGATAGAATGAAATGCAGCTATATAATCAAGGAGAGGCGCAAATGTCAGGTAACAGAGAGAATGTAAAGGACAAGCTTATTCAGGCCGGAATAGAGGAGCTTAATCGTTACGGAGCTGCTGACTTTTCAATGAGAAGGGTTTCGGCAAAATGCGGAGTATCCTGCGCTGCTCCATATAAACACTTTGAAAACCGCAAGGATTTTATTTATGCCATTATCAAGTATGTCAATAGTCAGTGGCAGAAGGTTCAGGAGAATATATTGAAAGAAGCCGGTAACGATACGGAAAGTCAGATTATTGAGCTTAGTATAAACTACGTTAAATTTCTTGTAGAGAATCCTAACCTTCGTACTATACTCATGCTTAAGGAGGGGGAGTTTGATAATACTTACCACAAAAAGGATGGTGAAATGGAAAGCGTATCCCAGAGACTGATTGACAAATTTTGCGATGATAATAATATACCAGCTGAGCTTCGTACCAGCAGAACATTTATTATCCGTTCTTTAATATTCGGAGCTGTCATGGTATTTGGAAACGGTGAGGCAGAATGTAATGACGAAACTTTGGAACTTTTACGAAGCGCATTAAAAAAGGAATTTTCACGTTAAAATGGGATATTGATGGACGAACCAAAGTACGGAGCTTTTTTGTTATTGACAAGTTACGCCATGTGTGGTATACTGTGGAAGCTGACACAAGTCAGACATATACCGGCATAGGCAGGTTTTCTATCTTTTTTACAATTACAATATAGATATCACTAAGGTATCGACGCTTTGCATCAAGTTTGCAAGGTGCCGATTTTTTGTTTACCTGCCTATGACCAAAAAGGAGAAAATAATGACTGTACTGGTAATTGACGGGCATGGAGGCAAACTCGGAAGGACCTTGGTTGAAAATATTATTTCAAACTTTCCAAATGTAAATTTAATGGTGGTTGGAACCAATTCAGCAGCCACTACAAACATGATGAAAGGTGGCGCGACAAAAGCTGCAACAGGAGAGAATCCGGTTGTAGTTGGCTGCCGCAAGGCGGATATTATTGTTGGTCCACTGGGAATAGCCATTGCAGATTCTTTAATGGGTGAAATTTCGCCGGCAATGGCCAATGCGGTGGCGTCAAGTCGTGGAAAGAGGGTCCTTATTCCTATGAACCTATGTGATACCTATGTTGCTGGCGTTACAGGCTCATCGACGGCTATTGTCGGTGATGCAATAAACCAAATCAGAAGGATAATGGAAGGAGAATCACATGACATCTGAAAAAACTAAAAAAATGACATTTTCGGCGGTGTTTCTTGCTCTTGCTATGGTACTGCCATTTTTGACGGGGCAAATTCCTGAGATTGGCTCTATGCTCAGTCCGATACATATACCTGCCCTTATCTGTGGCTTTGTATGCGGCTGGCCATGGGCACTGGTTGTAGGATTTGTCTCACCCTTACTTCGTTCAATGATTTTTGGTATGCCGCCTTTCCTAAGCGCGTTTTCTATGGCTTTTGAGATTGGGACATATGGTGCTGTTTCCGGAATACTTTATAAAGTACTTCCGAAAAAGACAGTCAATATCTATGTCTCACTTATCGGAGCCATGATTGCCGGAAGGATTGTATGGGGTGTTGTAAAGTTTGTAATTGCCGGACTTACATCGTCTGAGTTCCCGTTCTCCGCATTTATTGCCGGAGCGGTTACCTCTGCCATACCGGGCATTATACTTCACATTGTACTTATTCCAATTGTTGTAATGGTTCTTAAAAAAGCAAATTTGGTTTTTAACGACTAAAGCAAAAACCGGTAACCTTTTTGGTTACCGGTTTTTATACCCTTTAAGGTTTCATGGGAGTTTTTTTCCACATTTTGAGCAAAACTCAAAATCCGTTTCCACTTCCGCACCACAGTATGGGCAAAATCTGTTGGTACTGTTTTTTAAAACAGGGTTTTTACCCTGATTTTGACCAAATTTTTCATTTAGCGGGTCTGGTTCTTCTTTACTGTCGGTAATATCAAAGGTCGAATAGCGGTTTTTGCAAGTGGCGTTTTTAAAATTGTACACAGTTTGAACTACGGCAATACCGGTCCATATAACTCCAAACAGTGCAAAAATTGGGCTGGCGTTGAAAGCCATTACTGTCCACAAAATTCCAAAAAGAATAAAGAATATACCTACAATTCCACCCATCATAGACGGACCCCTGCCGGGTTTAATACTTTTCAAGATAAATTCCCCCTTTCCTCTGAGAAAAACCACTCCGCCAGTTTTGCGGAATCCGTAGCGTCCTTCGTGTAATAGTCGGCGCCCACAAGTTTTGCATATTCCTCGGACAAGACTGCACCGCCCACAAATACTTTACACTGAGCGCCTGAGCTTCTTAATGCTTTAATTGTCTCCTCCATACTTTTGACTGTGGTGGTCATCAGTGCGCTGAGACCTACAAGGTGGACATTTTGAGCTATTGTCTCCTTAACAATCACATCAGGGGGAACATCACGACCAAGGTCGATAACCTGAAAACCGTAGTTTGAAAGTAGCATTTTAACAATGTTTTTTCCAATATCATGTATATCGCCTTTAACGGTAGCGAGGATTATTTTACCTTTTGAGTTAATATTGCTGCCTTTTGTGCCGGCTTTGACCACGTCAAAGCCAAGCTTTACAGTTTCAGCAGAGCTCATGAGCTGGGGAAGAAAAAACACTCCCTTTTGAAATCTGTCTCCAGCTTCGTTTATGGCGGGGATAAGACGGGTGTTTATTACAGTTATAGGGTCTTCGTTTTTTAGAGCATCGTGGACTGCGTCCTTAATCAAAAATTTCTTACCATACAGCACAATATTTGTAATATCTGATGCCTGAGCTTTAAGTCCGGACGAGACTTTTTTATCTGTTTTAACTTTTGAATAAAGCTCTATATATTTTCGCGAGTCAATATCTTCTCCTGATAGAACCCTGTGAGCAAAGACAACGTCCATACAGGCGGAGTTCAGAGGATTGATTATGGGCAAATCAAGACCACAGCTCAAGGCTTCAGCTAAGAAAGCTGAGTTAATAGTGTCCCTCGATGGTAGCCCAAAGCTAATATTACTTACTCCAAGTACCGTCTTAACTTTAAGCTGTTCTTTTACTATCCTTACTGCTTTAAGTGTCTGCCTTACCATGGACTGGTTTGTCGATGCGGTAAGAACGAGACAATCAATTAGCAAATCCTCTTTGGGAATTCCGTATTCTTTTGCAAAAGAGAGGATTTTTTCTGCGATTTTTACTCTGTCCTCAGCCTTCTCAGGAATACCGTTTTCGTCAAGAGTCAGTCCAACAACGCAGGCTCCATATTTTTTGGCAATGGGTAATATGCTGCGAAGGCTGTCCTCACTTCCATTTACGGAATTTATTATCGGTTTTCCGCCATAGAGCCGACAGGCGCGTTCCAAAGCTTCCGGACTGGACGAATCAATTTGTAGAGGCAGGGGAGTCACACCTTGAATTTGTGTAATTAAATGACCCAGAACCTCTTTTTCGTCGATTTCCGGAAGACCCACGTTAACGTCCAAAATTTCAGCTCCCGCTTCTGTCTGGGAGATAGCCTCATTTAAAATGTAATCGTAGTCCCGTGTTCTCAAAGACTCTTTAATCTTCTTTTTACCCGTTGGATTAATTCTTTCGCCAATAACCGCAATGTGTGCTTCAGGGAGAATAACCGCTTTTTGCGAGCTTGTAAATGCTGTGATCGACGATATGTTCAGTTCCTTTTTTGTATGTTTGCGCGCCTGCCGGCAAAGCGCTGAGATATGAGCAGGAGTGGTACCGCAGCAGCCGCCCACAATGGACACTCCCAGCTCCATCAGTTTTCCCATTGAAACAGCAAAATCCTCCGGACCGACACGATAAACAGTCCTTCCGTTTTCAATCTCAGGAAGCCCTGCGTTAGGCTGAACTATAACCGGGCAGTTGGCATAGCTTAGCATATCGGGAACCAGATTCATCATTTCGTCAGGACCCAGGGAACAGTTGATTCCCACAGCGTCAGCACCCAGAGAAGAAAGAGTTACTGCGGCAACCTTTGGATCGGTGCCCAAAAATGTCCTCCCGTCCTCGCCGAAGGTCATTGTTACATATACAGGAAGACTGGAATTTTCCTTAGCGGAGAGGAGAGCTGCTTTCGCTTCCAAAAGGTCTGCCATGGTTTCTATTAAAATTAAATCTGCGCCGCTGTTTCTCCCGGCAATGACAACTTCTTTGAATATATCGTAAGCTTCATCAAAGCTCATTGTCCCCATTGGCTGCAAAAGGGAGCCGGTAGGACCGATATCCAGAGCAACAGCTTTGGCGCCTGCTTTTCTTGCAATTGTCACTGCGGCGGAAACAACTTCGTTTACTTTTTTGGTAGAACCGAGCTTTTTCCTGTTTGCTCCAAAGGTATTGGCGGTAATAACTTCTGCGCCGGAAAGAATAAACTCCTCATGGATTTTCTGTACGATTTCCGGCTCGGTAAGGCACAGAAGCTCGGGAAGTTCACCAAGCTTCAGCCCTCTGCTTTGAAGTTGAGTGCCCATTGCTCCGTCAAATATTATAAATCCGTTATCCACAGTGGTTACCCACCTTTCTATACTGGCAAAAATCTTTCATTGTACAGCTGAGACAGCTGACTTCCTTTGCCTTATACTGATTAAACAGTCCGAAAACTGAGGTAACGCTTTTTTGCGGAAGCATAAGATTACCAGGAGTGAGTGTTATGCCAAGATATATTTCTGCGTTAAGCAGAGATAATAAATCTTTTTGCTGGGATAAAGGGAAATCACCGTACCCGGGACTGTATCTGCCATTTACATAGTATCCTTCTGATTTGTATGATGCAGCTACCTCTCTCTGACATTTGTCTGATACTTCCTCAATTAGGGCTGTGCAGGCTGCGTTAAAGCATACGGCGTCAGCAACGCTTCTGTTTTCGAGAACAGACATCATTCGCTCGCAGTCGTGACCAAGGGTCGCAGCCATGAGTACAAGAGAATTGGCACCGTTTAGATGTGAAAAAATGTCGTGTCCAAGAAAGTCAATATTCGTTCCGGATAGATGAATTACACCTTTGTCTCTCTCAATGCCAAAGTAGGCGTAAATGTATTTTGGTCTAGCTATTTTAAGACACAGCTGAATCATTTCATCAATTCTGTTATCGGTGTTTTTATCAATAAGCTGATTTCTGTATCCAAGGTACCTGAGTACCTCGGATTTGTCTATTTTGCATTGAGAATTAATCATTTCTTAGAACACCCATTAAGTATTTTGCGATTTCCGGCTTGTTCATTGAATAGATATGTATGCCGTCAGCAGCACCGCTTTCAGCTAGTTCAAGAATCTGCCGAGCGGCATATTCCGTCCCTGCCTTAACAAGGTCCGAATGACTGTTTTCGTATTTGTGAAGTATTCTGACGACAGGAGCAGGCAGGGAAGCTCCACAAAGGAAAATCATCTTTGTAATCTGACTTTTGTTCATAATAGGCATTATACCAGCCTCAATAGGAATACTGATTTTGTTTTTTCGGCATTTGTCTATAAACCTGTAAAAACTTGAGTTATCAAAGAAGAGCTGGCTTATGAAAAAATCCGTTCCAGCGTCCTGCTTCTCTTTTAAGTGACAGATGTCTGTGTCAATATCGGTGCAGTCTACATGACCTTCGGGATAGCAGCCTCCACCAATACAAAGTTTATCGCCGTTTGGTTTGCTGCGAAGGTATTTTACAAGGTCTATTGCATAGTGAAAATCACCGGAAACGGCACCGGGAATTATGTCACCGCGCAACGCAAATATATTGCACAGCCCTTGGGAAAGAGCACTCTCATAAGCCAAATCAACTTCTGCCTTATCTGAATTAATACAGGTGATATGAGCCATTGACAAAATACCAAACTCATTTTGTATAATGCCGGAAAGCTGGGCTGTTTTAGCGCTGTTTCCACCTTTTCCGCCTGCCGAACAGGTTACACTGATAAACGCCGGAGAGCAGGTGCTAAGCTCAGACAAAGTGCTTCTCAGTTCTGAGGCATTCAGTTCGCCCTTTGGAGGGAAAACCTCAACAGAAACGGGAATTTCGTCTCCCTTGTAGATTTCAGAGATTTTCACGTATTTCACATCCTATTCTTTAAAGTATTCTTCAATAGCCTCTCTTTTGGCTTTTGCAGTTCCTTGTATCATTTCGGAGGAACCGCCGCCCTTTCCGTTAATTGCTGTATTAATTTCACGGGCTTTATCTCTCAGATTAACAGTTCCGCTTGAAATAACATACTTGTAGCCGGATTCATCATCACCGGAAAAAGCGGCGCAGATTCCGGTGCATTTAGGTAAAATCAGATTACAAAGGAAGCGAAGATCTTCTGTATCGTAGTTATCATAAAAGAAAACCATATTTGAGGAAGAGAAGCTGATTTTCTCGGCAAAGCTTTGTATTGCGCTTCTTTTGAAACCTGTCAGCTCATATTTAAGGCGGTCACGCTCGTCAAGAACACGTCTCACCCCATCAGAAACAGCTTCCTGTTTAGCTGAAAGGAGAGCCGATATTTGAAGAACAGAGTTACTTTTGCTAATATAATCGTCAAATGCGGCTTTTCCCGCCAGCATACGAAGGCGAACGCCGTTTTTGCGGTGAGAGCTTTCGAGAATCTTTAAAATGCCAACTTCTCCGGTGCGTTTTACGTGGGGTGCACAGCAGGCGCAGGAGTCACAGCCATCAATGGATACAATTCTGACATTTTCGTGAAGATCCAGTTTGCTTCGGTATTCCAAATTAGCCAATTCCACTGTTGAAGGGAAATAGGCGGTTACAGCAGTGTCTCTGTATATAAGCTCATTTACCCTGCGCTCAACTTCCACAAGTTCTTCCGGAGAAATATATTCGTCAAAGTCGACTATAACCCCATCGGCACCCATATGAAAGCCAACGTTGTTATAGCCGTACATGGAGTAGACAACACCCGAAAGAATATGCTCGCCTGAGTGTGCCTGCATATTGGAAAAACGCTTTTCCCAGTCAAGCTCACCGTGAACAGTGGAACCGACAGCGAGGGGAGAAGAAGCATAGTGAACCACCTCTCCGTTTTTCTCATGGGTGTCAAAAACGGTAACGCCGCCAAGAGTGCCGCTATCTCCGACTTGACCGCCACCCTCTGGGAAAAAGGCTGTTTTGTCAAGAATAATCTCATAGCCGTTTTTTGACTTAGTGCAGCTGATAACGGTTGCGTCAAAGGAACGTATATGGCTGTCTGTATAGTAAAGTTTATCTGTCATGTTACAAACCTCACAAATTAACTGATTATACAAAAAGAGTCCCGAAATCATAGGATTCCGAGACTCTTGGCAGCGGAAGAAGGATTCGAACCCTCACAGACGGAGTCAGAGTCCGGCGTGCTACCATTACACAATTCCGCTACGAACGTGTATTATTATAGCAAATGTGCATATGATTGTCAACACAAATTTTCATGTTTTCAGAAAAATTTTTTATATACGTTTTTACATAAAAAATTTTTAAATAAAAGGATAAAACTATGTAAAAGCGGTTTTTTCTTGCTAAAAATCTTGACATCGTAGGAAAAAGAGTATATTATCAAAAAGTAGAATAAATGTTTCCGGTAGGTAAGGCTACCCTGGGGATACGGGCTGCTGCCGCAAAATAGTGGAGACACTATGAGATGGTTTGAGCAGATTGTGTCGAAGCACAAGGCACAACCTAATGCAGTTTCATTGCCCTGTGGATGCTAAAGCTGGTACGGTGCGATTTTTGCCATCGGAATTTTTCCGGTGTTTTTTATTTTCTTTTTGCGAGGTGAGAGTGGATAATGGACGCTGGCAGTACCGGCGGCACAGTTGGACGAAAACAATTTTTCGATAAGCCCGGCGTTCAGTTCATGCGCCAGGAATAGTTTTCTCGTTAATTGTGCCTCTTTGACAAAAAGTTGATACAGGAGGTATAAAGTATGAATGAAAAAAACGCTACTCTCGAAACTACTATTGAAGCGCTTGTTGAGGGCAAAAAGTATGCAGTTCTTCGTGAAATCCTTAATACTCTTCAGCCCGCGGATATAGCGATTCTGTTTGAGGATTTGGACAATTCCATTCTTCCGCTTCTTTTTAGATTGCTTCCAAAGGAGCTTGCGGCAGCAACTTTTGTTGAAATGGGTGCCGATGAGCAGGAGCTTCTCATTAAAGGTTTTTCCGATGCTGAGCTTAAAGAGGTTGTGGACGAGCTTTATGTTGACGATGCAGTTGACATTGTGGAAGAAATGCCGTCAAACGTGGTTAAACGTATTCTTGCGCAGTCCGCGCCTGACGTGCGTAAAATGATAAACGAAATTCTTAAGTACCCGGAGGATTCCGCCGGAAGCATAATGACGACGGAGTTTGTGGAGCTTAAGGAACACATGACCTGTGAGGACGCAATTAAGCGTATTCGCCGCACTGGTGTGGATAAGGAAACAATATATACATGTTATGTGACAGACCCTAACAGAAAGCTTATTGGCTGTCTGACATTAAAGGACATACTGCTTGCTGACGAGGACTCCATAATTGGTGATTTGATGGAAACTGATATCATTTCAGTTACCACAACAGATGACCAGGAAAAAGTTGCGAATGTCCTTAGTAAATACGACCTAAACGCTGTTCCGGTTGTGGATACGGAGCACAGGCTTGTCGGTATTGTTACATTTGATGACGCTTTGGACGTTATTGAAGAAGAGGCTACGGAAGATATTGAAAAGATGGCGGCTATCACTCCTTCTGATAAGCCCTATCTCAGGATGAGCATTTTGGAGTTATGGAAGGCCAGGATTCCTTGGCTTCTTATACTGATGGTTTCCGCAACTTTTACTGGGTATATTATTTCGTCTTTTGAAACTGCCCTTGCACGTTGGGTTGCCCTTACCGCTTTTATTCCAATGCTTATGGATACCGGTGGTAATTCAGGAAGCCAGGCTTCGGTCACTGTGATAAGGTCTCTTTCAATTGGTGATATTGAATTTAAAGATTTTTTTAAGGTAGTTTTTAAGGAATTTCGTGTGGCAATACTTTGCGCGGTTACATTAGGAGTTGTCAATTTCTTTAAAATAAGAATTATAGATGTAATGCTCCTTGGAAATACGGCAGTTACTGTTCCTGTTACTTTTGTGGTTTGCTTTACACTTGCGGCAACTGTCATTTGCGCTAAGGTTGTTGGATGTATGTTGCCTTTGGTGGCAAATAAGCTTGGACTTGACCCTGCTGTTATGGCAAGCCCGCTTCTTACAACTGTGGTGGACGCAATTTCGCTTCTGATTTACTTCCAGGTTGCAACAGCATTTTTGGGAATTTAAAAAAATACTTGACAATTTCGTTATAAATATGGTATTATAACACCTGTTGTTAGCCATAGTTACGCACGAGTGGTGGAATTGGTAGACTCGCTAGATTCAGGTTCTAGTGTCCATTACGGACGTGGGGGTTCAAGTCCCCCCTCGTGCACCATAGTTTGAATGCATCTCTGCCTTTATATGACAGGGATGCATTTTTATATAACACGAACAGTATTTCGTAAAGTTGATATATAGTAATTAATTATTAAGTATTAGACGTCAAACTGACTAAGAGATATAACTAAAGATAATGACCTGAAATGTTTTCCAAGGGGGCTAAAAATGAAGAAAGTTTTATGTTTCGTAACAGTGTTTTTTTCTTGTCACATTACTTGTAGCCTGCACGGAGAATGAGGTAAATGATGGTGATGAAATATTGGTAAATACAGAGGAAAACGGGACTGATACGTCAGGGGAGATGGATGTTAACGATAATGTTCTAGTTGCATATTTTTCCGCAACCGAAAATACCAGGGTTATAACAGAGTATATTTCCGAGGCTTTGTCCGCAGAATTATATGAAATTGAACCTGATAAGCCATATACAGAGGAAGATTTGGATTATAATAATGAAAGCAGCAGATGTTCTGTTGAAATGGACGACCCGGATTACAGACCTGAAATTCGTGGGACTATTGAAGATTTTGAAAGATATGATATAATTTTTCTAGGGTATCCGATTTGGTGGGGAGAAGCCCCCAGAATCGTCAATACATTTATAGAGTCTTACGACTTTGAAGGCAAGACAGTGATACCTTTTT
>CALWYM010000029.1 GCA_944385775.1 uncultured Oscillospiraceae bacterium | reverse complement strand
CTCCGGTCGCCTGTCCGTACCGTCCAGTATAAACGCCGATATGCCCAGCGCTGAAAGCTCCGGAAGGCGGTTTGCAAGGCAAAGCTCCTTCATTGTAAAGGGCTGGGAATTTTTCGTTCCCGTGGCAAAGGCTTTAAGACACAGCCGTGAGCACCGTGAGCGCAGCTGACTTTCGCCGCCGGAAAAGGCGCTGAAAATACAGCTTCTTCCCTGACCGGGACAGAGAAAGCCGTGGACTGTAATCCAAAGCTCCACCGGGGGAAAATCGGCAAGATCTCTTACTGTATCCACCGATATATTTGTGGGCAGAATGACCTTGTCCCCGCCCATGGCACGGGCGGCTTTTAAGGCGTCCTTGTTGTGGATATTCATTTCACCGGACAAAATAACCGGACAATCAGGCAGCACGTGTCCCAGACTTAAAAGAAGCCCCGGGTCCCTTACCACAATGCCGTCGGCGCCGCAAAGCCATATGTCGCCAAGCGTCGCTACCGCAGACGGGTACATAAAATCAGCCACGGCACATTCAAGGGCGCCGTAGATTTTAACTCCGCGGACACGGCAAAATTCACCGGCGCGGGAAAATTCCTGGGAGGTTAAACCAGGCGCAGAGCCAAAAGCAATGGAGGCGATAACGCCGTCAGCGCCGTTTTGCACCGCGGCGGAAACACCCTCCGCAGAGGAAACATAGGAAATAAGCTCCGCACCCATTAAAAAACCTCCCTTCCTTTAAGCTTAAAAAGTCATACTCCGTCCATTATACCATAAAGCCTGATAAAACGGAGCAATATGCCGTATTTTCCCATCTCCCTGAGAGTCGGGGAAAAACGGCTTAAAAACCATATATAATAGTCGCTTCGGGGTTATTATATCACAGCGGACATAGTTAATAAAGGACTAATTGTAAATAAATTAAGGATTACTTGTTGAGAGAAAGGGGGAATTTTGTTATAATCACAGTGAATATAAAAATAAAACAGGGAAAATGATATGGTACTTAAAAGAGAAATAATTGAAAAGACACTTATGGGAGAAAATACCCCCATGAATGTGGTGTGCTACGATGAGACGGACTCCACAAACAATGAGGCAAAGCGCCTTGTAAGGGAGGGAGCGGAGCTTCCACTTCTTATAGCGGCTGACAGACAGACGGCAGGCAGGGGCAGGCTTGGGAGAAACTTTTACTCGCCGGCAGGCACAGGAACTTATGAGACGGTGGTTTTCAGACCAAAGGGGGACCTTTCCTCCGCGGTAACCGTAACAAGCGGCGCTGCCGTGGCGGTGTGCCTTGCCCTTGAGAGGCTTTGCGGTCTTAAGCCGAAAATCAAATGGGTGAACGACGTATATTTAAAGGGCGGCAAGGTCTGCGGAATTTTAACAGAGAGCTTTACCGGCGGGGAAGGTCCCGTTGTGGCGGTAGGCGTGGGCATAAATCTTACAACTGAAAACTTCCCGGAGGAAATTTCCGCAAGGGCCGCGTCGGTGGGAGTAGACGTCGTAAGGGAGGAGCTTATAGCCCTTGTGGCGTCCGACATACTGAAATACAGCGAGACGGGCTGCGGAGGCTTTATTGACCTTTACAGAGAGCGAAGTATGGTTGTGGGAAAGAGAATAGCCTACGGTCCGGTAGGGGAGGAGCCGGAGGAAGCCGTTGCCGTGGGTATTGACGATGAGGGCGGACTTATCATAAAAACGGACAGCGGTGAGGAAAAGACACTGAGAACCGGGGAGATAACGCTGAGAATCAAATAGGTTGTTATCCGGACTGAGATATGGTAAAATAAATTAAGAATGAATTTTTAGTGTAGAGGTGAGAGAATGGCATACGGCAGGTGGAACGTGGCAGGCTATGACCGCTCTGAGGCGGTTCGCCTTACACGAAGCGGGATAAACCCACTTATAGCTGTACTGCTGGCATCAAGGAATATAAGCCGCAAGGAGGATATAGAGGCACTGACAAAATCGGATATATCCATGGTTTCAAGTCCGCTTCTTATGAAGGATATGAAGGAAGCGGCGGAGAGAGTCAGGCTTGCCATTGAGCGTAAGGAAAGGGTTACGGTGTATGGAGACTATGACGTGGACGGCATTACGGCAAGCTGTGTGGTTTCGGATTACCTTACAAGCCGGGGCGTGAAGTGCGGCATATACATACCCGAGCGGCTTGAGGAGGGTTACGGCGTCAAAAACAGCGCCATTGATACGATAAAGGAACGGGGAACGGACCTTATAATAACGGTTGACTGCGGCATAACCGCAAATGACAGCAGGGAATACGCGAAAAGCCTGGGTATGGATATGGTGATTACGGACCACCACGAGTGCGGAGAGACGCTGCCTGAGGGTCCTGTGGTGGACCCGTGCCGCCCGGACTGCCCATCACCGGCGAAGATGCTTGCCGGGGTAGGCGTGGCGTTTAAGCTCATATGCGCAGTTGAGGGCGAGGAGCACACTGAGGAGCTTCTTTCACGGTATGCCGACCTTGTGGCAGTGGGCACCATTGCGGACGTTATGCCCATGACAGGCGAAAACAGGCTGTTTGTAAGGCGGGGTCTGGAGCTTATTAAAAAGGGCGCCAGACCGGGATTTACGGAGCTGTGCTCCGCCGCGGGAACAGACAAGAGCAAGGTATCGGTAACCACTGTGGGATATACCATCGCGCCGAGGATAAACGCTGCCGGAAGGCTGGGCGGCACGGAGGTTGCGGTAAAGCTTCTGCTTTCAAAGAACACCGCCGAGGCTTCGGAATACGCCCAGAGGCTTTGCCAGCTTAACAGGGAGAGGCAGAGAATTGAGGGCGAAATGCTCCATGAGGCTGTGGATATGCTGAAGAAAAATCCGCCGGAGGGAAAGCCCATAGTCCTTGCCAGCAGCAGCTGGCATCAGGGCGTGGCGGGGATTGTGGCGTCACGGGTGTCAGACAGGTTCGGTCTTCCCACGGTGATGATAAGCCTTAAGGACGGTGTCGGGAGGGGCTCCTGCCGCTCCTGCGGAGGGTATAATATATACGAGGCCCTTTCGGACTGCCGTGAGCTTCTTTTAAATTTCGGAGGTCACGAGATGGCGGCAGGTCTTACTGTGGAGGAGGATAAAATAGATTCTCTCCGCCAAAAACTCGGTGAGGTTTACGTAAAATCCTCCGCCGGAGATATTCAGCCGGAGCTCAGGGTTGATTTTGAGGTTATCAAGCCCCAGCTTCTTACGGAGGAAAATGTGAGGCTTCTTGACACACTGGAGCCCTATGGTATAGGAAATCCCCAGCCTATTTTGTGCATGAGGGACGTTAGGGTGGAAAATCTCATGGCCATTTCCGAGGGTAAGCATACGAAAATGTGGCTAAATAAGAACGGAAGTACCTTTGAGGCCGTTTTCTTCTCCCACACGATAAAGGATTTGGGAGCAAAGGTGGGCGGAGTGGCAGACGTTGCCTTTTCACCCCAGATAAATGAGTTCCGCGGCAAAAGCTCGGTGCAGCTTTGCCTTACGGATTACGTGGTAAAAAATTGAGGGAAAGAGAAAATAAAGGACGGGAAAGCATGTTTGAGGACAAAAAAGTGGATTTGAAGCCCGCACTGGGGGTTGAGGGAGCGGAGCAGGCCTACGGCTGGCTTGTAGACGCCATTAAGAAGTACACCCAGATAAAGGATCTGTCCAGAATAGAAAGCGCATATAAATTTGCCTTCGACGCCCACAAAAACCAGCTTCGCAAGGACGGTACCATGTATATAACCCATCCTCTCAAGGCCGCGGAAATTGTGGCTGAGATGGGTCTTGACGAGGACTCTATCGTCGCGGCCATTCTTCACGATACAATCGAGGATACGGACGTCACTCACGAGGACATCGCGAAAAAGTTCGGCAGCGAGGTGGCGGACATTGTGGAGGGTGTTACAAAGCTCACAAGAGTTGTGTACACAAGCAAAGAGGACGAACAGATGGAAAACCTCCGCAAAATGTTCGTCGCTATGGCAAAGGATATACGGGTTATCATAATAAAGATTGCGGACAGGATCCATAATCTGCGCACGATGGATTACCAGACTGAGTCGAAGCAGCGTGAAAAGACCCTGGAGACCATGGAGATGTACGCACCTCTGGCTCATAGGCTGGGAATGAACAAGGCCAAGGTTGAAATGGAGGACCTGTCCCTGAGGTATCTTGACCCTGTGGGCTATCAGGAGATAGTGGAGGGAGTCAAGGACAGAGGCGGAAAGTACGAAAACTTCATGGTCAACACCGAGGCTCAGATAAAAAAGCGTATGGCTGAGGTGGGCGTTGAGTGTACGGTCCAGAGCAGAATCAAGGACGTTTACAGCATTTACAGAAAGATGTACACCCAGAATAAGCAGCTTAGCGAGATTATGGATCTCTACGCTTTCCGGGTGATAGTCAACGATATTTCAGACTGCTACAATGTGCTGGGCTGCATACATGACCTTTACCGCCCCATTCCGGGCAGATTTAAGGATTATATCGGAACGCCGAAGCCCAATATGTACCAGTCCCTTCACACAACGGTTATCGGCTCTGAGGGCATACCCTTTGAGGTACAGATAAGAACATGGGAAATGCACCGTACGGCAGAATACGGCGTTGCGGCGCACTGGAAGTATAAGCAGGGCGTCAGCAGTACAAGTGACGAGGAAAAGTTCGCCTGGATACGGAACCTTCTGGAAAGTCAGCAGGAGGCCGATTCCCAGGACTTTCTCAGCAGTCTTAAGTTTGATATGTTTGCCGACGAGGTGTTTGTCTTTACTCCAAACGGCGATGTAAAGAGCCTTCCGGCAGGGTCTACGCCCATTGACTTTGCATATAATATTCACTCGGCCGTGGGAAATTCCATGACCTGCGCCAAGGTAAACGGGAGAATAGTGCCCTTTAACCACCAGCTTCAAAACGGCGACGTGGTGGAGATTATAACCTCCTCTACATCCAAGGGACCCAGCAGAGACTGGCTCAGCGTTGTTAAGAGCAGCGAGGCCAGAAACAAAATCAGGGCATGGTTTAAAAAGGAGAAGCGGGAGGAAAATATAGTCCAGGGCAAGTCCGCCTTTGAGGCGGAGCTCAGAAGGCAGGGGCTGCCTCTCTCCGTTGTGAATAACAGCGAGGTGATGAGCGTTATATTAAAGCGTGTCACCTGTGCTACCATTGAAGATTTATACTCCGCCATCGGCTACGGCGGTCTTTCCGCTCAGAAGACGGTCAACAGGATAAAAGATGAGCTCAGGGTTATTGAGAAAAATAACAAAAGCGGAGATACACCGGACTGGGTCGTAAGCGAAAAGCACGCTAAGCCCGTTCACGGCATAATCGTTCAGGGCATTGACAACTGCCTTGTGAAATTCAGCCATTGCTGTATGCCCGTTCCGGGAGACGGCATAATCGGCTTTATAACGAGGGGCTACGGCGTATCAATCCATCGCTGCGACTGTAAAAACTATCTTTCCTCCGCGTCAAAGGAGGAGAACAAAAATCGCTGGATAAGCGTGGCGTGGGCAAAGGATACGGACGAAAAGTACCAGACCGGAATTGCCATTACGGCAAACGACAGGGACGGACTTGTGGTAGATATTGCAACGGTCCTTACAAGCCTTAAAATCAAGGTTGACTCCCTTTCTGCAAGGGAGATGGGCGGCGGTCAGGCCATTATCTATATAACCATCGAGGTAAAGGATAAGGAGGAGCTTGGCGTTGCCATGGCAAGGATTATGAGCGTCAAAAGCGTCCGAGAGGTAAAAAGGCAGGGAACGTAATATGAGAGCAGTAGTGACAAGGGTCACCTCCGCGTCGGTGACTATTGACGGAGTTAAAACGGCTGAAATCGGGAAAGGGTTTCTCGTACTTCTCGGCGTCGGCGCAGAGGACGAATCGGGCAGCGGCGATTATCTTGCCGACAGAGTCTGCGGACTGAGGGTATTTGAGGACGACAGGGGAAAGATGAATTTGAATCTTGCCGCTGCCGGAGGGGAGATACTTGTGGTTTCCCAGTTTACGCTGTACGCCGACACAAAATCACGGCGTCCCGGCTTTACCGGCGCGGCGGCGCCTGATAAGGCAATACCTCTCTACGAGGAATTTATGGAGGGCTGCCGGAAAAGAGGCTTTAGCGTAAAGCACGGTCAGTTCGGCGCCGATATGAAGGTTTCCTCCGTCAATGACGGACCTGTGACTATTTTATTTGATACCGGGAGATGATAAAATGCATATAAAATGCCTGACGGTAGGTCAGCTTGAGGCAAACTGCTACATTGCCGCAGATGAAAAAACAATGGAATGTGCCGTTATTGACCCGGGGGACGAAACTAACACCATTATGGATTATATCGAGGAAAACGGTTTTATTGTCCGGGTCATACTTCTGACCCATGGTCACTTCGACCACACCGGGGCGGCGGAGAATATTTCAGAGGAAACAGGGGCTTCCATATGGATAAACAAGAAGGACTTTTCCGAGGAATATGAAAGCCAGTACAAATATGCCGGCGGTGAAAATGTACGGTTTTATGAGGACGGAAACGTAATTGACGTAGGAAGCCTGAGAATACGTGTGCTGGAGACGCCGGGACATTCTCCCGGTTCCGTTACCCTTCTTTGCGGCGATGTGCTCTTTACCGGCGATACCCTTTTCAGGGGAAGCTGCGGACGGTATGACCTTCCGGGAGGCGATCTTCAGAAAATGCTTTTAAGTCTGAAGCGTCTGTACAATCTGCCGGAGGACTACGAGGTGTACCCAGGTCACGGCGCCGCGACGACCCTGAACCTTGAGAGAAACACAAATTACTACATGAGGTATGTCCATGAAGCTGATTCTTGAGGGGCACGATTACAGATACGCCGCGGAGCAGATAATGATGAGTATTCTGCCTGACGAAAGACCGGAAACGGGAGATATTTTGCCGGGTGATGACTGGGCAAGGGTTACTATGGACTGCCGGGGCGAGTGGGCAACTGTCACCTCCAGCGTCTGCTATAAAGGCAGGGAGAATACCGGTGTGTCAAGGGTCAGGCTGGAGAAAACCGCCTCTGAGCTTGAGAGGAGCCGCCTTTGCCAGATGGCGGTTAAGCTGAGCTTTTACAGAGCTGCCGTTAAGCTTTTGCCGGAAAAACCGGTATGGGGCGCTCTTACGGGCATACGTCCCGGTGCGCTTTTTACAAAAATGCTGAAGGATGGTCTTTCTGAGGAAGAAGCCATAAGAAAGATGGAGAAGCTTTACTATGTGGACAGGGACAGAGCGGAGCTTTGCGCTCACACGGCGAGAGCTTCACTGAACGTGGAAAAAAGCCTTGGGGAGCGGGACTTTGCTCTTTATATAGGAATACCATTCTGCCCCACAAGGTGTGCCTATTGCAGCTTTGTCAGCCAGAGCATTGAACGAGACATGAGCCTTATAAGACCCTTTTTAGACGTGCTTTTAAAGGAGCTTTCACTTATCGGGGAAATTGTAAGGGAGCTGTCGCTGAATCTTATTGCCGTTTATATAGGCGGCGGGACACCCACCACTTTGTCGGCAGAGCAGCTTTGTCAGCTTATAGGTCATATAAGAAGCTCATTTAATATGGAAAATTGCCGTGAATTTTGTATTGAGGCAGGAAGACCGGATACAATCACGGAAGATAAGCTTGTTGTTATGGAAAATGGGGGTGTTACGCGAATCAGCATAAATCCCCAGAGCATGAGTGAAAAGGTGCTCAGCGCCATTGGAAGACGCCACTCGCCGGAGGATATTTTAAATGCCTACGCCATGGCGAGAAAGTCCACGACTGCGGATATAAATATGGATTTAATAGCGGGACTTCCCGGAGACAGTCCCCAGGGCTTTAAGCTTACCCTAGACGAGGTAATTAAGCTTGACCCGGAGAATATTACAGTTCACACTCTGGCACTTAAGCGGGGCTCAAGGCTTCTTACCCAGCAGGGAGCTGAGCTGCCAGACGGAAAGGCTGTGGGACAGATGCTGGACTACGGGAGAAAGGCACTTACGGAAAAGGGCTACCTGCCGTACTATCTTTACAGGCAGAAATTTATGTCCGGGGGCTTTGAAAATATCGGCTGGGGAAAGAACGGCAAGGAAAGTCTTTACAATATCCTCATTATGGAGGAGCTTACAAGCATAATCGCCGCAGGCGGCGGCGGAAGTACCAAGCTTACAAATCACTCCACCGGAAAGGTAGAGAGATTTTTTGATTTCAAGTACCCCAGAGAGTATATTGACGGATTTGAGAAGATGGCGAAGGACAAAAAACGGATTGTGAAATTCTATGAGGAGAATTTCAGTTAAGAAGGGAGAAAGTTATGAGGTATCTTCTTAGTGAGCTTAAAGAGCGTATTCTGACATCACCCCGTGAGTTTATCGCAGAGTGCGAGGAGCAG
This sequence comes from uncultured Oscillospiraceae bacterium, assembly GCA_944385775.1. Taxonomy (GTDB): domain Bacteria; phylum Bacillota; class Clostridia; order Oscillospirales; family Oscillospiraceae; genus RUG626. The sequence continues at coordinate 6,159 of CALWYM010000029.1, read as the reverse complement.
TACAGAAAGAGGGTCGGCGTTGCCGCCGACATGATTATGGAAAATATGTCCATATGTCCTGTGGTGCTTCTGAGCGGTCCATCAGGCTCCGGCAAAACCACTACCGCAAAGCGCATTGAGGAGGAGCTGGAACGGAGGGGAATCAACACCCACACCGTGTCCATGGATAATTATTTCTCCACACTTGATCTGGACACCTGTCCCAGAACGCCGGAGGGCGAGGTGGATTTTGAAAGTCCACAGCTTATGGATATGGACCTTTTAAACGAGCACTTTGACGCTCTCAGCCACGGTAAGGAGATTAAAATTCCGTACTATATGTTTGCAAGGCAGAAGCGCAGTACAAGCCAGTACACCAAAATGCAGCTTAAGGAAAACGAAATTGCCATTTTTGAGGGTATTCATGCGCTTAACAATATGATTACCGACAAAAACCCGGGAGCCTTCGGCCTTTATATCTCCCCGCAGACCGAGGTGGAGCTGCCTGACGGTACGGTGTTTTTGCCCAGAATGACAAGGCTGGCAAGGCGTGTTGTACGTGATAATAATTTCCGTGGCGCAGACGCGAAGTACACCCTTAAGCTCTGGAAAAACGTAATAAGAGGGGAAAGCGAGCATATATATCCTTTTGTGGATAAAGCCAGCCTGCGTCTTGATTCCTCTCTTGACTATGAGCTTTCAATTCTTGGAAAGTATGTTCTCCCCATGGTAGAGGGAATGGACGATACAGTGCCGGGCTATGAGTACGTAAAGGAAATGATGCCTCTTCTTAAGCTTCTTCCCTCAACGGATGACGAGTATGTACCGGTTGATTCGCTTCTCAGGGAGTTTATCGGCGGCGGAAGGTTTGAGTATTGAATGATGGTAAAATTTATTTCGGATTTGTTAAATTATTGTGTCATATCCCACAAACGGAGGGTATAGTGGTATACTATGAGTATGTTACAGGGAGAGGAGAGACACAATGATCCGCAATTTGATACTGAATTTCATGCGCGGAAGAAACGGACCGGATAAGTTTGGTGTTGCCCTTTTGTGTCTGTCCGTTTTGCTGAAGCTGCTCAGCGAAATTTTCGGATTTGGTCTTTTTTCAGTGGCTGCGTACCTTGTGCTGTTTTATACGCTGTACAGGTTCTTATCCCACAATATCAGGGCACGGCGCAGGGAAAACGACAGGTTTATCCGATACTTCTGGCCCATACGGCAGAAGGTACGTTTCAGGATAGAACAGATAAGGGATATAAGGAAGTATAAGTATTTCCGCTGTCCTTCCTGCCATAATTTTCTCCGTGTTCCCAGAGGTAAGGGAAAGATAAATATTACCTGTCCCAAGTGCGGACAGAGATTTCAGAGAAAAACCTGAATATGAGGGCTTTTAAAAAGCCCTCATATTTTTTTTTTGTTGAAAAAGAAAGGCTTTAAGGGTATAATGGTGAAAAACTAAAAATATTCGGGAGGAAAAATCCTATGAAGCTTACAAGAGAATACGCAAAGTACGCAGCCGATATGGCGTGCCGGCTCCTTTCCATTGACAGCCCCTCGGGCTATACGGAAAAGGCGGCGAAATGGGTCAAGGAGGCTTTTGCTTCCCTGGGCTTTAAGGCGGGTATTACTACAAAGGGCGGCGTTATAGTGGACCTGGGCGGCGAGGACAATAACGACGCTGTGCTGCTGGAGGCTCACAGCGACACCCTGGGCGGCATGGTGTGCGAGATAAAGGGCAACGGCAGGCTCCGTATAACAAATATCGGGGGAATGAGAGCCGAAAACGGTGAAGCGGAAAATGTACGGGTGTACACAAGAAACGGAAAGGTTTACGAGGGAACTTTGCAGCTTGTAAACGCTTCTGTACACGTTAACGGAAAATACGGCGATACTAAGCGTGGCTTTGACACAACGGAGGTTGTGCTGGACGAGGACGTAAAAAGCGCTGATGATACAAGAAAGCTTGGTATTGAGGTGGGGGACATAGTATGCTTTGAGCCCCGGACAAGGATTACTTCTTCTGAGTATATAAAGAGCCGTTTCCTTGACGATAAGCTTTCCGTGGGCGTTATTCTGGGTCTTGCCAAATATATAAGCGACAATAATATTATTCCGAAAAGAAAGGTCTATGTCCACGTAACGGTTTACGAGGAGGTAGGTCACGGCGGCTCCGCCTCTGTACCCCAGGGAGTTACCGAGGCAATCAGCGTTGATATGGGCTGTGTGGGTGAGGGTCTTGCCTGCACCGAAAAGATGGTGTCCATCTGCGCCAAGGACTCAGGGGGACCGTACAGTTATTCCGTTGTGACAAAGCTTATTGAGGCAGCAAAGCGTGAGGGAGCGGGCTATGCGGTTGACGTTTACCCACACTACGGCTCTGATGTGGAAGCGACCCTCAGGGGCGGTCACGATATTCGTCACGGACTTATCGGTCCCGGCGTTTATGCCAGCCATGGCTATGAGAGAAGCCACATTGACGGCGTTTTCAATACAATTAAGGTCTTAAAGGGCTACCTTGAGCTTCCGGGCGAAAGCGAAGGGGAAAAGTAATGAAAAAGGAAAAGATGGGCTTTAAGGGCTTTGCTTTTATACTGCTCTACGGTTTTTTGGGCGGAGTTATAGGCTATATTGTGGCAAGTACCGTTCTTAGCGGAGGGGACGGCAGTATTTCGTCCCTTTTAATAAGGCTTGCTGTCACAGTAGTTTTGATTTACGTTCTTATTATGCTCCATGTCATTTGCCACGAGGCAGGGCATTTAGTCTGCGGGCTTTTATCTGGATACAGCTTTTCCTCTTTCCGCATAGGAAGCTTTATGATAATGAAAAGCGGCGGTAAGCTGATTACAAAGCGGCTGACTATTCCCGGTACCGCCGGTCAGTGTCTGCTTATTCCGCCGCCGCTTAAGGACGGGAAAATGCCCTTCGTGCTATATAATCTGGGTGGCGTTCTGGCAAACCTTGCTCTTACCGCAATGTGCCTTGGGGCAGCCCTGCTTTCAGAAAACGCGGTTATAAGGGGCATACTGTACTGTTCCGCCGCCGCGGGGCTTGTGCTTGCAATCAGTAACGGCGTGCCATCGAAAACAGGTACCGTCGCCAATGACGGCTACAACATACTGATGTGCAGAAAAAGCGGCGAGGCGGTGAAATCCCTGTGGATTCAGCTTATGATAAGCGCAAAGATGACTGTCGAGGGAGCTCGGCTAAACGAGCTGCCATCAGAGTGGTTTTATATGCCTGAGGAGAGTGAGCTTAAAAACGCCGTTACCGCCTCTATGGCTGTTTTCTATGAAAACAGGCTTATGGACGAGCACAGGTTCCGAGAAGCCGGAGAGACCATTGACAGGCTTTTTTCCGTAGATACGGGTATTCTGGGAGTTTACAGGGCAATGCTGGTCTGCGACAGGATATACTGTGAGCTTATGGGCGACAGCAAAAGAGAGATTGTGGAAAAGCTTCTGACAAAGGAGCAGAAAACATTTATGAAGCAGATGAAAACTCAGATCTCTGTAATCAGAACTCAGTACGCCCTTGCCCTTTTGTACGAAAGTGACGGTCAAAAGGCGGAAAAGCTGCTGGCGACCTTCACTAAGGCGGAGAAATATCACCCCATGAAGGGCGATATAGAAAGCGAAAGGGAACTTGTGGAGCTTGCCTCCCGGCGGGCGGATATGAAAACATAAAAGAAAAAGGGGCAGTACCTGCCCCTTTTTCTTTTATCAATCTGCTTTGTCTCTGATTAAGTAAAAAAATGTGATTGCGCTTGCACGGACCGTCCTTGACAGGGGAAACCAATTAGTGTACACTAACGGACGTAAGAAAGAAGATTTTTTTGCCATGTGGGAGATAAATCAAAATGAAACTTAGCGAACTTAAAATAGGCAAAACCGCCATTATCCGCTCCGTAGGTGGAGAGGGCGCGCTGAGGCAGCATTTCCTCGACATGGGAGTTATTCCCGGAGCGGAAGTAACGGCTGTAAAGCTTGCGCCTATGGGCGACCCAATGGAGCTTAAAATCCATGGCTATGAGCTGACGCTGCGTATAGCTGACGCGGGAAAAATCGAGGTAGAGGAGACTGTACCGGCGGAAAAACCAAATTCAAAGGTTAAAAAGCCCAGCGTGCCGGTGGAGAGAAACCATCTGGGACTTGGTGAGGAGGGCAAGTATCACGCCGGAGACGACGGAGTGCCCCTTGACAAGGGAGAAAAGCTCACCTTTGCACTGGTAGGTAACCAAAACTGCGGCAAGACGACTCTTTTTAACAGGCTGACCGGCTCAAACCAGCACGTGGGAAATTTCCCCGGAGTTACGGTGGACAGAAAAGACGGCATTATAAAGGGCTACCCCAATACCCTCATAACGGACCTTCCAGGCATATACTCCATGTCGCCTTATACAAGCGAGGAGATAGTGTCCAGGTCCTTTGTGCTGGAGGAAAAGCCAAAGGCAATTATAAATATTGTGGACGCCAGCAATATTGAGCGTAACCTCTATCTGACAATGCAGCTGCTTGAGATGAATATTCCAATGGTAGTTGCCCTTAATATGATGGACGAGGTTATAGGAAACGGCGGATATATTGATATAAACGGCATGGAGGAGCTTTTGGGAGTGCCTGTGGTGCCTATTTCGGCTGCAAAGAATCAGGGCGTTGACGAACTTGTGCACCACGCCGTTCATGTGGCGTATTATCAGGAGAAGCCGAAGCGTCAGGATTTTTGCGACAGCCAGCGTCACGGCGGCGCCGTCCACCGGTGTATCCATGCTGTTGTGCATTTGATTGCCGACCATGCGGAGCGCGCCGGCATTGCCATAAGGTTTGCGGCCTCAAAGGTTATTGAGGGAGACAGCCTTGTTATGGAGCAGCTCGGTCTTGATGACAACGAGAAAGCCACCTTGGAGCACATTATCGTTCAGATGGAGCGTGAAAGCGGTCTTGACCGCAGCGCTGCCATTGCGGATATGCGATTTGACTTTATCGGAAAGGTGTGCGAGCAGACGGTCGTTAAAGCCCATGAGAGCAAGGAGAGTATCCGTTCAAAGAAGCTTGACCGTATTCTCACCGGAAAATACACAGCGATACCTGTTTTTATCGCTATTATGATGGCGGTATTCTATCTGACATTTAACGTTATCGGCGCCTTTTTCCAGGACCTTATGGCAAAGGGCGTGGACGCTCTTACGACAGTAGTTGACAGAGCGCTGACGGCAGCCCAGGTAAGCCCGATTCTCCACGGACTTGTTATTGACGGCATTTTCGGCGGAGTGGGTACTGTCCTCAGCTTCCTTCCCATAATTGTAACGCTGTTTTTCTTCCTCTCCATACTGGAGGACAGCGGATATATTGCAAGAGTTGCTTTCTTTATGGATAAGCTTCTCCGTAAGCTGGGTCTTTCCGGAAGAAGCATAGTGCCGCTGCTTATTGGCTTTGGGTGTACTGTACCTGCCGTTATGGCCACAAGAACGCTCCCCAGCGCAAGGGACAGAAAAATGACGATTTTACTTACGCCTTTTATGAGCTGCACGGCAAAGCTTCCTATCTACGGCTTTTTCGTAAGCGCCTTTTTCCCGAACCAGAGCGGACTTGTTATGACCGGAATATACATTCTCGGCATTTTAGTGGGTATACTGGTGGCATATCTGTTTAAGAGCACCCTGTTTAAGGGCGAGGCGGTGCCGTTTGTTATGGAGCTTCCCAATTACAGGCTTCCGGGCTGGAAGAATGTTGCCCAGCTTCTCTGGGAAAAGGCAAAGGACTTTTTGCAGCGCGCGTTTTCCGTTATTCTCATTGCCACTGTGGTGATATGGTTCCTTCAAAGCTTTGACTTCAGGTTTGAGCCGGTGGAGAATTCCCGTGACAGTATTCTTGCGGCGGTTGCGGGATTGCTTGTGCCAATCTTTAAGCCCATAGGACTGGGTGACTGGCGCATATGCACAAGTTTGATTTCCGGCTTTATGGCAAAGGAGGGCGTTGTATCTACCTTTGAGTTACTTTACGGTGAAGCGGTTACATCGGCGATGACCACCCTTTCGGCAATGTCAATGCTGGTTTTCAGTCTGCTTTATACGCCATGCGTGGCGGCTGTCGCGGCCATTCGGAGAGAGTTGGGCGGCAAGTGGGCTGCCGGAGTTGTGGTGTGGCAGTGCGCCATTGGCTGGCTGGCGGCTCTGGT
>CALWYM010000028.1 GCA_944385775.1 uncultured Oscillospiraceae bacterium | reverse complement strand
AGTCCTGAAGCCAAAGGGTGGCGCGCTTACCCACAGTGGTGGGCTGAGCCGCCTGGAAATGGGTATATGCCAGGGTAGGCACGTCCTTGTGCTCAAGGGCAAAATCAGAAATTGCGGAAATCGCGTTTACAAGGAGGGACTTAATCTGCAAAAGACCTTCCTTCATCTGGATAATATCGGTGTTGTCGCCAACATAGCAGCTGGTGGCGCCAAGGTGGATAATAGGCTTGGCCTTCGGGCAGGCATCGCCGAAGGTGTGGACATGAGCCATAACGTCGTGACGGAGTTTGCTCTCATACTGACTGGCTTTTTCATAGTCAATGTCATTAACATGAGCCTTCATCTCATCGATCTGCTCATCGGTAATGTTAAGACCCAGTTCCTTCTCGCTCTCGGCAAGTGCAATCCATAGCTTGCGCCAGGTGGAGAATTTAAAGTCAGGTGAAAAAATGTACTGCATACGCTTTGAAGAATAGCGGCTGCAAAGAGGGTTTTCGTATCTGTCTTTCATAGTCTCTCCCTTTCAAACGGAGTATTTTATCATTGTACCATGTGTGCCGAAGGCACACTTTTCTTCCAGTGTCCAGTATAAGCTCTCCGTCAAAAAAACGCAAGGGAAAATGAGGGAATTCATAACTTTTTGTTACCTCGATGTAAGTTTTAGGTGAAAGACAGGGTGTTTTAATGTCATTTTAACAATTATTCCAAATGAAGCCCCAACCCCTGCTGTGTTCCCGTATAAAAAAGAAAAACGGCACGGAATGAAACCATGCCGTTTTTACTTTATCATTATGCCAGCAACTGACTTATATAGGGGACAACAAGGGGGTAACATACCACAACCGCCAGAATCCTTATAACATGGAATGCGGTTACAAGGGTACCGTCGGCACCCACATCGTTGGCGATAAGGGAAATGTCGGAAATGCCGCCGGGAGCTGTGGCGTAAAGACCTGTGAGCAGGTCGCACTTACAAAGTTTGTGGGTAAGGTAGCCCTGGATAAAGTTGATTACCACCATGAGTACAAGCATAAGACAGATCGGAAGGACCAGCTCTCCAAGCTCCATTATTTTACCCTTTGTAACCTGCTGACCGATGTAGGCGCCGGAAAAAACCTGCACAAAAAATTTAACATCTTTGGGAAGGTGTACAGTCTGCCTGAGAAGTCCCATACAGACCGTTCCGGTAAGAGAACCCAGCATGGCAGCGGAGGGTACGCCGATAAGCTTAAACAGATAGGCGAAAGCAAGGGCTACGGCAAGAACAAGGATGAATCTGTGCCATGGTGTCTTCTCACTGACTGAATTGTCCTGGGCGGGCTGCTCTTTGGGGAGAAGCTCCGGGTGCTTTTTTCCAAGCTTTGAGCTGATTGATTTTATAATTATCGGTATGACCGATACGGCAAAGGAAAGCCTCAAAACCTGTACCGCCGCTACCTTTGATGGTTCTCCGCCCATATCGAGGGCAAGAAGGCTCATTTCATTTATCCCTCCGGGAGCAGTGGCATAGTACACTGTGGCAGGGTCAAGGTCGGTGGTGAGGTAAACGAGAGTTCCCACAAGAAGGCTTGTACACAGCATACTGAGAAGCATTAAGGGCGCCGCAAGCTTTACTCCCTTGAGTACCTTGAGCTTCTCCGGCGTTATGGTAGAGCCTATGTAAAAGCCGGATACAATCCTTACGTAAAAGCTTAAATCACTGAAAAAGAAAGCTTTGCCCACAGTAAGGTTATACGCCACCACAAGAATAATGGAGCCTACCATTCCCGGAGCAGGAAGCTTGAGCTTCCTTGCAAGAAGTCCGCCGATAAAGGCTATTACTATGGTAATTATGAAATCAATCATATGCAGTTACCCCTTAACTGTAATTTCCGTTAAAAATAGTACACCTAAGGATTAAATATGTCCAATACAAATTACAGTTATATACATAGAATGGATTCTATATATAACTTGAATAATTCTCTGTGTAATGTATAATTAAAGGCTAAAAGGAGGAGATGAGAATGGAGATACAGCAGCTCAGATATTTCCGGGAGGTGGCAAAGTACGGGAGTATATCCCGGGCGGCGGAGGGTCTGAATATATCCCAGCCCTCCCTGAGCAGTTCCATAATCAGGCTGGAAAGCGAGCTTGGAGTTTCGCTTTTTGACAGGAAGGGCAGGAATATTCAGCTAAACGACGACGGGGCATTTTTTCTCAGCAAGGTTGAGACCATACTTTCGGCATTGGCATCGTCAAGGGCGGCGTTTGACAGAAAAAGTATTTCCGGAGCCATATCCATAGCGTCACGGAATTTTTATACCGGGATTTTTCCTGTGATTACAAGTTTCCGCAGGCAGTACCCGGATGTATCCTTTCATATTTACCGTTACTCAAACTACGAAAGGCTGCAGGTGAGGGAGTACGACTTTATAATCCATAATCAAAGTGTTGTGCTGCCGGCGGCTGTTACAAGCCTTTTTATTGCGAAACGAACCTACGGGGTAATGCTGAGAAAAGACGACCCTCTGTGCGGACGATCCACCATAACTCTTGATATGCTTCGGGACAGGGAGTTTGTTTTTAAAAGGGAATCTAACGGTGAACTGGAAATGCCCCACAAAATGTGCGTAGAGTCGGGCTTTTATCCGAAAATTGCCGTGACGATCAATTCGGACGCGTATAAAATTGACGTTATCCGGAGAGGCGCGGCACTGGGAATAGTGACAAACGAGTGGGTGGCGTCCTTTGAGGGCTCCGGCATGGTATTTATACCTCTTTCAGGTTTTGAGGGCTATACTAACACCATGATTTCATGGTCGGAAAAGTCAATGGATTCCCCGGTGCTTTCGACCTTCAGTAATTTTTTGAAGGATTGGTACGGGAAATAGCCTCAACGTAAAAGCCCATATTTTTCTTAAGCCTTTCGTTGTCAGGTTCAAGCTCAAGGGCGCGGCTTCCGTATTCAAGGGCCTTGTCGTAAAGACCCAGATAATATGACGCCAGCGCCGCGATGTCGTAGGGTTTACTGCCCCAGCTCTCCGCTTCATTTACGTAGGAACGGCTTCTTACTGTTATGGCAAGGGCGCAGCGTGAAAAATAAAGCGCTCCGGCATAGCTTCCCTGTTTCAGCAAAAATTCGGCAAGCTCGATGTTAGGTTCCCTCAGGTAGGGGGCCTCTCCCACACTTCTGTAAAGCCAGCTCAGAGCTTCGCTGTTCTGCCCCTGAGCGGCGTAGGAGCGGGCTATGTAGCGCATGGAAGCACAGCGTTCGTCACGCCAGGTGGCAGAGGGCATGGAAAGGTGACGGAGAAGTGTTTTCCGGCATTCCTCCCAACGCTTGTGGAACATATATTCCCTGCCGAGATAGTGGACATTTCTGTCGTTATCGGGATTTTCCTTAACCGCAAGCTCCAAAAGAGGCAGATACTGGCCGCGGCTTTTTGTTTTATCCGGCAGGTGGTCAAGCTGAACTCCTGGAGCCTCCCTGATTTCATACCGATCCTTGCCAATGTAGTCCAGTACCTCATGGACAGGGTTTACCCACCTGAAGTCATTGCGGCTGTGTATTTTGTCCGTCCAAAAAACAACGCCCTCCGTACCGTCATCTTTAAAGCTCCAGGTATATCTGTATGACAGACGCTTTGTACCGGGTATCCATGCCTGCTCCACCTTTTCACGCCAGCCCGGGTGAAGTACCTCGTCCAAATCGGTACACACACATATATCGCAGTCTGTTGGCACAAGCTCAAGGCTGCGGTTTCTGGCCTTGTCAAACCGCCACGGTTTTATTACCTCCTGGACTACGTTTACCCCCAGAGATTTGAAAAG
>CALWYM010000027.1 GCA_944385775.1 uncultured Oscillospiraceae bacterium | reverse complement strand
AGCGAACCGCTTTTTAAGCCGCTGAAAAGCGTAATGACCTCTATTGTAAACGCCCTTGAGGACGTTTACGGCTATGTGTACCGCTATGACCAGCTTGTGGCGGAGAATGAGTCGCTGCGCCAGAGGGTCGCCACCCTTGAGGAGCAGTACAGGGAATATACGGAAATTAGCGCCGAAAACGCAAGGCTAAAGGCACTTATAGATTTTGACAGGGAGCATGAGGAAAGCGAGTACAGCTATGAGTCCGTGTCCATCATCTCATGGACGGCGTCAAACTATTCCTCGTCCTTTACCATAAGCCGGGGCAGCTCCTCCGGAATAGCGGTGAACGACTGCGTTATTAATGAGCATGGGTACCTTGTGGGTATTGTAACTGAGGTCAGTCCCTCAACCGGTACCGTTACCTCAGTACTGGACACCTCAATGAGTATCGGTGCCATGCTCTATTCCTCCAGCGAGCTGGGTCTTATTGAGGGCGACTATTCACTTTTCAGCGAAGGAAAGCTTCGTCTCGGTTACCTGGAGGACAAGGAGGGCATATCCATCGGCGAGTCGGTCATAACCTCGGGACGCGGCGGCACATACCCCAGCGGTCTCGTTATAGGCTATGTGGAGAGCATAGGTGAAAATGAATCCGGTCTTGACTACTACGCCATAGTGACCCCTGCCGCAGATTTTGATACAATGACAAGGCTTTACGTTATTACAAACTTTACCGCTGGCTGAACCCGGAAGGAGGAATTTACCTGTGGGAAAACATAAGCCGGTATTCAGGATTTTAATAATACTGCCCTATCTTATTGCTCTTTACATTCTTCAGTCAACGGTTTGCCCTCATCTCAGGCTTTTCGGAGCAAAGCCCCTTATAATTCCGCTGGCCGCAGTGGGCTGGGCTCTTTTCGGCGGCAGAGACGAGGGGGCTGTTATGGGTCTTGTCATGGGCATACTTATGGATTTGTCCTTTAACCGGGCACCGATTCTTTTTACCGTTACCCTGACCCTTGTCGGTCTTGTGTCCGGGTATCTTATTGAAAGGGTAATAGTAAGGGGATTTCCCTCCTACCTTGCAATGTCGGCGGCAGCCCTTCTTATCTGCGCCCTGGCGGAGACGGCAAGACCCCTTCTTTTGGGTGGACAGCAATTTGCCCCCATGGCTTTTATGGCTTTAAGGCAGCTTGCCTCCTCCCTTTTATTCGCAATACCGTTTTACTATCTGAGCCGCTTTATGGCCCGCCTTACTTAAAAGAAAGGAATATAAATGGAAAAGATTATAAAGCCGTCAAGGACCGCAGTTTTAGGTCTGGTGCTTTTCATTCTGACGGCAATTTATTTTTCTGTACTTTATAAATTTCAGATAATAGACAAACGTGAAAATTCCAGCGTCACCGACGGCGCCAAGGCTGTAACTGTTGAAATATCAGCCTCCCGCGGCGCGCTGCTTGACAGAAACGGCGTACTTCTTGTCAGCGACAGAGCCGGGTACAACGTAGTCATAGACAGAAGTAAGCTCCTTGAACAGGAGGACCCCAACGCCGTTGTGGCGGAACTTATAAACACCGCAAATCAGTTTAATATTACTTACACCGATACATTCCCCGTTACAATGAGCGCTCCATTTGCGTACACCGCTCTTTCCACTGATACTCAGGATAACCGTCTTGCAAGCTACTATGAGTATTTTGATTTGGACAGTACCATGACGGCGCCTGAGCTCATAAGCTGGATGCGAAACCACTATGAAATTGATTATACCGTCACAGCCGAGGAAGCCCGGCGTATAATAGGCGTGCGCTATGAGCTTGAGATAAGGGCGATAGTGTCCACTACTGACTATGTCTTTGCCACTGACGTGGGTACGGAATTTGCTTCCTATGTTAAGGAGCGCTCCTTCCCCGCCGTATCCGTGGAAACAACTCCGGTAAGGGAATATCACACCACCTACGCCGCTCACATTCTGGGCAATATGGGCTATATGTCAGGTGACGATTACCAGAACATCTATAAGGATTTAGGCTACTCCCTTAACGACCAGATAGGTCTCAGCGGCGCGGAAAGCGCCTTTGAAAAGTACCTCAGGGGCGTGGACGGCGAGAAAACTGTGTACCGGGACGAATCCGGCGCCGTAATAGGAGAAACTGTAAATTCCTCCCCCACAGCTGGAAACAATGTTTATCTCACAATCGACATTATGCTTCAAAAGGCGGCGGAGGACGCTTTGGCTTCCGCCATAACGGACATGAACACCGAACGTGAGAAAAATAACGAGCTTTACGCTCAGGAGGTTCTGGAGCTTGAGACCGCAGGCTCTACCGAGGAACCGACCCTTAATTTTCAGGAGCTTGCCGAGGGCGGCGCCGTGGTGGTCATTGACGTAAATTCGGGAGACGTTTTGGCAAGCGCCTCATACCCGACCTTTGATCCCTCCTCCTATTCGCAAAACTATCAGCAGCTTTCCTCCGACCCTCTCAAGCCCATATGGAACAGGGCTACCCAGGGTACCTATAACCCGGGCTCCACCTTTAAGCTTGTAACGGCCTTCGCCGCACTTAAAGCCGGAAACATAACAACCTCTACCCTTATTGAGGATAAGGGTATCTACACAAAGTACGAAACTTTCCAGCCACGGTGCTGGATCTATCCCGGAAACCACGGCTTTTTAAACGTGGTAGGAGCCATTGAAAACTCCTGCAACTACTTCTTCTATTCCATTGCGGACGAGGAGGACGGCGTTGGTATTGACGCCATTGCCGACGCTGCGGCGGAGTTTGGTCTTGGCGCCAAGACAGGCATTGAAATAGGCGAAGCCACAGGCAATATCGCTTCCAGCGAATATAAGCGTGAGGAGCTGGGAGAGGGCTGGTGGCGTGCCGATACCCTTATCGCAGCCATCGGTCAGAGCTACAATATGTTTACCCCCATACAGATGGCAAACTACATTGCCGCCATAGCAAACGGCGGAACGGTTTATTCCACTACCCTTCTTAAATACGCCGTCAGCAGTGACTATTCAAAAATTGTTACCGAGGAAAGCCCAAAGGTTTTAAATACCATTGAGGACGAAAACGGATATATCCCCGTGCTTCAGCAGGGCATGAGGGCCGTTGCCGAGACAGGTACCGCCGCCTCCTACTTCGCAAATTACGAAATACCTGTGGCTGCCAAAACCGGTACGACCCAGTCCGACACCACCTCAATGAATACGGGCGTTTTCGTATGCTACGCTCCTGCCGATGACCCTGAAATCGCCGTAGCCGTGGTGGTGGAAAAGGGCGGCTCCGGCGCGGCTCTCGCCACTATCGCGAAAGATGTGCTGACGGAATATTTTCAGTCCTCCAGTATCAGCGAGCCATATTATGGGGATAATTCCATTATTAAGTAATCAATCTTACATTTGCACATTATCATTCTAAATTAGAATTATTATTTTCAGTTCAATCGTAAATAATCCCTTGCAAAGTGTGTATAACTCAGTTATAATGTACTTGTTCCAGTGCGTCCTGACGTATGGACGGTATATATAGAGACAGATTTTTGTGGGATTTTGTCAGGAGGAAAGCTTTTTGGCCATTTCAATCGTAATAACCTCCGGCAAGGGCGGAACGGGTAAAACCACCTGCTGCGGCGCTGTGGGTACCGCCCTCGCTATGCTTGGCAAAAGGACACTGTGTATTGACTGTGACATAGGTCTTAAAAATCTCGACATTGTTCTGGGGCTTTCCGAGTCAAATTTGTGGGACTTCTCAGATATTATGGAGGATAGGAGTCTTCTTAGCCGGGCTGTAACGCCCCACCCTCTGGTGGAAAACCTTTACTTTCTGTCTGCGCCCATGTCATCGCCTGACGGCGGTATTGATGAAGACGCCTTCAGGGAACTTGTGGAAAGCATAAAGGATGACTATGACTATATCCTCATTGACTCCCCGGCTGGTATCGGAAGCGGCTTTCATCTTGCCTGTTCCGCTGCGGACATGGCGATTATAGTCGCCACGGCGGATCCTCCAAGCCTTCGTGACTGTCAGAAGGTCTGTTCTCTCTGCTCCCAGATGGGTATTGAGGACGTAAGGCTTATTGTAAACCGGGTGAATCCCCGGCTTCTTCGGAAAATGCGGAAAAATGTGGACCAGATTATAGACACGGTAGGCGCCCGGCTTATGGGAATAATATCAGAGGACAGCTCCGTGCCGCTGGCAGCGGAGAATGAATGTCCGCTGATTATTTATGGCGCTAAATACGCGTATGACCAATTTTATCGGGTAGCACGGAGAATTACAGGTGAAAACGTGCCGCTGGGTAAGGTATAAAAAATCTATTTAGAAAGCAGGTGGCAATAATGAACATAGCACTGATGGCGCACGATCGTAAGAAGGAACTGATGGTGCAATTTTGCATCGCGTACTGCGGTATTCTTGCCAAGCACTCTATATGCGCCACCAACACCACGGGAAGGCTTGTCTCCGAGGCAACCGGACTTCCCATTCAGCTCTACTTGTCCTGCGACCAAGGCGGTGATCAGCAAATCGGCGCCCGCATAACTTACAATGAACTTGACCTTGTCCTCTTTTTTGAGGATCCTGAGGAGACTGCTTCTACGGAAGTGGCTATGATTTCCCGTCTTTGTGACAGAATGAACGTACCTTTCGCCACCAATGTGGCAACTGCCGAGGTTCTTATAAGGGGACTTCAGGACGGGCTTCTTGACTGGCGCGATATAGTTAACCCGAAAAAGGGTTAAGCGCCGTTAAAACTGAGCTTTTTTATGGGCGCACGGTTCTTTCTTCTCTCAGTTTTACATCTGGGGAGGAAAGGAACGGGGCGCAATTTAATCTGTGTAAATATGCTCTGTTACCTTGATTTACAATCCTCAAGCTAAAGGAATAATATAAAATGGAACGTATAAAACCACACACACTGTCCGGCTTTATGGAGCTTTTGCCCCAGAAGCAGGTTCAATTTGATAAAATAATGGACACGCTGAAGCGTGTCTATTCCCTTTACGGCTTTACTGCGCTGGATACGCCTGCCATAGAAGCCTCCGACGTGCTTCTTGCAAAGGGCGGCGGAGAGACTGAAAAACAGATATACCGTTTTACAAAGGGAGACAGCGATTTGTCTCTGCGCTTTGATTTGACCGTACCGCTGGCAAAATACGTGGCGATGCACTACGGTGAGCTGAACTTCCCCTTCCGCCGCTTCCAGATTGGAAAGGTCTATCGTGGCGAGAGAGCCCAGCGCGGACGGTTCCGTGAGTTTTACCAGGCTGATATTGACGTTATTGGTGACGGCAAGCTCAGCATATATAACGAGGCGGAAATCCCCTCAATAATCTACCGTGCCTTTACGCAGCTCGGTCTTACCCGGTTTGTTATCCGTGTAAATAACCGTAAGATTTTAAACGGCTTTTACGAGATTATGAACCTGTCCGATCTGTCCGGAGACATTATGCGTACAGTGGACAAGCTTGATAAAATCGGCGCTGACAAGGTTAAATCTATCCTTACCGACGACCTTAACATCTCCCCGGAGGACAGCGACGCCATTTTGCGTTTTATCTCAATTAAGGGAACCAACAGTCAGGTGCTGGAGGCACTTGAGGAATACCGCGGCAAATCCGAGGTGTTTGACAAAGGACTTGAGGAGCTTACCGCAGTTACAAAGTATCTTTCTGACTACGGTGTACCGGAGAGCAACTTTGCCGTTGACCTGACCATTGCCCGGGGGCTTGACTACTACACAGGCACGGTCTACGAGACCACTATGACCGACCACCCGGAAATCGGCTCCATCTGCTCCGGCGGAAGATACGACAACCTGGCGGAGTATTACACCGACAGGCAGCTACCCGGCGTTGGAATATCAATCGGTCTCACACGGCTTTTCTTTGTGCTGGACGACTGCGGTCTTCTCTCTGACAATACCCTTACTGCCCCTGCCGACGCGCTTATCATACCCATGACAAGCGACCTTTCCGCTGCCGTTTCTCTTGCAACCATATTCCGTGAAAAGGGCGTCCGTACTCAGCTTTACTCCGAGGACAAAAAGTTTAAAGCCAAGATTACATACGCGTCACGGCAGAATATCCCCTTTGCAGTCTTTTTGGGGGAGGACGAAATAAAATCCGGCACGGTATCGGTTAAGGATTTGTCTGACGGCTCCCAGGTCACCATGACCGGTCAGCAGGCGGCGGAGCACATTCTTAACGTAATAAACCAGCGCTATTCCGGCGCTATTATAAATGGATAATAGGAGCAATAGACCATGACACAATCACGCACACATAATTTAGGGGAGCTGAGGCTTCAGAACGTAGGCGAGCATGTGACCCTTGCCGGCTGGTACGAAAATATCCGTGAGGTAAGCGCGAATCTTGCTTTTGTGGTTCTCCGTGATTTTTACGGCACTACTCAGCTCGTTATTGAGGACGAGGAGATTTTAAAGGTATTTAAGTCACTGAACCGTGAATCCACTGTCAGTGTGGAGGGCGTCGTCCGTGAAAGAGCAAGCAAAAATCCAAAGCTCCCCACCGGCGATATCGAAGTTGTACCGAGCAAGGTCACAGTACTGGGTCGCTGCCGGTATAACGAGCTGCCTTTCCAGATTCAGCGCAGCCGTGAGGCTGATGAGTCCGTCAGGCTTAAATACCGTTATCTTGATTTGCGTAACCCCGATGTAAAAAAGAACATCGTGCTCCGCTGCAATGTGGTTGCTGCCCTGCGCAAGGCAATGATGGACCACGGCTTCCTTGAGATTACAACTCCTATCCTCACCGTTTCCTCTCCTGAGGGAGCGAGGGATTATCTTGTACCCAGCCGTAACCACCCAGGTAAGTTCTACGCTCTGCCACAGGCGCCGCAGCAGTTTAAGCAGCTTCTTATGACAAGTGGCTTTGACAGATATTTTCAGATTGCGCCCTGCTTCCGTGATGAGGACGCAAGAGCCGACCGTTCACCCGGTGAGTTCTATCAGCTTGATATTGAGATGGCTTTTGCCACTCAGGAGGACGTTTTTGCCGTAATCGAGGACGTGCTGCCGCCGATTTTCTCCCAGTACGGTCAGTACGAGATGGCGTCAAAGCCTCCTTTCACCCGTATCCCCTATGAGACTGCCATGGATACCTACGGTACGGACAAGCCGGACCTGCGTATTCATCTTACGGCTCAGGACGTGACGGAGCTTCTCTCCGGCTGCGGATTTGAGCCCTTTGCCGAAGGCGTAATCAAGGCAGTTGTGGCTCCGAACTTTACCGGCACGAGAAAGCAAATTGACAAGTTCTGTACCGACGTAGAGGTTCAGGCAGGTGCAAAGCCCTACTGGTTCCGTCTTGATGAAAAGGGCGAGCTTGTGGGCGGCATATCAAAGTTCCTTCAGGACAGAAAAGAGCAGGTTATTTCTGCTCTCGGTCTTAAAAGCGGTGACTTTGTAGTTCTCTCCTGCGGAAAGAAGCGTACAGCCCAGAAGATTATCGGCGTTTGCATTAAGCAGCTTGGTGCGAGCTTTGAGGGATATATGGACAGGGACCGCTACGAGTTCTGCTGGATTGTGGATTTCCCGATGTACGAAATCGGTGAGGAAAGCGGCGAGCTTGAGTTCTGCCACAACCCGTTCTCCATGCCCAACGGCGGTCTTGAGATTCTTGAAAAGGCTGAACGCGGTGAGGTTGACCCACTTACCATTACAGCTTTCCAGTATGACATAGTTGTAAATGGAGTAGAGCTTAGCTCCGGCGCAGTCCGTAACCACGACCCGGAGATTATGATTAAGGCCTTTAAGCTTGTGGGGCTTTCCGAAGAGGACGTTAAGAGCAAGTTCCCTGCCATGTATAACGCTTTCTGCTACGGTGCGCCGCCACACGCCGGTGTGGCTCCCGGAGTGGACCGTATCGTTATGCTCCTTGCCGGCGTGGATTCTATCAGGGAGGTCATTCCCTTCCCCATGAACAAAAACGCCCAGGACCTTATGATGGACGCTCCCTCCTATGTAACGGAAAAGCAGCTGGCTGAGCTTCACATCGCCATTACCGCGGATTTAGAAAAGGAATAAAATAAAAAGCCCCGGGAAATGATTTCCCGGGGTCTTTTTCTTATCAAAGCTTTTACATATGGTAAATCTTTTACCCTATAAGACAGAGAATCAGTCCGTAAATTACACTTGCTGATATTCCGAAGACTATTACCGGACCGGAAATAATAAACATTTTAGCCGCTGTGCCTGTAATTGAACCTTCTGTCTTAAATTCCAGTGCAGGCGCAACAACGCTGTTGGCAAAGCCTGTAATTGGCACCAGGGTACCTGCCCCCGCCTGACGCGCAATGTCGTCGTATATGCCAAGTCCTGTTAAAAACGCCCCTACAAATACAAGTGTAATGCTTGTTGCCATTGCAGCGCTTTCCTCATCAAGACCGCGGGAGGAATAAAAATTCAGTATTACCTGTCCTATAAGGCAAATAAGTCCGCCGATTACAAAGGCTTTCCCTATATTCATCGGCATTTTTGAGTTGGGCGATTTTTTCTTTACATATTCGCCGTAGTCCTTGTTTGTCATTTTCATTGCCATAACGCCCCTTTCACCATTAGTTTTTCCATAGAAAGGGATTTTATTCTTATAAAAATTCAAAACAGCACTCTTAAACGCAAAAAATCCGTGAGCTAAAAGACTCACGGATTTTTATGTTTTAAATTATACCAGCTCAATAATTCCGGTCTCAGCTGCGTCGCCGCGGCGGACTCCAGTGCGGGTAATGCGGGTATAGCCGCCCTGACGCTCTGCATACTTAGGTGCAATCTCAGCGAAAACCTTAGTTACAACGTCCTCTCTTGTAATAAACGCAAGAGCCTGACGGCGGGAAGCAAGAGTGTTCTTCTTTCCAAGAGTTATCATCTTCTCGGCGATGGGCGCAATCTCCTTGCATCTTGTAATGGTAGTCTCCATTTTGCCTTTATCAAGGAAATCGGTAACCAGCTGTCTGAGCATTGCCATACGCTGGTCCGTGGTCTTGCCGAGCTTACGTGTTCCAGGCATTTAGTTCTCCTCCTTTGCAGAGAATTAATTGTTATTGTTGTTGTCTTCACTGGCCAAGGAAAGTCCCATCATCGCCAGCTTATGGATTACCTCTTCCAGAGACTTATGCCCAAGGTTACGAACCTTAATCATCTCGCTCTCTGTTTTGGAGATAAGTTCCTCAACAGTGTTTATATTCGCGCGCTTAAGACAGTTAAAGCTGCGGACTGACAGGTCAAGCTCCTCGATAGTCATCTCCAGGACCTTATCACGCTGAGTCTCTGCCTTTTCCACAACAAGAGACTTGCTGCCAGCGACGTCTGAGAGATCAGTAAACAGCGTAAAGTGATCACAGAGAATTTTGGCGCCGAGAGACACTGCATCTCTGGCAGATATTGTCTTGTCGGTCCAAACCTCCAAGGTCAGCTTGTCAAAGTCGGTCATATTTCCTACACGAGTGTTCTCTACGTTATAGTTCACCTTGAGAACCGGTGTGTAGATAGAGTCAATGGGAATTACTCCTATTACGGTCTGCTGGGACTTATTCCTCTCAGCGGAAACGTAACCTCTGCCGTGATTGAGCGTCAGCTCCATGCGAAGCTGGGCATCGGGACCAAGGGTAGCAATGTGAAGATCAGGGTTCATAATCTCCACGTCACTGTCAGCCTTAATATCGCCGGCAGTAACCTCGCCCTCGCCGATAGCCTCAATGTAAACGGTCTTCTCACCATCACAGTGGAGCTTTGCAATAATGCTCTTGAGGTTCAGCACTATCTCGGTAACATCTTCCTTAACGCCGGGGATAGTGGAGAACTCATGCTGCACGCCGGCAATCTTCACAGAGGTAACTGCGGTACCGGGCAGTGATGAGAGGAGTATTCTGCGCAGGGAGTTTCCAAGAGTGATGCCGTAGCCACGCTCAAGGGGTTCAACGATATATTTACCGTAGGAATCGTCGCCAGGGGTCTCCACGCATTCTATACGCGGCTTCTCAATTTCTATCACTAAACTTAACCCTCCTTCAATATTTGGGCACTACATAGCGCCTTCTGTGCAAGTGTGTACGTGAGGGTGATGGAATTACTTTGAATAGAGCTCGACGATAAGGTGTTCAGCAACCTCGTAGTCAATATCGTCTCTTGCAGGCATGGCAACGACCTTGCCCTCGCCCTTGTTTGCATCATATTCAAGCCACTTGGGAACCACGTGGGAAGCATCTTTCTCCATCATTGCCTTGAACTTCGGAAGGCTTCTGCTGCTCTCCTTGATTCCAATGACCATACCGGGCTTTACCTGGAAGGAGGGGATATTAACCCTCTTGCCGTCAACGGTAAAGTGACCGTGATTTACAAGCTGACGTGCCTCTCTTCTGGTGTTTGCAAGTCCCAGACGGAAAATCACGTTATCAAGACGTCTTTCAATGGTGGTAAGGAGGACTTCACCGGTAATTCCAGGGTCTCTCTCTGCCTTCTCATAATAGCTTCTGAACTGTCTTTCCAGAATGCCGTAAATAAACTTAACCTTCTGCTTCTCGTTAAGCTGGGTAGCGTACTCGCTCTTTTTAGGTCTTCTCTGAACAGAAGCGAAACGCTTGTTGCTTGTTGCCTTGCTCTTCTCGGTGTAGCCCATAACGGCAGGTGAAATACCAAGAGCTCTGCAACGCTTTACGATAGGCTGCATATTCTTTGCCATGTTATTTTCTCCTTTCCGTTATCAGACTCTGCGGCGCTTAGGCGGACGGCAGCCGTTGTGAGCAATGGGGGTTACGTCCTTAATCATAGTAACCTCAAGACCCACAGTCTGCAATGCACGGATAGCTGCCTCACGGCCTGAACCGGGACCCTTTACAAATACCTCAACAGTCTTAAGTCCGTACTCCATAGCGGCCTTTGCAGCGGTCTCAGCTGCGGTCTGAGCTGCAAATGGGGTGGACTTACGGCTTCCGCGGAAACCCATTCCGCCGGCAGATGCCCAGGAAAGTGCGTTTCCGTTAGTATCGGTAACGGTAACCATGGTGTTATTGAAGCTGGAGCTGATATGCACCTGACCTCTTTCAATGTTTCTACGCTCGCGGCGTCTGGTTCTTGTTTTTACATTCTTACCTTTGGTTGAAGTAGCCATTTACATATCCCTCCCTTACTTCTTCTTATTTGCAACGGTGTGCTTCGGACCCTTGCGGGTACGAGCGTTAGTCTTACTTCTCTGTCCACGGACAGGAAGACCCTTTCTGTGACGGGTGCCTCTGTAGCAGCCAATCTCAGTAAGTCTCTTAATGTCAAGAGCTACTCTTCTTCTCAGGTCACCTTCAACGGTGTATTCCTTATCAATAACGTCACGGAGCAGTGCCTCCTGCTCACCGGTCAAATCCTTGACTCTTATGTCAGGATCAATACCAGTCTTCTCAAGAATCTTCTTTGCACTGGTTGGACCTATGCCGTAAACATAGGTAAGACCGATTTCTATTCTCTTGTCTCTAGGCAGGTCAACGCCGGATATTCTTGCCATACTTTTCAATCAATCCTTTCGTCGTATCTTAGCCCTGTCTCTGCTTGTGCTTAGGATTCTCGCAGATGACCATGACTTTTCCCTTGCGCTTGATAACCTTGCATTTCTCGCACATGGGTTTTACTGAAGGCCTGACTTTCATAATATACCTTCCTTTCGTAATGCGGGAATTTTTTATTCTTCCGTGGGGAACCTTCCCCCTGGTTAATTAATCACTTGCTGCGCCACTTAATTCTGCCCCTGGTAAGGTCATAAGGTGACATCTGCACCGTTACCTTATCACCGGGAAGAATCCGGATAAAATTCATTCTGAGCTTACCGGAAATATGCGCCAGAATTATGTGACCGTTTCCAATATCCACTTTAAACATGGCATTGGGGAGAGCCTCGACCACCGTACCCTCCAGTTCAATTCCTTCTTCTTTAGCCATTGTGCATACCTCCCTCCGCCTCAGCAGCGTTTATCCGGCTCTGAAGCGCTCTTCTAATTTCGCCATTGGACACACGGTCGCCGCTGCGGAGCTTCTGGGCTACTCTGCCCTCACCCCGGGCGACAAAGCTTAAATGGTGCTGTTTTTTACGCTTTGGCTTTTCAAATCTGCGGATTTTTCCATCGCAGATATATGCGTAGTCGCCGTCAAGACTGACAACAAAGAACGTATTCCCGCCGTCTCTGCCGTTTCTTGACTGTACTACATCGGCCACCATTAAATTCATACCATATCCTCACAGTAAGTAAGAATTTCCGGCTCATCGTCCGTTATTAAAATGGTATTTTCATAGTGTGCCGCAAGGCTGCCGTCCCTTGTCACAACCGTCCAGTCGTCCTTAAGGACTCTGACCTGCCAGTCTCCCGAGGTAATCATCGGTTCTACTGCAATTGTCATATTTTTTACAAGACGTGCTCCATGACCGGGATGACCGAAATTGGGGACCTCAGGCTCCTCGTGCATCTGGGCGCCAACGCCGTGACCCACATAGTCTCTTACGACTCCAAAGCCATTATCCTCTGCATACCTCTGTATTGCCGCGCCGATATCCGAGACCCGGCAGCCAGGTCTGGCATACTTAATGCCCTCGTAGAAGCTCTGCCGTGTGACTTCGACAAGCTTCTTCGCTTCTTCGGTTCCTTCGCCTGCAATAAAGGTAGCCGCACAGTCGCCGACGAAGCCGTCCTTTGTGGCTCCCACATCGATACTGACTACGTCTCCCTCCTTGATTTTCCGATGCCCCGGAATACCGTGGATAACCTCCTCATTTATGGAGATACACACGCTTGCCGGGTAACCGGCATAACCTAAAAAGGTGGGAACAGCGCCCTGTGACTTGATAAACGAACGTACTGCCTTGTCTATTTCAAGGGTTGTAATGCCGGGGACAACCATTTTGCCCGCCAAAGAACGGGCTGCCGCGGTAATTTGTCCTGCCCGGCGCATAAGCTGGATCTCCTTGGGGGTTTTTATGCGAATCATTTTCATTCAATCCCCAAAGCTTCCATAATAAGTGCCGTTGTGCCCTCCAGGCTTCCCGCACCGTCCACGGTTTTAAGGATTCCCTTCTCCGTGTAGTACTGGATAAGCGGTTCGGTCTCGGCATGATAAACCTCAAGGCGGTGAAGCACCGTTTCAGGCATATCGTCCTTGCGTATGGTCAGATGACCGCCGCAAACGTCGCAGATCCCCTCTACCTTCGGAGGATTATGCTCAATGTGGTAAGTTGCGGAGCAGTCCTGGCAGGTACGCCTGCCGGTCATACGCTTCTCAATTACCTCGTCTGCCACATAGAGATTGATCACATGGTCTATCTCTATCCCAGCCTGAGCCAGGGCATCTGCCTGAGAAATGGTACGCGGTACACCGTCAAGGATATATCCGTTGCTGCAATCAGGTCTTGCGACCCTCTCGCCGACAATACCGATGATGACATCATCGGGAACAAGGCTTCCGGCTTCGATAAGAGCCTTTGCCTTAAGTCCCACAGGGGTGCCGTCCTTGACAGCAGCCCTGAGGATATTACCTGTGGAAATTGTAGGTATGCCTAAGCGCTGGGAAATTATCTCTGCCTGAGTTCCTTTGCCTGCGCCAGGTGCACCCAATAATACTAGCTTCATGTTCAGTGCCTCATTAATTATTCAAGAAATCCCTTGTAGTTCCTCATAATCATCTGCGCCTCAAGTCCCTGAACTGTCTCGAGAGCAACGCTTACGAGAATCATCAGAGAAGTGCCGCCTATGGCAATGCCGGAGCTGGCAGCGGTCTCAGAAACTGCGCCAACAATAAGCGGTACAATGGCCACGATGCCGAGATAAATGGCACCGAAAAGGGTGATTTTGTTGAGGACCTTGCTGATGAAATCGCTGGTGGGTTTGCCGGGACGGAATCCCGGGATATATCCGCCGTTCTTCTTAAGGTTATTTGAAACCTCAACCGGGTTAAACTGTACTGTTGAATAGAAGTACGCAAAGAAAATTATGAGCAGGAAGTACACTATCATATAGGGTATAGAGTTTGTTCCGAAATGCTTCATAAACCAGCTGTCCTGCCAGCCAGGCACAAAGGCCGCGACAGTTGCGGGAAGGGAAGCAATGGACTGGGCGAAGATGATAGGCAGAACGCCGGACATATTCACCTTCAGAGGAAGGTGAGTTGACTGACCGCCGTACACCTTACGTCCCACAACTCTCTTTGAGTACTGAACGGGGATTCTTCTCTCCGCGTTGGTTACGAAAACCACAAGACCGATCATTGCGACAGCGCCGACCAGGCAGAGCAGATAAATCCACCATGTTGAAGGTGTAGCAATAACGCTGGACACCATGGAGATAACCGTGTTTGGAAGACGGGAAACAATGCTCACGAAAAGGATAATCGAAATGCCGTTTCCAATACCGAACTCGGTAATCTGCTCACCCATCCACATAAGGATTGAAGAGCCTGCCACGAATGTCAGCACAATAACGAGAGCCTGCCAGAAACCGGTACCGGTCTGGAGGAGGTTATTGGAATTACAAAGTACATAGTAAGCGTAGCCCTGGAGCAGTGCCAAAACAATGGTGGTGTAGCGAGTAATTCTCTCCAGCTTACGCTTGCCCTCCTCGCCGCCTTCCTTACTGAGCCTCTCAAGGGCGGGAATCGCGATTGTAAGAAGCTGAATAATGATGGATGCGTTAATATAGGGCTGTATTGACAGCGCGAAAATCGTAGCCTGGGAGAAGGCGCTGCCGCTCATCATATTATAAAGACCCAGGACCGTGTTTGAAACAGTCAGAAAATAGGACTCAAGTGCAGCCTTATTGATATACGGAACAGGAACTGCGTTTCCAAGCCTGTACAGAAGGATTATAAAAAGTGTAAAAAGAACCTTTTTTCTGATCTCTTCAATTTTCCAGGCGTTTCGTATGGTCTGGAGCACCTCAGATCACCTCAGCCTTTCCTCCGGCTGCTTCGATCTTCTGCTTTGCAACCTCAGAGAACGCAGAAGCTCTAACGGTAAGCTTCTTCTCAATTTCACCGTTTCCGAGAATCTTCACGCCGTACTTGCAGCTTGAAAGAATTCCGGCAGCCTTGAGAGCATCAGCGTCAACAACTGAACCGTCCTCAAATCTGTTAAGCATGGATACATTGATTGCGTCCAGTGGCTTTGCAAAAATATTGTTGAAACCTCTCTTAGGGATACGACGTGCAAGAGGCATCTGACCGCCTTCGAAGCCGACTCTTACGCCGCCTCCGCTTCTGGCCTTCTGACCTTTGTGTCCACGTCCGCCGGTCTTGCCGTTACCGGTTCCGATTCCTCTACCCTTGCGCTTGGCTACCTTGGTGGAGCCTTCCGCAGGAGAAAGATCGCTTAATTTCATTACGCAAACCCTCCTTATTTATCTTCTGTGACCTGAAGGAGATAGCCTATCTTTGCGATCTTGCCTCTGGTCTGTGGGTTATCAGGCTGGGTGGTCTCGTCACCAATCTTGTGGAGACCCAGGGACTCAGCTGTAGCAATGTGCTTTGCGTGTCTTCCATTGAGACTCTTTACGAGCTTTATCTTAATTGCCATTTTTCAAAGTCCTCCTTAGCCTGCGATTTCCTGGGCGGACTTACCGTGGGTCTCAGCAACCTGCTGGGCGTCACGAAGCTGGCAAAGTCCGTCAACGGTTGCCGCAACAACGTTTGCAGGATTATTGGATCTGAGGCACTTGGTTCTGATATTCGTGATTCCTGCAGCCTCGATAACTGCACGAACTGCGCCGCCTGCGATAACTCCGGTTCCTTCCGGTGCCGGCATCAGGAGAACACGTCCTGCGCCATGCTTGCCGGTAACCTCGTGGGGAATAGTGCTGCCGGAGAGTGTAACTGTCTTTATATTCTTCTTGGCATCTTCAATGCCCTTACGGATTGCCTCGGATACCTCAGCCGCCTTGCCGAGTCCGAAACCAACCTTTCCCTTGCCGTCTCCGATTACGCAGAGGGCAGAGAACTTCTGAATGCGGCCGCCCTTAACGGTCTTGGAAACACGATTGAGGGAGACAACCTTCTCAATATACTCAGACTTAACTTCTTCTTTTCTATTGCTTCTATTGTTGTTAGAATAAGCCATCTAATTTCTTCCTCCCTCTCTTAAAATTCCAGACCGCCCTCACGGGCGCCCTCAGCAAGCTCCTGGATACGTCCGTGATAGACGTAGCCGCCTCTGTCGAAGACAACGGTCTTAATGCCCTTTTCAAGGGCGCGCTCCGCAATGGTAAGTCCAACCTTGCGGGCTGCTTCCTTATTTCCGCCGTAGCCGTCAAAGCCCTTCTCAACGGTGGATGCGGAGCAAAGTGTTACTCCCGCCACGTCGTCAATTATCTGAGCATAGATGTTAGCCTTGGAACGGAAAACATCAAGTCTTGGTCTAACCGGCGTGCCGGAGATCTTGGCTCTTATTCTCTTATGTCTCTTAATGCGCTGAGCACTTGTGTTAGGTCTTTTAATCATTTAGGCACACCTCCTTTTATTTACCTGTTTTTCCTTCTTTGCGACGGATAACTTCGTCAGCATATTTGATACCCTTGCCCTTATACGGCTCAGGCAGTCTCTTATTTCTGAGGTCTGCCGCAAACTGTCCTACCAGCTGCTTGTCACAGCCCTTGATAACAACCTTGTTGGGATCAGGAACCTCAATGGTAATGCCCTCTATCTCAGGTACTGTTACCTGATGGGAGAAGCCCAGGTTCATAACAAGATTCTTGCCTTCCTTAGCGGCTCTGTAACCGACGCCGCTAATCTCCATATTCTTGACATAGCCCTCGGTAACGCCGACAACCATGTTGTGAAGAAGGCTTCTTGTAAGACCGTGAAGAGCACGGGTTTCTTTTTCATCGTTAGGACGGGAAACGGTTACAACGCCATCATTCTGCTCAATAGTCATAATAGGGCAAAGCTTCTTTGTAAGGGTGCCCTTTGGTCCCTTGACTGTAACCTCGTTCTCCGCTGCTACTGTAATTTCTACTCCTGCCGGTACGTGGATGGGAGCTTTTCCGATTCTTGACATTCAGCTTACCTCCTTACCACACAAACGCAAGGACTTCGCCGCCGACATGAGCAGCTCTTGCCTTCTTGTCGGTCATAACGCCCTTGGAAGTTGAAATTATTGCAATTCCCAGTCCCTTAAGAACGTAGGGAATCTCATCGGTGCCGGCGTAAACACGCAGACCCGGCTTGGAAACACGGCGAAGGCCCTTGATAACCTTCTCTGTTCCGTTGTACTTGAGAGTTACCTTGATAACTCCCTGACCGCCGTCTGAAACTATCTGATAGTTCTTGATATAGCCTTCCTCAAGCAGAATCTCGGCAATAGCCTTCTTCATGTTTGATGCGGGGATATCAACGGTGGCATGCTTTGCGGAATTTGCATTTCTGATACGGGTGAGCATATCCGCAATTGGATCGGTGATTTGCATCTTAAAATATCCTCCTAAATTAGAGTTACCGCAAAAAGCGGTTCAGGCGGCGAGGTATCCGGAACAATACTTGATTGCCCCAGACCTTTCGCCATCCTATTTACAATTTAATCGTGACCAAATCGGCCATTCTTTATTGTACACGATTTCCAGCCTTAAATCAAGTACGGAAACCGTAATTTGGGAAATATTTTCCCATTATTTCCCCTAATTATCAGGGAAAAATCTCTGTTTTTCCGGCAATTTCGACAGATTAAGTCTCGGTCGCTTGAGACCATCTCTCGCCTGTCCTGGTACAGATTTTTTCGTTGGGCGAGGCACACGCCTGACTTCTCCCGCCGACTTTTCTTACCAAAAACGAGCACTTGTCGGCTGGTGAAGATTTTTTTCTGTGGCTAGGCGCAGCCGCGCAGCTGTATTGGGATTTCCCTCAAACCATCTCTAGCCTGTCTTGGTGCAGATTTTTTCGTTGGGCGAGGCACACGCCTGACGCTGTATTAATATACTGCGAGGGCGTGTAACGAAGCACAACGGAAAAAGCTTACCAAGAAGCTTTCTTTACGCCGGGAATTTCGCCTTTATAAGCCAGCTCTCTGAAGCAAATACGGCAAATGCCATAGTTGCGGAGATAGGCGTGAGGACGACCGCAGATCTTGCAGCGATTGTACTTACGGGTGGAGTACTTGGGCTCAGCCTGCTGCTTTAAAATCATTGATTTCTTTGCCATTAAATACGTCCTCCTTAGTTCTGATAGAACGGAGCGCCAAGGAGAGAAATAAGCTCTCTAGCCTCTTCGTCGGTTTTTGCGGTAGTTACCATGATTATATCCATGCCACGGATCTTCTCGATTTTATCATAATCGATTTCGGGGAAAATCAGCTGCTCCTTAATGCCAAGGGCATAATTGCCGCGGCCGTCGAAGCTGTTGGGATTGATTCCACGGAAGTCACGTACACGGGGAAGAGCTATATTGAAGAGCCTGTCAAGGAACTCCCACATCTTATCGTGGCGGAGAGTTACCTTAACGCCGATGTCCATACCCTCACGGAGCTTAAAGTTAGCGACGCTCTTGCGGGCCTTGGTGATGACTGCGTGCTGACCGGTGATCTGGGAGATCTCCCTCTGCACTGCCTCAAGCATCTTCTTGTTATCCTTGCAGTCGCCGCAGCCTACGTTAATGACAATCTTGTCAAGCTTTGGGATCTGCATAACGCTCTTATACTGGAACTTTGCCATGAGAGCCGGAGCGATTTCTTCCTGATACTTTGTTTTAAGTCTAGGCATAGCTTACCTCCCTCTCACATCTCCGCGCCGCACTTTTTGCAGACGCGGGTTTTCTTGCCCTCGGCATTCACGCCGTGAGCAACTCTTGTTGCCTTGCCGCACTTGGGGCAAATGAGCTGGACTTTGGAGACATAGATTGGAGTCTCCTTGGAGATTATTCCGCCCTCCTGACCCTGTCTCATAGGTCTCTGATGTTTCTTGGCGACGTTTACGCCCTCAACAATAACCTTGAGATTCTTGGGATCGGCGGAGATAACCTTGCCCTGCTTGCCCTTATCCCTGCCGGAAAGGACAACTACTGTATCGTTAGTCTTTATATTCATTCTATCTCCGACCTCCTTATATTACTTCGGGAGCGAGGGACAGGATCTTCATATAATCCTTATCACGAAGCTCTCTTGCAACAGGCCCGAAGATACGGGTGCCCACAGGGGTCTTGTCGTCACGGATAAGAACTGCTGCGTTCTCATCGAAACGGACATAGGTACCGTCTGTACGGCGAACACCTCTGGCAGAACGGACGATAACTGCCTTGACAACATCGCCCTTCTTTACCTGACCGCCCGGAGCAGCCTTACGGACAGAGGCTACGATAACATCGCCGATGTTTCCGTACTTTCTCTTGGAGCCGCCAAGAACACGAATGCACTTGATTTCTTTGGCGCCGGTATTATCGGCAACCTTAAGATAACTTTCCTGCTGTATCATATTGTTGCCTCCTTACTTCGCCTTTTCAACGATCTCCACAAGGCGCCATCTCTTCTCCTTGGAGAGAGGTCGGCACTCCATAACTCTGACGGTATCGCCTACTCCGGCGACGTTCTCCTCGTCATGGGCCTTGAGCTTGTAGGTTCTCTTAACTATCTTTTTATAAAGAGGGTGCTGCACACGGTCAGCGATGGCTACCACTATGGTCTTGTCCATCTTATCAGAAACAACCTTGCCCACCCTTGTCTTTCTGGAAGACGTTCTGACTTCACTCATTGCTTTCCTCCTTACTGCTCGAGCTGCTTTTCACGTAATATTGTCTGGACTCGGGCAATATCCTTTTTTACAAGGGATATCTTAACAGGGTTGTCAAGCTGGTTCGTAGCGTGCTGCATACGGAGCGTAAACAGGTCCTTCTTCAGGTCCTTAAGCTTTTCCTCCAGCTCGGAAGGATTCATTTTTCTTACCTCGTTTGCCTTCATCTTATTCACCACCTGTCTCGGTATCACGGCTTACGATCTTTGTCTTGCAGGGGAGCTTGTGGCTTCCCAGACGGAGAGCCTCCTGAGCAGCCTCAGGAGAAACGCCGGCAATCTCAAAGAGCACTCTGCCCGGTTTTACTACGGCAACCCAGTACTCAGGAGATCCTTTACCGGAACCCATTCTGGTTTCGGCAGGCTTCTGGGTAACAGGCTTGTCGGGGAAAATCTTAATCCAGACCTTACCGCCACGTCTTGTGTAACGGGTTATAGCAATACGTGCTGCTTCGATCTGGTTGGAAGTTATCCAGCAAGGCTCAGTAGCAACAAGACCGTACTCGCCATAGGTAACGGTATTGCCACGGGTGGCAACGCCCTTCATACGACCTCTCTGCACCTTGCGGTATTTTACTCTCTTAGGTAAAAGCATTAGTTATTTCCTCCTTCTCTAGGAGTATCAGCGGACTGACGTGGTCCGCGCTGTCCGCCTGAGCGATTGCCCTGACGGGAGTAATTCCTGCGGTCGCCGCCCTGACGATTTCCTCTGCGGTCACCGTCTCTGCGATCTCTGCGCTGGTTCGGTCTGTTTGTATCCATGGTTCTCGGAGTGGTGCGGAGAGTCTGGGAGAGAATCTCGCCCTTATAAATCCATACCTTTATTCCGATACGACCATAGGTTGTAGCAGCCTCAGCGAAGCCGTAATCAATATCGGCACGAATTGTCTGCAGCGGAATTGTACCCTCATGGTAGCTCTCGCTACGAGCGATCTCGGCGCCGCCGATACGACCTGAAATCTTAATCTTGATACCACGGACGCCCAGACGCATTGCTCTGCTCATGGCGTTTTTCATGGTACGTCTGAATGCGACTCTGTTCTCAAGCTGACGGGCAATATTCTCAGCTACCAGCTGCGCATCGGTATCGGGAGTCTTAACCTCAACAATGGAGAGGCTTACGGGCTTACCCAGCTTCTTCTCCAGATCGGTGCGAAGCTTCTCAATCTCGGCGCCGCCCTTACCGATTATAAGTCCCGGACGGGATGAGTGAATGAAAATCTTGATTTTCGCGCTGTCACGCTCAATCTCAATTTTCGGAACTCCGTCCTCACGGAGGAGATTCTTAAGATATTTACGGATTTTGTAATCCTCCACAACAAGATCTCCGACCTTGTCGTCTCTGGCGTACCAACGGGAATCCCAGTCCTTAATAACGCCAACTCTCAGTCCATGGGGATTGACTTTCTGTCCCATTTATTTACGCCTCCTCCCTTTCCTTAACTACGATGGTGATATGGCTTGTTCTCTTGTTTATTCTGTAACCTCTGCCCTTGGAAACAGGCTGCATCCTCTTAAGGATCGGCCCCGGGTTTGCGTAGGTCTCAGAAACGTAGAGATTAGCCGGGTCGAGACCCATGTTGTTCTCAGCGTTGGAAACTGCGCTCTTGAGAGCCTTTACCATGATCTCGGAAGCTGCCTTGGGGGTATTCAAAAGTATAGCCCTGGCAGTCTTAACATCTTTACCTCTTATAAGGTCGCATACAATCTTGACCTTACGGGGAGAAATGCGTGCGTACTTAACTTGTGCTCTTGCTTCCATTCTTCTGCCTCCTTATTTACCGGTCTTGCTTCCAGCGTGACCCCTGAAGGTACGAGTTGGCGCAAATTCGCCGAGCTTATGCCCGACCATATCCTCGGTGATGTAAACCGGAATATGCTTGCGTCCGTCATGGACAGCAATCGTGTGACCAACAAAGGACGGGAAAATGGTTGACGCGCGGCTCCAGGTCTTGAGGACCTTCTTCTCGCCTTTACTGTTCATTTCATCGATCCTTTTCAGAAGCTCGGGAGCTGCGAAAGGACCTTTCTTGACACTTCTACTCATTCTCTCTATCCCTCCTTACTTCTCGTTACGGCGCTTGACTATGAACTTATTTGTACGGTTCTTAGTCTTGCGGGTCTTGTAGCCCAGTGCCGGCTTACCCCATGGGGTAACAGGACCTGGACGTCCCACAGGGCTCTTGCCCTCGCCGCCGCCGTGGGGGTGATCAACCGGGTTCATAACAGAGCCTCTGACGGTGGGACGGATACCCATGTGACGGGTACGTCCTGCCTTACCGATGGCAATATTGGAGTGGTCAATGTTGCCCACCTGACCAACGGTAGCCCTGCAGTCAAGTCTAACATATCTGTACTCACCGGAGGGGAGACGGATCTGTGCAAGTCCGTTTTCCTTACCCATAAGCTGGGCGGCAGTTCCGGCGGAACGTACAAGCTGTGCGCCTCTGCCGGGGTACAGCTCAATATTGTGGATAACAGTACCCACAGGAATATTTGCGATAGGCAGAGTGTTGCCGGGCTTAATATCAGCAGCGGCAGAGCTCATTACCTTGTCGCCTGCCTTAAGACCAACAGGAGCTACGATGTAGCGACGCTCGCCGTCTGAATACTCAACAAGAGCAATGTAGGCGGAGCGGTTAGGATCGTACTCCAGACGAAGGACAGTTCCCTCCACATCTACCTTATCACGCTTAAAGTCAATAATACGGTACTTTCTGCGGTTTCCGCCGCCCTTGTGGCGGACAGTAATGCGACCGTAGCTGTTGCGACCGGAGTGCTTCTTCAGGGTCTCTGTAAGGGAGCGCTCGGGCTTTGCTTTCTTATCAACTCCGTCAAAGCCGGAAACGGACATATGTCTTCTAGACGGAGTGGTAGGCTTAAAAAACTTTATAGACATTTTTTATTAATCCTCCCTTATACCATTCCCTCGAAGAACTCGATGGGCTTAGAGTCCGGTGTAAGCCTTACGACAGCCTTCTTCCAGGATCTTGTATTGCCCTTGGGGTATCTGCCCATAGACTTCTCCTTGCCCTTAACATTAAGGGTGGATACCTTCATAACCTTAACGCCGAAGATCTCCTCAACAGCGCTTTTGATCTCAGCCTTACCTGCGTCCTGGCTGACCTCAAAGGTGTACTTGAGAAGGTCAGTAGACTCCATGGACTGCTCGGTGATAATTGGGCGGAGTATGACGTCATAAGCTGTTTTCATTATGCATACACCTCCTCGATTTTCTCAAGAGCGGCCTTGTCCACAACGAACTTATCGGCGTGGAGAATCTCGTAGGGGCTGAGGATAGTGGCGATGGTGGTAACTACGCCGGGGATATTCCTTGCGCTCTTAACCACATTCTCCCGTACCTCAGGGGTAACTACAAGAGCCTTTCCGTCAGCGCCGACCTTGGTGAGGAAGGTCTTGAAGCTCTTGGTCTTGATCTCATTCTGGTCGAGACCGTCAACAACGATGACAGCCTCCTCGATAGCCTTCTGGGAAAGAGCTGAACGGACTGCCAGTCTCTTAACCTTCTTATTCAGGCTGAACTTGTAGGAACGTGGCTTCGGTGCAAATGCAACGCCGCCGTGGGTGTAATGGGGGTTACGGATTGAGCCCTGACGAGCGTGACCGGTACCCTTCTGACGGTAAGGCTTTGCGCCGCCGCCGGAAACCTCTGCCTTGGTAAGGGCGCTCTGGGTGCCCTGACGGAGATTTGCCAGATGGTTCTTCACGGAAGCGTGGAGAACAGACTCATTGGGCTCTATGCCGAAAATGGTCTCGGAGAGCTGGATTTCGCCTACGACCTCTCCGGCCATGTTATAAACGTTTGCTTTAGGCATTTATCTCTCTCCTTTCCTTAGCCTCTTGCAGACTTCTTCTGCGGGTTGGAGCTGATGGTGGTTGCCGGTCCCTTAACCTTGGAGCGGTTAATGACGGTGTTCTTAATGTAAACAATACCGCCCTTGGGTCCCGGAATTGCTCCTCTGACTGCGATTACGTTAAGCTCCTGGTCAATATGGACTATATCGAGGTTCTGAACAGTTACCTGCTCATTGCCCATCTGTCCGGCGCCGATCTTACCCTTATAAATACGGGAAGGGGTGGAAGTGGAGCCCATGGATCCGGCGTGACGGTGAACAGGACCGCCGCCGTGGCTGGTAGGTGTACGCTGAGCGTTGTGACGCTTAATGGCGCCCTGGTAGCCCTTACCTTTGCTGATGCCGGTAACATCAACCTGGTCGCCCTTCTCAAAAAGGTCAACGCCGATCTCGTCGCCAACTTCAAACTTGGAGCAGTCTGCCAGACGGAACTCCTTCAGGTGTCTCTTAGGTGAAACGCCTGCCTTTGACAGATGACCCATCTCAGGCTTTGAGAGCTTCTTCTCCGCCACGTCCTCGAAGCCAAGCTGAATGGCCTCGTAGCCGTCGTTCTCGACGGTCTTCTTCTGGACGACTACGCAGGGACCAGCTTCGATAACGGTAACAGGGACTGCCTTGCCGTTTTCATCGAAGATCTGCGTCATGCCGACCTTTTTGCCGATGATGGCTTTTTCCATAGCCATAATTTATTTCCTCCTATTTAAGGTTATTGGTCGGTCCGCCTTGCGCCCAGCAACCTTTAATAAGGCGCCGCTTTCCGACATGACCCCGTCCGCTTCACGCAAGTCACGGACGATGGGTTAAAGCAATTTTGCAAAAAGTCCGAAGACCTTTTTGACTGGTTTTTCCGCCCCTCGGTAAGGGGCTCTCCGCCTTGTGAATCAGAGCTTTATCTCAATCTCCACACCGGCGGGAATCTCAAGACTCATAAGGCTCTCCACAGTCTTCTGGGTAGGAGCGATAATGTCGATAAGCCTTTTATGTGTGCGGCGCTCAAACTGCTCACGGCTGTCCTTATTTACATGGACGGAGCGGAGTATGGTCACAACCTCTTTCTTTGTGGGAAGCGGGATAGGACCGGATACCTGAGCGTCAGTGCGCTTTGCAGTCTCAACAATCTTCTCAGCAGTCTGGTCGATAAGCTGATGATCGTAAGCCTTAAGTCTAATGCGAATCATTTTCTTTGCTGCCATTTTCTTTCCTCCAAATTATCGTACGTTTTGCTGCATTTTTCCGTACGGTGAGGAATTTTTTCAGTACACTTTGCCGTGCGTATCACTTCCGCTCAGTAAAATAGCCGGACTTATCCGGCTGTCAACTGCTCGGACGATATACGTCCAAACAACAATAATTCCTCAGCCGCCCGATTGTGTACCGTCAAAAGAGGCGGTACCGGACATACTCCCTGAAAGTTACCTCCTTACGGAGCAATCTCCCAGATCATCGCATATATGGGCACAAAGAGGTGTAGCTCCCCTCTAACGTGCTCTGGTAGTCTACCATATATAGCATAGCTTGTCAAGGGAAATTTTGAAATTTATTTTTTATTTTTTCCTTTTCTCTCCCTATTATATATAATGTATAGATTATTGTAAAGCTTTGGCAAAAAACTGCTCCCTTAATGTGATGTCTCTTTGTCTCTTTGCCTAACTTGCAGCTTTATTAACAGATGAAATTCGCCAAATCGAGAAAATATACTAAAATAATACAAAATCATATGGATTTTTTGAAACCCCTGTGCTATGATGACTTCAGGGAAAATTTTATTACAGGAGGTTTCATATGGAAAAGTTTTTCAAGCTCAAAGAGAACGGCACTACTGTTTCCACGGAAATAATGGCCGGTCTCACCACCTTCTTTGCAATGAGTTACATCATTGTAGTTAACCCCGGCATTTTGTCCCAGTCCGGCATGGAGTGGGGCGCGGTATTCCTGGCGACCATCATCGCATCCATCATCGGCACCCTGGTAATGGGTCTTGTAGCCAACGTGCCTTACGCACAGGCTCCCGGCATGGGTCTGAACGCATTTTTCGTTTACACCGTGTGCTTCGGTCTGGGCTTCACCTGGCAGCAGGCTCTCTCCATGGTTTTCATTTGCGGACTTCTCAATATCTTCATTACCGTTACAAAGGTTCGTAAGCATATTATCAAGTCCATTCCGAAAAGCCTTCAGAACGCCATTGGCGGCGGTATCGGTATCTTTGTCGCCTATATCGGTTTTCTTAATGTAGGCATCGTCAATTTTGACGGCGGCGTTCCTGCTCTTTCCACCCTTAACCAGCCTTCCTTCCTTGTTTTCCTTTTCGGTCTTTTCATCACCGTGATTTTGCTTGTTAAAAACGTTAAGGGCGCAATTCTCATTTCAATTATCATTACCACCCTGGTAGGTATCCCCTTCGGCGTTACCGCTCCC
>CALWYM010000026.1 GCA_944385775.1 uncultured Oscillospiraceae bacterium | reverse complement strand
AGAGTACAAGGGTCATAAGATAAATATTCTTGATACTCCCGGCTACTTTGATTTTGAGGGCGAGGTACTTGAGGCGCTGCGTGTGGCAGGCATAGCGGTGATAGTTCTTTCTGCTAAGGATAGATTCAATGTTGGCGCAGAGAAGGCGTGGAAGCTTGTAAATAAAAATAAGATTCCAAGGGCTATTTACATTTCAAAGACTGATGAGGAGAACGCGCACTTTAATAAAACCTACGAGGCTCTCAGACAGAATTTCGGCAGGCGTGTAGTTGCTTTTTCCGAGCCTATAATTGAGAACGAAAGTGTTGTCGGTATTATTGACGTTTTCACAAAGAAGGCGTACCAGATTGTTGACGGCAAGAATGTGGAAATTCCCATGCCGGAACATCTTAGGGAGCGTGTAGTAAGGCACTATAATGAGCTTGTGGAGAATGCTGCCGGTACCAGCGAAGAGCTGATGGAAAAGTACTTTGAAGAGGGCGACCTGTCCAGTGATGAGGTTTATTCCGCCCTTGCTACCGGTATTGCGTCTGGTGAAATTTGCCCTGTTTTCTTTGGCAGCGCAGTTAATGGCCTTGGAACGGATTTCTTCCTTGATTCCATTATTAATATGTTCCCTGCAGAGAATGATGACGATATTGATATAGACGGACCTACAAAGCTTATCGTATATAAGACTATATCTGACCAGTTTGGAAAATACAGCCTTTTCAAGGTTATAGGCGGTAAGGTAAGTGCTGACGATGTTGTTGTCAACGCACGTACTGGGACCCAGGAGAAGCTTAGTCGTCTCTACGCAGTTCAGGGCAAGAAGATGGTTGAGGTTAAGGATTTGGGTACCGGAGATATTGGCGCTGTATCCAAGCTTTCCGACACTAAGACCGGCGATACCCTGTGTGATCCAAAGAATGTAGCAGCCGCAGAAGGAATTGATTTCCCGACACCCTGCTATCAGATGGCAATCAGACCAAAGACAAAGGGTCAGGAAGATAAGGTTGCTCAGGGTCTTTCAAAGCTTAACGAGGAAGATAGAACCTTCCAGGTAATTAATAACGCTGAGACTAAGCAGATGGTTATTTCGGGTATGGGCGACACTCAGCTTGATGTCATTTGCTCCAAGCTTAAGAGTAAGTTTGGCGTTGAGGTTGTTTTGGAGCCTGCCAAGGTTGCTTACAGGGAGAAAATCCGTAAAAAGATTGAGGCTCACGGACGTCATAAAAAGCAGTCCGGCGGTCACGGTCAGTTTGGTGACGTTTGGATAAGATTTGAGCCACAGAGTGAGACTGAGGACCTTGTGTTTGCTGAGGAAGTGTTTGGCGGAAGCGTTCCGAAGAACTTCTTCCCGGCAGTTGAGAAGGGCTTGAGGGAGAGCCTCGGCAGAGGTATTCTCGCTGGTTACCCCGTTGTGTATCTTAAGGCTACACTTTACGATGGCTCTTATCACCCGGTTGACTCCTCTGAAATGGCATTTAAGACGGCAGCTCAGCTGGCATTTAAGGAGCTTGTAAATGCAAATCCTGTTATCCTTGAGCCTATAGGTCTTCTGAAAGTAACAATCCCCGATTCCAATATGGGCGACATAATGTCAGACCTTTCCAAGAGACGTGGTAATCCAATGGGAATGAGCGTTGACCATGACGGAAACCAGGTTGTAGAGGCTGAGGTTCCTATGGCTGAGATGATGACATATGCCATAGATCTTCGCAGCATGACCCAGGGCAGAGGTTCCTTTACTCTTGAGTTTGTTCGCTACGATGAGACTCCTATGAATGTTCAGGAGAAGATAATTGCAGAGGCAGCCGCAGCTGCGGAATAATTAAAAAACAAAAAAAGCTGCACCCAACTTGGGTGCAGCTTTTTAGTTTAAAAATTTAAAAAGGAGTTTGACCGGCAATTTATAATAAACCTGAGTTTTTCATTATTTCATAAAGCTTTATCTCTTTATTTTTGTCCATGGAGGTAAGAGGAAGCCTAAGCTCATTTTTGCAAAGATTCATAAGGCTGAGGGCTGCCTTGACAGGTATTGGATTGACCTCCACAAAAAGCGCGTCAATCAACTCCCTGTACCTGATGGCAAGTGTTGACGCGAAAGAAAAATTCCCCTCCAGGCAGTAGGACGCCATATCAGACATAATGTTTGGTATTATATTGGCGGCAACAGAAATAACTCCCTTTGCACCAAGGCTCATCATGGGCACAGTTAAGTCATCATTTCCGCTCCAGAAATAAAAATCTTCCGGGCAAAGGTTTCGGGATTTTATAAAATCTGATAGGTTTACCGAAGCCTCTTTGGCTCCTATAATGTTATCATGCTGTGACAGCGCAGCATATGTTTCCGGCTTAATGGTTACGCCGGTCCTTGATGGAACGTTGTAAAGTATAACGGGTTTGTTTACTCGGTCCGCAATGTATGTGTAGTGACGAATGAGACCTGTGTCTGTGGCTTTATTATAATAGGGGGTGACGACAAGAAGTGCATCGGCTCCCGCCTCGGCAGCAATAATTGAGTTTTCCAGGGCTTTAATAGTTGAATTTGAACCTGAACCTGCAATAACCGGAATGTTTTTACAAATATCCTTTGTAAATTTGATTACATCAAACCGTTCAGTGTCAGTCATAGTGGATGCTTCACCGGTGGTGCCGCAAACAGTAATGGCTGAGGTACCGTTGAGTTTCTGAATCTCAATGAGCTTGGAAAAAGCTTCATAGTCAACCATTCCCTTATCAAAAGGTGTGACAATAGCTACTGATGAGCCGACAAACAAAGGATTTTTCAATCAAAATGTTCCTTTCAGATAATTATAATAATCTAAAATCAGTCCATATATCCCTTGGCGCAGAGAAGCTCGGCAAGCAGTATTCCGCCGCCTGCGGCGCCCCTCAGCGTGTTATGGGAGAGGCAGACAAACTTGTAGTCATACTGACTATCCGGACGAAGCCTTCCCACAGAAATCGCCATACCGTTTTCAAGGTTTCTGTCAAGCTTTGTCTGTGGACGATCCTGCTCTTCAAAATAATGAATAAACTGTTTTGGAGCAGAGGGAAGATTAAGCTTTTGAGGTACAGATGAAAAGCTGCTCCAGCGGCTTAAAATTTCCTCCTCGGTGGGCTTTTTTTCAAAGCTTACAAACACAGCCGCCATATGACCATCCGAGCATGGTACACGGAAACACTGGGCTGTAATTGAGGGTGAGTTGGCAGGTACGATTTTCCCATTTTCAATGGTACCCCATAGCTTTAAGGGTTCCTGTTCGCTTTTTTCTTCCTCGCCGCTGATAAACGGAATAACATTGTCGATTATTTCCGGGAATGTTTCAAAGGTTTTTCCTGCACCGGAAATAGCCTGATAGGTGCAGACAAGAACTTTTGTGGGATTAAATTCATCTCTCAGCGGGTGAAGTGCCGGTACGTAGCTTTGAAGGGAGCAATTTGACTTAACAGCAATGAAACCCCGCTTTGTACCAAGGCGCCTTCGCTGACTTGGAATAATATCAATGTGGTCGGGATTAATTTCCGGGACAACCATAGGTACGTCCTCAGTCCAGCGATGAGCGCTGTTATTTGAGACAACGGGGCACTCCGCCTTTGCATAGGCTTCTTCAAGGGCTTTTATCTCATCCTTTTTCATGTTAACGGCAGAGAAAACAAAGTCAACATTTTTTGTGATGTCCCCAATGTCCTCCTCCGCTGATTTAACAATCATACCTTTGGCGCAGTCGGGAATGGCGGCTTCCATTGCCCACCTGCCCTTAACGGCGTCCTCGTATTTTTTGCCGGCGCTGCGGCTGCTCGCGGCAACCTCTGTCAGTTCAAACCACGGATGCTGCGCAATTAGTGTTACAAAACGCTGACCGACCATGCCGGTTGCACCTATTACTCCTACTTTATACTTTTTCATAATGCGCCTCCAATACAGCATATTCCCATAGGGAAGAATTCATAACCAAAAAAATCTTAAAAAAACAGGTGGGATACTAGCCAAAACTCGGATTTTGTAATATAATGTTACTTATTGCTGGGCGTAGCTTTTTTTCTGCTTCTGCCGGAGCAAATTTTATGCTAACATACGTAATAAAAGATGTCAACAA
This sequence comes from uncultured Oscillospiraceae bacterium, assembly GCA_944385775.1. Taxonomy (GTDB): domain Bacteria; phylum Bacillota; class Clostridia; order Oscillospirales; family Oscillospiraceae; genus RUG626. The sequence goes on along the minus strand of CALWYM010000026.1, from coordinate 7,278 downwards.
TTTTAGAGCTTTTTAATTTATACGAGGTTTACTTATGAAAAGAACACTTAAACGCGTAATTGTATATCTTCTTGTGACAGCGTCACTTCTGGGTATAACCACAACAGCATATGCTGATGAAAATTATACTGCCCCTACTGACACTGTCAGGGTTGGGCTATATTATAACGACGGGGTAACAACGTCCAGGACATTTGCTTCAGCCAATCTTCAGAATGTTGACGGTTATGGATATGGCTATGAAATGGGTTATTATGATTCAAACAGAAACTTTATCTCCCTTGGGGTTACAGTTACAGATACAAATGCCATAACCATGGTTGTTGACAGAAACCTCTACTATAATTCCGGCAGCAGGTCTTATATGGAGGGTACATCGGGCAGCGTAGTGGTTGGCTGCTTCCATTACCAGATAAACGAGTCCTTTTCAGATTATCAGTCTGCCGCTTCCTGCCTGGCGTCGCTGGGTACATTAAGTTCGGAGTCCTTTATTAAGTATGAGAACGGCAAGTATTACGTCTGCGTAGGAAATTATACATCGTCCTCCGCAGCCGCAGCTGTCGCTCCTAACGTACCGTACAGTGGAAGCGTAAACAGTGGAACTTCCTATACGATGACTGTTGTGGAAACGGGGACAAACAGGATTTTGTTTGAGTTTGACGGCGGCGGAAAATCCTTCCTCGCGGTGAGACCCATTTCTACCCAGGGTACCAAGACTCTCACTTATTACAAAAACGTCCGGTATTACGGCAATTTTTCCTATGTAAGAAAGGGTACTGATACATTTTACGTGGTCAATTACGTAAATATTGAGGATTACGTCAAGGGTGTTCTGCCCTATGAGATGCTCGCGTCGTGGCCAATTGAGGCGCTGAAAGCCCTTGCGGTTTGTGCCAGGACATATGCCATGTTCTATTTAAACAAACATTCGAGTATGGGATTTGATATTTGTAATACTACCGATTGCCAGGTCTACGGAGGCACAAACAGCGCAAATGATGTTACCGACAGAGCGGTTAATGAGACAAGCGGTATGTACCTTACATATGACGGCAAGCTTTGTGAGACGTTCTACTATTCATCAAACGGTGGAGCGTCGGAATCCAGCGAAAATGTTTGGAATGAGGCTTTGCCATATTTGAGAGGCGTCATCGATCCCTATGAGGAAGCTGTTATAGATAAAATTTCAAATTATAATTGGTCTGTAACCTATACAGGCAGCGAGCTTGCGTCTAAGCTTCAGAGCAAGGGATATAGTTGCGGCACGATTACTAAATTTGAAATACTCGAGTTTACACCCACAGGAAACGTTAAAAGAATCAGATTTACAGATTCTAACGGAAAGACCTTTACCTTTTCAAAGGAGAATTGTCGCCTTATCCTTGGACTTAGGAGCCAGAGATATACAATAAACGGCTATGAGGGTAGCGCAAACGGCATATATGTAAATGACTCGGATAATTTCCTGTCATCACTTTTTGAAAACCTTTTTGCAGTGGGTTCAGGAGGAACCTCGTCCCTTTCGGGAGGCGATACGTATGCGATAACCTCAACAGGCGACGTTGAGAAAATCGAAACTTCCGGGACGGCTTCATCCACCGGTGAGAGTTTTGTTATAAACGGAAGCGGCTGGGGTCATAATGTGGGAATGAGCCAGTGGGGTGCTTATTCTATGGCAAAGATATACGGAAAAACATACCTGGATATACTTACATTTTATTATACGGACGCAGTTGTTGCGTTTTCTCAGCAATTATAAAGGACAGATTTAATGAAAAAGTCAGATTTTTATTATGATTTACCAAAGGAGCTAATTGCACAAACTCCAATAGACAAAAGGGACAATTCCCGGCTTATGATTTTGGACAAGGAAACCGGTCAGGTAGAGCACAGGCATTTTTATGATCTGCCTGAGTTTTTAAGACCTGGCGACTGCCTGGTAATGAACAATTCAAGAGTACTTCCTGCAAGGCTTTTCGGAAAACGTCCTACTGGGGGAGCGGTAGAGGTGCTGCTTCTTACTGATAAGGGCGATGGCGTGTGGGAATGTCTTACACGACCGGGAAGAAAAACCCAGCCCGGGACAGACCTTACCTTTGGAGACGGTGAGCTTACCGCCACTGTGGTGGGAGAGGTAACCGGAGGAAATAAGCTTATTAAGTTCCATTATGACGGAATTTTTATTGAAATTTTGGAAAAGCTCGGAAGAATGCCTCTGCCGCCGTATATCCATGAGGAACTTTCTGATTCTGAGCGCTATCAGACAGTGTACTCAAAGGAGCTAGGCTCTGCCGCTGCGCCTACTGCTGGACTTCACTTTACTCCGGAGCTTTTAAAAAAGATAGAGGATATGGGTGTAACGCTGGCTTATATCACGCTCCATGTTGGGCTTGGAACCTTCAGACCGGTTAAGGAGGAGGAAATCGAGGAGCATGATATGCACTCCGAGTTTTGCATAATTGACCGCGAAACGGCTGATAAGATAAATAATGCCAAGAAAAACGGTGGAAGAATCGTCTGTGTGGGAACGACTTCCTGCCGTACCGTTGAGACTGTTTCTGATGAAAATGGTCATATTGAGCCCTGGTCAGGCTGGACTGATATTTTCATCTATCCGGGTTACCGTTTTAAGTGTCTTGATTGTTTGGTGACCAATTTTCACCTGCCCGAGAGCACTCTAATTATGCTTATTTCAGCTCTTGCCGGCAGGGAAAAGGTGCTGAATGCCTACAAAATCGCAGTTGAGGAAAAATACCGTTTTTTCAGCTTTGGAGATGCGATGTTTATTAAATAAGAAAACTGAAAGGACAGTATTATGTTTGACATAAAATGTACAGAGGGAAAGGGCAGACGGGGCGAGTTTAAAACGCCCCATGGTATTGTCCAGACCCCTGTTTTTATGAACGTAGGTACAGCGGCTGCAATTAAGGGAGGTATATACAGCCGTGACCTTGAAGAAATCGGCTGCCAAATAGAACTTTCCAATACCTATCACCTTCATTTAAGACCGGGGGACACTCTTATTCGTGATATGGGCGGTCTCCATAAATTTATGAATTGGAACAGACCTATTCTAACCGACTCAGGTGGATTTCAGATTTTCTCTCTGGCAAAGCTTAGAAAAATCACTGAGGAAGGCACAGAATTTAATTCCCATATTGACGGTCGTAAGATTTTTATGGGTCCCGAGGACAGCATAAAAATACAGTCCAATCTCGGCTCTGATATTGCCATGGCTTTTGATGAGTGTATCGGAATACCTGCTGAGTATAAATATGTGGAAAACTCCTGTAACAGGACATTTCGATGGCTCAAAAGATGTAAAGATGAGCTTGAAAGGCTGAACAGCATGGAAGGTACTGTAAATCCCGGTCAAATGCTTTTTGGAATTAACCAGGGCGCGACCTATAAAGACCTTAGAATTGACCACATGAAGAAAATCAGGGAGCTTTACTTGCCTGGTTATGCCATAGGTGGTCTGGCTGTGGGTGAAAGCCACCAGGAGATGTACGACACCATAGAAGCTGTGGAGGAGTATATGCCGAAGGACAGACCCAGATACCTTATGGGTGTGGGTACTCCGTCAAATATTATTGAGGCCGTGTACAGGGGCGTTGATTTTTTCGACTGTGTTATGCCTGCAAGAAATGGTCGGCACGGTCATCTTTTCACCTGGAACGGGATTATTAATATCAGAAACGAAAAATATTCCAGGGACGAAAGACCCATTGACGAAAGTTGCCGGTGTCCCGCATGCAGTATGTATACAAGGGCTTATTTAAGGCATCTTTTTGTTTCCGGAGAAATTCTCGGTCTCAGGCTTGCGGTTTTGCATAATCTTCATTTTTATAATGAGCTTATGGAAAAAATCAGGGAAAGTCTTGAAAACGGAACATTCTCGAAGTTTAGAAGTCAGTATTCGGAGCTTCTTTCCCAAAGAATATAAGTATATGTAAAGACTGGCATAATTCGTCAGTCTTTATGTTTATCTTGCTGTATATTAATGGGCGGATAGGGAGGTGAGCTTATGTTGTCTCTTGAGACAGATGTGAAATATATTAAGGGCGTGGGAGAAGCCAGAGCGAAGCTTTTTGCAAAGTTGGGAATAACTACTCTCAGAGATCTGATAACGAATTTTCCAAGAGCCTATGACGACAGGACGGTTATAAAGAGGATCAGAGACCTTGTAGATGGGGAGCGTGTCTGTGTATGGGCTACTGTTGCCACTGTACCAAAGTATTCCCATATCAGGCGTGGGCTTGATTTAATAAAAGTCCGTGTAGTGGATGAAATAAACACTATGAATATTACTTTTTTTAATCAGAGCTACGTTAAGGAGCAGCTTATACCCGGTGAAAGCTATATATTTTACGGCAAGGTGACAGGACAGCCAGGGCGACCGGAAATGACAAATCCCGTTTTTGAAAGGGAGGGCGTCGAGACTTTAACAGGAAGAATAGTTCCAATATATCATTCAACAGCCGGATTGTATCAAAATGTCATACGAAAGTGTGTGAGCCAGGGGCTGAGAGAGTGCGGAGACAGGCTTCCTAATCCTTTGCCGGATAAGGTGCAGATAGAAAACAACCTTGCCCAGTCAAGGTTCTCATATGAAAATATCCACTTTCCGAAAAGCTATGAGGCTCTTGAGCTGGCAAGGAAAAGACTCATTTTTGAGGAATTTTTCGTGCTCTCCTGTGCGCTTTCAATTTTCAGGGAACGAAAGGGCGAGAAAAAGGGTTACCCTATGAATCCGCCGGATTTGTCTCAGTTTACATCAAGGTTGCCGTACAGTCTGACTGGGGCGCAAAAACGGGCGATAGATGATGCTTTCTCCGATATGTCTGGTCAGAGACCCATGAGTAGGCTTATTCAGGGAGATGTGGGAAGCGGCAAAACGGTTATTGCCGCAGCCTGCTGCTGGAATGCAGCGAAAAACGGTTATCAGGCGGCTTTTATGGCTCCTACGGAGATATTGGCCGAGCAGCATTACGCTACTCTCCGTGATATGCTGGAGCCGCTTGGAATAAGAACGGAGCTTCTTGTCGGTGGTCAGACAGCAAAGGTAAAAAGGACAGTTTTGGAGAATCTGAAATTCGGTCTGACTCAGGTAATTGTGGGTACACACGCTCTTATCTCAAAGGATGTAGAGTATAATAATCTGGGACTTGTTATTGCGGACGAGCAGCACCGTTTCGGTGTTTCCCAGCGCGCGGCGCTTACGGAGAAAGGAGAAAGTCCCCATGTGCTCGTTATGTCCGCAACGCCTATACCCAGAACTCTGGCGCTTATTGTGTACGGTGATTTAGATGTTTCTGTTATAGACGAAATGCCGCCGGGTAGACAAAAGGTTGACACCTTTGCCGTGGGAGAGGGAATGCGAAATAGAATTTACGCATTTATGCGAAAGCAGGTTTCTCAGGGGCATCAGGTATTTGTAGTTTGTCCTGCGGTGGAGGAAAACGAGGAGATACAGGATAATATTAAATCAGCAAAGGAATACGCAAAGGAGCTTAGCCAGCAAATTTTTCCTGACCTTTCGGTGGGACTGGTCCATGGGAAAATGAAGCCCAAGGAGAAAAACGACGTAATGAGTCGCTTTGTGTCCGGAGATATTAATATTCTCGTGGCAACGACGGTTATCGAGGTTGGAGTTGACGTACCGAATGCTACGCTGATGGTGGTGGAAAACGGTGACAGGTTCGGGCTTTCTCAGCTTCATCAGCTCAGGGGCAGAGTGGGGAGAGGAAAAAGCAAATCCTACTGTGTGATTTTTGAAGGAGCGGGTGGCGATAAGGCAAGAGAGAGGCTTAAGGTTATGTGCAGTACAAACGACGGCTTTAAAATCGCTGAAGAGGATTTGAAGCTTCGTGGTCCCGGTGACTTTTTCGGTTCCAGGCAGCATGGCCTTCCGGAAATGCGTATAGCCAGCTTTGCAACAGACATGGATGTACTTGTATCTGCCAGAGAAGCGGCGGAAAAGGTGCTCAAAACTGACCCTGAGCTTTCAAGTAAGGAAAATCAAATGCTGAGAAAAAGCATTGAGAAGCTTATACGCGATAATGAGGGTACTTTGAATTAGATTTCAAAAAGCCCGTCTAAATTTTAATATGTGGTCATATAGTGGTTTTAGTAAACTACGGAGGTGTGACCATGAGGGGAAAGAGACTTGTACTTAACACGCTGCTGTTAGCAAGCGGGACACTTCTTCTTAGAACCATAGGACTTATGTTCCAGGTAATTTTGTCCAAGAAGATGGGTGCTGCCGGTATAGGTCTCTTTCAGCTTATAATGAGCGTAAATTCATTCGGAGCAACTGTGGCAATATCCGGCGTTCGTTTTGCCACTACAAGGCTTGTTTCGGAGGAAATCGGCAGGGGAAGAAGGGACAATATTCCCAATATAGTGAGACACTGTTTAATTTACGCTATGGTGTGCGGTGCCGCGACCTGCTTTATACTTTTCCAAACGGCGGAGCCAATCGGTACCGGTTTGCTTAAAGACAGCAGATCGGTTCCGGCACTTAGAATACTTTCTCTTAGTATGCCGTTTTTGTCAGCAGGCGCGGCTCTTGGAGGATACTTTGTTGGAGTGGGCAGAGTTATGGGCTCGGTTGCGGCCTCAGTATTTGAGCAGGTTATGAGAGTTCTTGTTTCAGGAGTACTTTTAAAGTTTGTAAGTCAGGGTAATGTGGAGATGACCTGTGCCGCCGTAGCCGTAGGCGGAATATCCGGAGAAATACTGTCATTTTTCCTGATTTACCTTTTATACAAAATTGATTCACGTAAATATGATAAAACCAGATTTAAGGAAGGTGGGATATTAAACAGAATTATTAAAATTGCGGTACCTCTTGCATTTACTGCCTATACAAGGACAGCTCTTAATACGGTTCAAAATCTTCTCATTCCGAGGGGTTTTCAGCGCTCGGGAGCTTCTGGGGAGGCAGCGCTCAGTGATTACGGAACTATACACGGTATGGTTTTTCCCATAATTACATATCCGTCAGTTATATTTGCTTCGGTGTCAGAGCTTATTGTTCCCGAGCTCACAAAGGATCAGGTCAGGGGTAAGGACAGAGCCATAGCATCTGCGGCAAATACGCTTTTAAAGCTGTGCCTTGTATTCTCTATTTTTATTATGGGCGTACTTTTTTCCCTTTCCAGAGAACTGGGGCAAGCTTTTTATGAAAATAATGAAATAGGAAATTATATAAAGCTTTTTTCCCTTTTAATGCCTATTATGTATATGGATACCGTAACTGACGGACTTTTAAGA